>SLMV01000102.1 GCA_007133365.1 Clostridia bacterium
AAGGCGGCGGTTCAGCCGGGAACATTGCCGGATCTCGCCCTGACAGAAGGTCGAATCGCCCAGCAACCCGTCCCAAAGGGACGGCAAATTCGACAAGAGGAGCTGGCAGTTCCCGAAGGTCCCGCCCAAGGGATTGCGTGGCAGTTGGCGCCGGATCAAAGGGCGATGGCGGTGCCAAGTCGACCGGAGCGAGCGGCAGGAGGACGATTGCGCCCGGGACAGTTTGTGGACGTGGTTTATTTTCGCGATAGCTCAATTCATGGTCCGGCCCAGGCGCGCACATTGCTCCAAGGGCTCAAGGTTTTGGATGTCCGAGATGGGCGCGGCGGCTCCTGGAGTCCGGAGTCGACAGAGACGCCGTCCGACGCTGTTTTGGCCGTCTCCCAACTCGAAGCCGAGATTCTAACTTATGCGATTGCCACGGGTGAGGTATTTGTTGTGATCAGTCCCTATCAACCGGATGTGAAAAGGGGACCGGGTGTTGAAGGGGATAACCTCTTTGATGCTGTTGATGCGGAAAGCGAGGTGTTTCAGCATGGGCGATAAACCGCGAGCGGCGGTGATTTGTTCGGATTTTGGCAAGGTTGCGAAACTGCAAAATAGCAACATGGTGGTGATCAATCGGGTGTTGCCAAGTCTATCCCCCAATATCGCGCCGCAAAATGCCGAGGAGGTCTTGGTCGTGGACGACACCATCGACCATAATGATTTATCTTGCGAATTGGGGGCGCTCGCACAGAAGTTTTCCCTGATTATCGCGTTGACGGATGGCACTGCGGAAAATACTTATCCTCCCGGGGTCATGGTGGTATCACTCGAAGACGAAGTCCCAAAAGATCTGTCGTCGGGATGGGATCCGGCGTCGATGAAATCCACCCCGATGACATTACGACCCCAAACGGTGGTGGTCTTTAACCCCAAAGGAGGGGTGGGCCGAACGACTTTAGCGACAAACCTTGCGGCTCGTGCGCGGAGTGGTTTGGGCATTGAGGTGGCATTGATTGACTTTGATGTTGGAGGCGGGGACGTTGCGATGCACTTAGATCTTCTGCAAAAACCGACGATTATGGACCTGGTCGCCTATGGTGAGGACATCACGCCCGAATTATTAATGGATTTTACCTCAACCTATCATCCTTCGGGCGTTTATGTTTTGCCGGCGCCGGGCCGGCCGGAGCTGGTGGAGTTAGCGCCCTGGGAACGGCTCGCTCCTGTCTTAAAATGTGCACAACGTCTATTTGATCTTGTGGTGATCGATACGCCGGGTGATCCGGGCTCGAAAGTGGCTCGAAACCTGGCCCGAGAGGCTACGTACGTGTTGGCACCCGTACTTCCAGATTTGTCATCCCCTCGCCGATTGAAGATTGCACTCAATCAACTCGCTTCGGAGCAAGCATCGTTTCGAGATAAGGCGCGTTTCTTTCTAAATCGGAACGTGGCTTCTTCGGTTGTGACCTCGGGGGATTTGGAGACGTTCTTGGGGCTTAAACGCGTGGGGTCCTTTGTCGACGTGGGCAGTGTCCTTGACGGCACCATCGACAAGGGCCGCCCGCTGGTCCTTACCGGCGATGATCACGGATTATCGGACGCTTTGGATAAAGTTTTGGCGGATGCCTTTGGCTTCGATTTCGCTCCGAGAGCGAATCCATGGTGGCAGCGGTTGCTGCCGGACTTTTTAAAAAAGAAGGGAGCGTGAAGCAGGAATGTCATTGCTTCAGCGAATGGAGCCCCTCAAAGCGAAGGAAACGATGAGAACGAAGCGACAGCATAGCGTTCCCGACTTTTTAGCGATGATTCAAGAACGTGTGCTTAATGGGCATCGCTTGCTCCTCGAGCGTGCGAGAAAAGATGAGCGCGCCCGGACTCAGCTTTTCGACCTGGTGTTGACCCAGTTACCAGAAGAAGCGTCGATTCAGGAGGCATCGGACCGAAGCGAACTGGCGCGACAATTAGTACAAGAGTTAATTGGGTATGGTCCCTTGACGCCGCTTTTAGAAGATCCAGAGGTCTCCGAGCTTATGGTGAATGGTCCTGGGAACATCTGGGTTGAAAAAGCAGGCAACTTGGAGAAAACCGAGCTAGCGTTTCGCGGTGAGGAGCACTTACAGGATGTCCTGGAGCGAATTTTTGCCCCCCTCGGACGCCGCATTGACACGGCTCATCCCTGGGCCGACGGGCGGTTGCCGGATGGTTCGCGGGCCCATGCCATCCTACCTCCCCTTGCGGTAGGGGGGCCTTACCTGACCATACGAAAATTCAATCACGGCATTTTTTCGTTGGAAGAACTGGTCCGACGCCACTCGCTCTCAGGCGAAATTGCTAAGTATTTACAAGGAGCGGTTCGCCACGGTAGGAACGTGCTCGTCTGTGGTGCTTCGGGGACCGGAAAAACCACGCTACTCAATGCCTTGTCTCGAGAAATCCCAGACCGAGAGCGGGTTATCACCATTGAAGATGCGGCGGAACTCAATTTGCAACATGCCCACTGGCTCCGTCTGGAAACTCGACTGCCGAATGCGGATGGAAGTGGCGCCATCACGATGCGCGATCTCGTTCGAAATTCCCTTCGGATGCGGCCGGATCGTATCATCATCGGGGAAGTGAGAGGTCCGGAGGCATTGGAGTTGCTGATGGCGTTGACGACCGGGCATGCCGGTGCTCTCGGTACAGTGCACGCTTCTGGCCCTGAACACGCCCTTCGCCGCGTGGTGCATTTGGTGCAGATGGCAGAAGCGGGGCTCCCGCACTGGGTGGTAGAAGAACAAGTTGCCGATGTTATCGACTTCGTGCTCCACCTGGCCCGGGATGGCCGAGGCGGCCGCCGGTTGACATCGCTTTCCCGAGTTGGGAAAAAACCGACGGATGTTGCCCCCATTTTTCGCTATATTCCGGCCGAATCATGTTGGGAGCGAGTGGTATCATGACGCTCATCATCGCACTTGTTTTGGGGATGCTCGGCACGATGTTCCTTATGCTCTTCTTGGGAACGGGCCGATCCGGTCGGCTATGGCGACAGCTCCATCTAAAAACGAGCGAGGCCA
>SLMV01000168.1 GCA_007133365.1 Clostridia bacterium
CAAAGCCCGGACCAAGAGCCACGAAACCACGGCCGAATCAAGACCCCCACTTACCCCAACCACAACGCCCTTGGCCCTTCGGTCCAAAGTTTGCTCGCGAATAAACGACGTGACTCGCTTTACAAAAGCGGGGGCGTCAATTTCGGGTCGTTCCCAATTCCTTTTCGCCGGCACCGGCCTCACTCCTCGGGGGAAATGATCAGATCCTAATGACAAACGCTTGCTATACGCTTAGCGCCGATGAAGCCAAATTCCTGCTCCAAGGGAATCCCTTACTTCGACCCTCCTTGTCGACGCCCATCTCGGCAGCTTTCCGACGCACCCTCCTTTCACACCCTCTTTAACTTGCCCACCTTTTCAAATGGGGCCAGGTCCAAATAACCACAAAGATTTTGGGACCATTTTCTGTTACAATTGGGGATGATCATGGAGGGAAAACGCCCTTGAACATTGTCAAATACTTGCATCTACATGTTATCGTCGCCAGCATCGTGCTCCTTAGCGTCCACGTGATGCTCCAGGTGCTCGAGGCGGGCCAGATCGTAAACTTCGTGGCTCTCTTCGTCATCTCCGGGCTCATCTGGGGACTCAGCATTTATTCTGGCGTCGTCTTCGGTTTGGCGGTTTCCCTCGGCTACCTCACCCTCAAGGGACGTGTGAGGAGTCCGGATCGGTTCATCCTCGCCTTTAAACGAATGATTTATCGACTCCGAATGCGCATCCGCCGATCCCGGTGGTGATCGGAATTTTCGCTTTTGGCCCATCCAAACGTTGGGGGTCGATCGCTAATGATTATAACGAGAAATCACCACTTATTCCCTCTTTCAACCCCCCATCCTCATCCTCCGGTCAAAAACGTAACCCGTCGCCACCCAGCGCCCAAGACATCAAAAGAAGCCCGTGACTTCCAATCAGCCTGCGTTCGGGTCCATAGGAGAGACCTCGATAAACCATGATTCTCGTTTCCCATCAATGGTCCCACATCCCTTTTCTCCTTTTCACCAGCAAGCAACGCCGAAAACCATTGCAAAATGAGCTTGACAAACCGCGATGCATTTTTATTTAATTAACGCTAATACTTTCGCTTCGCTGGTGAAACTCCTTATAAGCGATGATCCAAACATAAGGAGACCCATCACCTTTCCCGCTCGAAACCTCCTTTACCCGGCGGGCAACCGTACCGGTTAATCAAAGGAGTGCCGACGGAAGGGCTTCACCTCGAAAACGCTTTTCAGGCTCCAACAACGCCTGAACGCGTCTTTTCCCACCGGCAGGATCGAAAGCACAAATTTCATTTTGGAAAGGATGAGGGCTGATGCAAATTCTGGACATTCTTGCGGGGAATGAACCGGGTATTATTGCTCGAATCGTTGGACTATTAGGACGCAGAGGCCTCATTATTTCCAACATGAGTGCTAAGACCTGCGCCAATTCCAAATTCGCTCAAATCCGGGTGGCCGTATCCGCCGATGCCATTCAAATCGAGCGAATCACCCGACACCTGTCGAACCTGATCGATGTCATCGAGGTCAAGACCCACGAACACCTGTCGCAAACGGGGTAACCCCAGGAGGAGCATCCGATTGCTCCATTAATCCATCCTGACGAACCCATCGTGTGATCGGTGCCGTATTACGGGTCAAGCCGTCGAGCGCATCGAGCCTTGGGCCCATTGTGCTCAAAAACCCAGCCTGACCCGAATACGAAATCCCGTGGGCACTCATCGGATGCATCATCCGGTGAGGCAACCGTGGTATTGATTCTTGCTGGCCGATATCCGCATCACCCCCACGTTCATCGTGGGACCAAAACTTTAGGAGGCATCACCCATGACTCAGATTTACTACGATCAAGACGCCCAACTCGAAATCCTCGCCAACAAACGCATCGTCATCATCGGGTACGGAAGCCAGGGCCACGCCCAGGCGCAAAATCTTCGCGACTCCGGCCTTGACGTCACGGTGGCCCTCCGGCCGAACAGTCCCCGCTGGGAAGCCGCCGAAACCGATGGCTTTTCCGTCATTCCTGCGCACGATGCCGTCGAAACAGCGGACATCCTTCAGATCCTGACCCCGGATGAAAGCCAGCCCGAACTGTTTCGGCAGCACATCCAACCCGGTCTTCGCCCGGGACAGGCGTTGGGCTTTTCTCATGGCTTTAACATTCACTACGGGCAAATCACACCCCCCTCCGACGTCGACGTGTTCATGGTCGCACCCAAGGCCCCGGGGCATCAGTTTCGAAAACTCTACTCCGAGGGCCAAGGGGTTCCAGGGCTGGTTGCGATCGCCCAAGATGCCACGGGCTTGGCGTTGCCGTTGGCCCTGGCCTACGCCCGTGGCATCGGGTGCACCCGTGCCGGGGTTATTCCGACCACCTTCCGCGAAGAAACCGAAACCGACCTGTTCGGCGAACAAGCGGTTCTCTGTGGTGGCATGAGCCAGCTGGTGAAAACGGGCTTTGAAACACTGGTTGAGGCCGGCTATCAGCCCGAAATCGCCTATTTTGAATGCCTTCACGAACTGAAATTGATCGTTGATCTCATGTACGAAGGGGGTCTCTCCCGCATGCGGTATTCGGTGTCCGATACGGCTCAGTTCGGCGACATGACCCGGGGTCCACGCGTCATTGGGCCCGAGGTAAAAACCGCCATGGAGACGATCCTCGCCGACGTTCAATCCGGCGCCTTTGCCCGTGAGTGGGTCCTGGAAAACCAGGCACAACGCCCGGTTTTTTCCACCTTGGCCCAGCGAGAACGGGAACATCCCATCGAACGGGTGGGCCGGCGGTTACGCGACAAAATGGCATGGCTCTATGAAACCCAAGACACCAAAGATGATAAGAGGACCGCGGACGCTGATGATTTCGGGAGCCGCGCCAACCGAAAGGAGTTGGGATCATGAAGATCTATGTTAACGGTCACTTCGTCGATCGGAACCAGGCAAAAGTTTCCGTGTTTGACCGCGGCTATCTCTATGGCGATGGTGTCTTCGAAGGCATCCGCGCTTATCAGGGGCGTA
>SLMV01000071.1 GCA_007133365.1 Clostridia bacterium
CTAAATGCCAGCATCTGGAGCCGCGATTTGCGCCGTGCCCAACAGATGGCGTCCGAATTGGTCGTGGGAAGTTGTAGCATCAACGATGTGATCAAAAATGTCGGCAACCCCAAACTCCCCTTCGGCGGCGTCAAACATAGCGGGATCGGCCGGGTTCATGGGCCCGAAGGCCTTCGTAACCTATCCCAAACAAAATCCATCAGCCTGCATCGCTGGAATCGGGGGCGCGAGGTCAACTGGTTTCCCTTTGATCAGACCCTCTACGAGGACCTCATCAAATACCTTAACCTCGCCTACGGCAAGACCAGCCGATGGTCGGCCTGGTTACAGGCTCCCGGCCTCATACGTCGTCTGTTTGGACGTATGAAACCGAAACGGTCAAAACGATGAGCCCGTACCGGAAACCTTGATTCGATAGGACGGACCGATTAGATCGAGGGACGGCCCGACAAAAAAGACTGGAGGACATCAATGAACCCACCAACATCTATATTGATTATCGGCGCCGGCATCGCCGGACTATCGGCTGCGATTGGTCTCAAGTCGGCTGGATTTGAGGTCACCCTACTGGAAAAGAACCATCATTACGGCGGGAAACTCAATCAACTCGAAACCGAGGGGTTTCGCTTTGATCTCGGCCCTTCTATTTTGACCATGCCGCACCTTTTCCGACAACTCTTTGCCCGGGCCAACCGAAGCTTCGACGACTATGTCGACATACAAGAACTCCCTTTACAGTGGCGTTCCTTTTTCCCCGATGGTGAAGCGATCGATCTGACGGCGGATATGGAACACATCAATAACCATAATGATGGGCTTACCCCAGAAGATGCCGAACAGCTCGGGGGGTATCTCGATTATGGGCGCCGGATGTATGAACTCACCGAATCCGGATATTTCGCGGCCGGGCTGGAAGACATAAAAGGCGTCATCCAGCATTACGGCATCGTCAAGGCTCTTCGCGGTTTTGATATGTTTTCTTCGATGGATGATGTGGTGACCCGACATCTCGACAACCCATATCTTCGAGAAATCATGAACTTCTTCGTAAAATACGTCGGGTCCTCCCCTTATCGCGCTCCGGCGGTGTTGAACTTGCTTCCCTACATTCAATACGCCTTTGGCTTATGGTACATCTCCGGTGGCATGTATCGCCTGGCCGACGGTCTCTATCAGTTGGCAGACGAATTAGGCGTCACCTTTCATTTTGAGCAAGAGGTCATCAGTGCCGAGACGGACGGGTCCTGGGTATCTCATGTGGTCACCGCCGATGGTGCCACCTTTACCGCCGACGTTTTTCTTTCCAATATGGAAGTCATTCCCTTTTATACCACCATCACCGAGGAACCCGCGGCTTTCCTCCAGCAGTATAGAGCGTTTGAACCCAGCTGTTCGGGCTACGTGCTGCATCTAGGCGTCAACCGAACCTATCCGCAGCTGGCCCACCACAACTTCTTTTTCTCTGGCGACTCGCGGATGCATTTTAAAAGCGTATTCGAAGATTACCAACTCCCGCAGGATCCCACGATTTATCTGGTGGCCACCACACGAACGGATCCCAACTCGGCACCGCCCGGATGCGAAAACATCAAGGTATTGCCACACATCCCCCACGTGCAAGAAACCCCTTTCGAGGCGGCCGAGTACCAGGCGTTTGAGGAAAAGACACTGGTAAAACTGGAGAGAATGGGGCTGACCGATTTACGCCAACATATCATTTATAAGGATATCTGGTGGCCCGAAGACATCCGCGACACCTACAACTCAAATCGCGGTTCCATTTACGGCGTGGTCTCGGATAAAGACAAAAACCGGGGGTTCAAAGCGCCCAAGAAAAGCAACAAATATGACAATCTCTATTTCGCTGGCGGGTCGGTAAATCCGGGCGCCGGGATGCCGATGGTTTGCCTGTCGGGGCAATTGGCCGCGGATTTGATAATGGAAGAACTCTCGAATTCATAATCGCCTGAATCAGCTTCAGACGGGTATTTGGGATCCTGATCCTGGCCACCATCCCCTCGGCCGGATTGAATGAACGATCACTCGCGAGGCGGGTCAGGGTAGGTCGTGTGTCCAAAAAAGCACGCGGAATTGATCCTCCAGGTAAAGATCCGCCCACGCTCGAAAAAGAATCCGGGTGGCGCTGGGGATGGATTGGGGATACGGCTTAAGGTTTTGGCGCCGCATACTTTCGGTCAGTTCCAGGAGTCGACCCGGGATTGGGAACTTCCCTCAGCTCGCCTGCAAGGAATACTGCGCTTTACCGCTCGCCATATCAATCATTGTGAGCGCTGAATCTTCCACAGCGCTCACAATAAAACCCGCGCCCAACAGGTCACCCTTTATCGTTGGGGCCAACAATCCGTTTCGGCGTTCTCTTAAGTATTGCTCCGAACTTAGCGCCCGTACGGGAGTTGATCACCCCGTCAATGCGGATTCAGATGATCGGGTGGGTCATTACAAACCCAATTTGCCCATTGCTATCGACATAGACGTCGATCTGCTGGCCGATGAGTTCACCAATTTCGACATGTGACAACAGCGTTTCATCCCATGCAAACCGACTGGGCGCCAACGGCAACGTGGTTGTGCTGCCACCGTCGAACGTTTGGAGATAGGTATCCGTCACGGTCACGAGTTCTTCATTGGTTACGACCTGCGTAACACTCGTGGGGGCGATAAACGTTACCAAATCCACCCCATCGTGTTCGACGTACCATACCCAATCCAGGTTAGCCGGGATCAAACTCCAAGCCGTGGCATCGAACGGATATTCGCGCTCGACCCCATCCGAAAACCGAAATGTGGCAATGCCCTCATTCTCAACATCTACTTCAAAATCGACGAGCATGCCGAAGAATTCAGCACTTTCCACGATCTCCGTTTCGAGTATGCTTCTGACTCGATCCTGGCTGTCC
Source organism: Clostridia bacterium (assembly GCA_007133365.1). GTDB lineage: Bacteria > Bacillota > Sulfobacillia > SLMV01 > SLMV01 > SLMV01. Next base: position 2,919 of record SLMV01000071.1, read on the forward strand.
AACAACAGTGCGTATGTTTCCCCAGTGGCAAAATCAATAGAGCTCAATGGAGCAAGGTAATGATACTTCACCCCATCGACTCGAA
>SLMV01000195.1 GCA_007133365.1 Clostridia bacterium
GTTGTACATCCCTTTTTTCAATTCTGTCATTAACATGGTAATTATTTCTTATCCAATTGAACATGGTTTCTGCATCTTTGGAATCCTCATAGATTTCGGTCTGTAATTTCACTGGATGTTCGATGAACTTGCTGTCATCCTTGGAGGTTACAATCCATGCTGAACCATTTGGACAAGTATGAGGATGAAAATTAAGCGAGTACTTGCCTTCCTCTACATCTCTACCTGTTATTTCTAGTTTTCCAAAATGAGCTTTTTCTTGTAAGCGGCCACGATAGAATACCCACAAATGGCCAAGAGACCGTTCCCAAATTCGGACACGCATTTCCTCATTTTCGGACATAAAAAAAAGGTCTGCTCCTGGTCTCCGGCTAACGGTTCAGTTGACAAAGACTGACCAAGTCGGAGGAAGGAGCAGACCAAAGTGGGAATAGGAGAATTCGTTATTATGAACATTCATCATCTTGATCGTCAGGGCCTAAAGAAAGCTAGAATTGCCCGACGTCTGGGGATTGATCGAAAGACTGTAGCCAAATATTTAAAGCATCCGGAAGGTCCACCCTCTATCCGAAGAGCGGACTCTTCGATCTTAGATCCCTATAAACAATACCTCGAATATCGACTAAAAAACTATCCGGATCTCACCGCAGCACGGCTTTATCGAGAGATTCAGGGGATGGAATTTGAAGATCCGGAGGGGATTCTTCCTCCCAAACCCTATGAGGGTTCTGAACGTACGGTTCGCCGATATGTGTCCCGACTTCGCCCCCGTGGTTCCCAAAGACAACATCGTCCGATCGAAACCCTGCCCGGGGAAGAAGCCCAGGTGGATTGGGGGCACGCAGGGTATATTCAAATCGACGGAAAGAGAAAACCCCTTTATGTGTTCTCTCTGGTCCTGAGTTATTCAAGGATCCGATATGTTCGATTTACCACGTCTCAAGACATGCTCACATTTCTTGATTGCCATCAACGATCCCTTCAATATATCGGAGGGGTTCCGGAGCGGATCCTCTACGACAACTGCAAAACAGTGGTCTCCGATCGGGTGGGTTCAGTGATTGCCTTCAATCAGGATCTACTGCGCTTTGCCACCCGCTATTGTTTCAAACCACAGGCGTGCTGGATCTACGATCCCGAATCCAAAGGCAAGGTGGAGAACAGTATCGGCTATGTGAAGCGCGACTTCTTTTATGCACGAGAGATCACAGATCTCAAAACCCTCAACGACCAGGCTCTCGCCTGGTGCGATCAGGTGGCCAATGAGAAGACGCACAGCAGCATTCGAGAGATTCCATCGGCCCGACTCGCAGAAGAGCGAAGGGCGCTGGCTCCTTTGCCGAGTCACCCCGTTCCGGTGTTCATTGAAACCGATCGTTGGGTGCGAAAGGATGGGACGATTTCCTTTGAGACCAATCACTATTCCGTGCCGGCAACGTATTCCCGAAGCAAGGTACGACTGATGGTCTTCAGTGATCGCTTGGAAGTCTACTCTTACGAGCAACGGGTGGCTCGTCATTCGCGATGCCACGATCGTGGCCAGTTGATCCTAGAGGACGATCACTACACCGATCGTCCCCTGGGTCCTCGAAAGCGAAGGAGTCAAATGCAGGTGGAGTTTGAGTCTCTGGGGCCCGAAGCTGCATCCTATCTACGAGGGTTGGCACGATCTCGAAGAGGAGGACTCCGAGATCAAGTCAAGGCGATTCTTGCTTTGAGAGAAAACTATCCTGTGGAGGCGATTCATCAGGCGATGGAGCGGGCAGGAGCCTTTGAGAAGTTTTCCTATGGGACACTGAAAAACATTCTTGAGAAGCAGGCCTGTGATCCTCGATCTCTGCCGGGGGATCCCCGGGAAAAGAAGGTCTCAGGAGAGTATCAGGGTCTCACAATTGAGGTTCAGGTTCGTTCTCCCGAAGACTATGCACAATTATTGGAGGTGGGCAACTGATGGATTGGGACGTTCTCAACACAGGACTCAAACGACTGAAACTCCGGAGAATCCGTGAGATTTTGGGCATGGAGGATGCCAAAGAACGCTTATCTGAGTTTGATGATCCGCTGCTGATGGTGTCTCACCTCATTTCTGAGGAAGTATCCGCTCGAGATGAAACTCAGAGAGAACTCCGACTCCGTCAGGCTCGTTTTCCGGGGAAAAAGACCTTGGAAGCGTTTGATTTCTCAGTACAGTCTTCCGTGAATCCGGAGGCGATTCAAACTCTGGAAACCCTTGATTTTGTGAGGCAGAAGGAAAACGTGGTATTTCTAGGTCCTCCCGGCATTGGGAAAACTCACCTGGCCATTGCCCTAGGAATCAAAGCAGTGGAGGAAGGTTTTGGGGTTCGATTTGTCACGGCCGGGCAATTGATCGACGACCTCTACGCTTCTCTGGCCGATGGCAGCTTCAAACGTGAGATGAAGCGCTGGGCAGCTTTTGACTTATTGGTGATTGATGAGTTGGGTTTCTTGAGTCTGGATCGAACAGCGTCCGATCATTTCTTCCAAGTGATCAATCAAGCTTATGAGAAGCAGTCGATCATTCTTACCACCAACCGACCCTTTCAGGAGTGGGCGGGACTTTTTGATGATGCCGTGACCGTTTCCGCCATCCTAGATCGACTGCTACACCATGTCCACCTGTTCAACATGAAGGGCAATAGCTATCGACTCAATCATCACCTCAACTCCAAGCAGGAAGGAGTGAGTTCTGTGATCTAATCAAAAAAGTGGGGACGGTCCATGGCCGAAAAAGGACAAACCCAGATGGCCGTTGACACTTTGTACCCGGCCATCTTCTCTCACCTTCGGGAAGGTCGCATCCAGCCAGACATAGGGGTAGGGGCCCTCCAGAGGTCGCGTCATAAAACGCTCCACTCGCTGATCCAAGCCCTGATTGATTCGAGACACCCGGGACTTATCCATGCCCTCAAGGCCCATTTCCTTGACCACTCGCTCCATCTTTCGGGTCGAGACTCCGTTGATGTAGGCTTCCATGA
>SLMV01000139.1 GCA_007133365.1 Clostridia bacterium
CCGGTCGGGATCGGCCCCTTTTGACGAAGGCCAACGATGATGCCGTCCTCGATAAAAAGGGTATGGGTTGCCGTCGCGTGATACTGATTGCCGTCAAAGACACGGGCATTGGTCATCGCCAATTTCATGATGATCGCCTCACCTTTCGTCCATCGACCTATGTTGCCCTTTTCCGCGTTCGATGCGTAAATCCTGCCGCCTAAAACGGCGGAGGGTTGGATCCTTGCGCGCTTTTCCACCGCGTGGATACGCAAAAGCGGCGGCTGGTGGGGGTGACGATCATAAACCCACACCCAACGACCGGCGGATCGTGCGGGTGCCCATTTGGGCGATCCGAAACCGTGTTCGTCCGACCCGATGTTGGAGGATTGATGTCCGGATGAGTCGAATAGAGAAGGGGAACTCGTAGACGTTTGGATAGATGACAGATGATGATGTTCGCAGATGCTTTGGCGACGACCGGTGTTGGATGAGACAGACGACGTCTTTAGGAGGAGAAGGAAAGCGCATATGGATGCGGTCTATTATAGTTTTCTGGCGGGGTTTGCCACCGCAGTTGGCGCCCTCATTTTTGGCTTGATCGGACACCCGGGGCGGCGAATGCTTTCCGGGTCGTTGGGGTTTGCAGGCGGCGTTATGTTGGCGATCTCGGTTTTTGACCTCATGCCCGAAGCCCTCGATCTCGGTACCATGTTTTCGGTCGTCGTCGGCTTTTTGTTGGGGGTCGGGGTGCTCTTCGCCCTCGATCAATTGGTGCCACATGCGCACGCAGGTGCCGACGATCAACCGAAACCAGAGCGAACCGATAACGTTCCGACCTTCAATTCACGCGCCTTACAAACGGGTTATTTGATCTTTTTGGGCATCGCAATTCACAACTTGCCGGAAGGGTTGGCCATTGGCGCTGGTCTAGAAGCGAGTCCGGAGCTGGGTCTTTATATCGCTGTGGCGATCGGCCTTCACAATATTCCCGAAGGGATCGCTGTGGCCGGCCCTTTACGGGCCGGTGGTCTCAGCCTGGGAAAGATTTTCGGGTTGACCCTTCTTGCCGGCATGATGACACCGCTTGGTGCGTTGATCGGGTTGTTTTTGTTCGGCCTGTCACCGGTATTGGTGGGCGGAGGACTTGCCTTTGCGGCCGGCGCCATGGTGTACATTGTGATTGATGAGCTGATTCCCCAGATGGCAGAACTTCATCAGTTGGTGGGGACATCGGCGCTTCTGGTTGGTTTGCTCCTTGGTTTCGTGCTCGGGGGCTAGATGAGAGTGCCAGCATGATCTCGAAAATGCGGGCGCGCCGCTTCGAGTTCGTTGGTGAGATTGGGTCTTAGGACACGGGGCTTTGGCCCTTGGCAACCATAGGATAATCGAGCCCTACTGCGGGCCTTCACGATGGTCTTTCGCGCAACAGGGTGTTTCCTCAGTGTGGCTAAGATTCTCTACTTGAAGTAGATGGATGTTCGTTTAACGAAGGAACCGGGTCCCGGGGAAAGAATTATCTGTTCCACATGCAAAGTTGAGGAGCGTGGGTGCGAATACGGTTTGAAAGGGGGCGGTTCGGGTACCAAGGATGCGGTGGGTTTAATGAAATCAAGCGAAAGGATAACCGTCTTTCGCTTCTACAAAACGATGAACACATCCGACCATTACCCCAAGGCACGGTTGACGAGCGGGCAAGGCGAGGAAGGTTTGAGCAGGATCGGTTAGAAGATCGACACACTCACCGCCCCATCGAACGAAACAACAAGATTTTTGTGGGATCGAGAGGAGGAGTGAGATGGAACGCGTCATAACGAATGTGCGATTGCTCGATGAGGAGGGTCTTTGGAACGTTGGGATTCAGTCGGGATCGATTGCGGCCATGACTCGCCAACCGCTTATGGGACAGGATTATTTGCACGGAAACGGGCGTCTTTTGACACCGGGTTTGGTGGAGACGCATTTGCATCTCGATAAAGCTTTGACCCAGAACCGGGTTTCCTGGGAACAGGAACGACCGAAGGGCACCGCCTATCGCCGTTTTCAGGAGGAACTGACGGCGGCGTTGAAGCGCTCCTTTACGGAGGACGACATCATCTGCCGTGCGACAAAGGTGTGTCAAATGGCGGTTGCAGCGGGCACGACGATGATGCGGGGCCAGGGAGAAGTGGATGCGTTGCTCGGCTTGGATGCGATCCGTGCTCTCCTTAAAGTCAAGGAAAGGGTCCGCGACTACCTCGATCTTCAGATTATCGCGTTTCCGCTGGGTAATTTTTTGGAGGAACCGGGTTTATTGGACTTGGTGCGCGAAGCACTCGCTTTAGGTGCCGATGGCGTCGGGGGCGTCCCGGAGATTGTCCCCGAAGAGGTGGATGCCTATTTGGACCCCCTATTTCGGCTGGCCGCGGAATTTGGCGGTGTGGTGGATGTTCACGTGGACCAACCCCAAGACGAACGACTCTTTTCTTTTCCGATCATGGTGGAAAAAGCGCGGACATATGGTTTGGAAGGACGTGTGACCGGAGCTCATGCGAATTCCCTATGGTTTCAGCCGCCCGAGCGCGTGGTCCCGGTGTTAGAGACCATGCGGGAAACGGGCGTTCATCTGTCGTGTTTGCCCTATGGTCATATCAAAGAGCGAATTCAGGTACCCAAAGCGATGGGGGTCCACGTTTCCTTGATCAATGATAATGTCCAGGACCCCTGGCAGCGGGGAGGATGTGGTGATCTCATTCAAATCGGAATGATCTATGCCCGCACCGGGGCTGTGCGCTCGGATGCCGGCTTGCGCGAGGCCTTCGATATGTTATCGGTAGAGGGTGCGGCTGCGCTTGGGGTTACGGATTATGGTACGAAGCCCGGGGCGCGGGCCGACTTACTGCTCTTTAATGCGGACACGATTCAAGACGTCATTTCGCAGGCGATCGGTCCGGAAGCCGTCCTCAAACGGGGGCGGGTGGTGGCGCAAGATGGACGCATGTGCTTTGGGACCTCATCACGCTGAAGGTCGTGAATCA
>SLMV01000206.1 GCA_007133365.1 Clostridia bacterium
CCTATCGCGAAATGGGCGGGAAAACGTTGGTGGATGTCACCACCCACCACTGGCGACCCGATACCCTCACCCTTCAGAAACTCTCGGAAAAGTCAAACGTCAATATCATCATCACCGGCGGTTTTTACACCGAACCGAGTATCCCCCGATGGGTGGACCAAAAAGGAATCAACGAACTCACTGAGATCCTGATCGCTGAATTGGTCGAAGGGGATGCCGAGCATGGTGTGAAGGTCGGCCTCTATAAGTCCGGCATTTGGCGAGGGCGGATCGAGGGGCCCGAGTTAAAAGCCCTTCGGGCCGTCGCTCGCGCCGTCCTCGAGACGGGCGCCGCCATGACCACCCACACCACGGGTTCGCGCCGCTACGAGGTCCCAAACGGCAATGTGGGCCCTATTCATCTCAAGATCTTTCAGGAAGAGGGGGTGCCCGCTCATCGCCTCATTGTGGGGCATGTGGATGAGCGTCCCGATATCAACGTCCTCAGCACCCTGGCCGAAGCGGGCTGCTTCATTCAATTCGACGTGATTGGCAAAACCCATTGGTTGCTTGATGAAACCCGAGCCCTGTTGATCAAGGAGTTAAAAGCCCGGGGGTATCTGGATCGGATCCTCTTGGGCACCGATCGCTGTCGTAAAGCAGAACTCTATAAAGAACGCGGTGGACTCGGCTATACCTATCTATTCGACCACTTCTTTTCGATTCTTAAGAAACACGGTGGCATCACGGACAGCGAAATCAGGGTCATCATGGAAGAGAATCCGGCGCAGGCTCTAATGCTGTCGCCTTGATCCGCATTGGACGAGGAGGAATGAAAAATGGCCCGACGCCATTTATTTACCCTGGCCACCAAGGCAATCCCCCGCCTGGTCATCCGGCGTGAAAACACCGCGTTATTGGTTCAGGATATGCAAAACTACTGGGCAAATCCAAAAGGGGGCTACGCGCAAGTCGCAAGAAGAAGAGGAATCGCATTTGAATATGATGAGTATTTCCAAATCGTCGAGAGCATAACCAAGAACATTCGAACCCTAATTGACCGCTTCAACGAGCTCGAGATGCCGGTGCTCTATACCGCTTTCGCTTATGAGGACGAACGGGATATTTCCGCGCTTCAACTCGGGACCGGGATCGTGCTCGCATCCCGGGATCCCGAAGCCAAAATCATACCCGAACTTACGCCCCACCCGGATCAACCCATCTACTTTAAGACCGGGTTCTCCGCCTTTTGCTCCGAGGGCTTTTCCGATCACCTAAAGCGAAGACGCATCGAGAATCTCGTTTTAAGTGGCGTCCATTTGGAGATGGGGATTTTGAGTACGGTGTTTTCTGCTCAGGATCGAGGCATCCGCCCCCTCATCGTCGACGATGGATGCGGTGCGCTGTGTTACGACGTCCAGCAGGACATCATGGCAAAAGCCCCGCACGCCCTCACCAAGGTGCGTTCAACCGGCGAAGTCTGCGAACGGCTCCGGGTATTGGCCGAGGATCAGGACCCGGTATTGGTTTAACCACATCCATTGCTCACTTAAGTACACGATATGGGCTGGATTTAGACGAAAGATTGGCCCTTAGCCAAACGAAGGCTTTCGGATGTCCCGAGGCTAGCATAAAAGCAATAGTCGCCACTTTCGCTTTATTCTTTGGGTGATCCTCCAATGCCGAAGGGGGAGGATAAAACGCCAATCCCCCGATGCTTTGGTTTGGGTCATCGATCCAAGGAATCACCGACCGTCCGGCGCCTCCTCATCCGTTAAGACAGGTGCCGGTCTCCGCATCATGTCCGAAGCCTTCACCCAATCCGCCACCCGGATCACCCGGGTCTCAGCGATGCCTGATCGCTCGGCAATTTCCCTCGCCGACGTTCCCTGATCCAATGCGAAAAGGATGACATCCACTTCGTCATAGGTCATCCCCAAGATTTCTTCGTCCGTCACCCCGGGAAAAAGATCCGGGCTCGGCGGTTTCTCCATGACGGACTTGGGCAATCCCAGATGGGCCGCCACGGTTCGCACCTGACGCTTGTAAAGGGTTTGAAGGGGTGCGAGATCCCCGGCATCGTCGCCGTAGGGGACGAAAAACCCGATCCGGTATTCGGTCCGATTGAGACAACCGGCCACCAGGCATCCGGTCGCTTCCGCCTGATGGTATAAAATCGCCATCCTCAGGCGGTGTTTGATGCGAAAAAAAGCCCGCACGTCTCGTAACACTTGGTGATCCGGGCCTTCGAGGATGGACTGATAGGGATCTGTTTTAAAGAACCGCTTCAAACCCCACAAGGCAACTCGATTCATCCCCTTAAAGCGGGTCCACCGACCGATGGCATCCTCATAGATCCCGAGCGACTCTAAACTCGGTGTCAAATCGAGGGTTTCCAACTGGAATCCCGCCCCCCGGGCCACTTCCCGGGCGTGATGTTCGCTCTGAGAGGGCGTATCGCGCTCCGGCAAGAAAAGCCCCTTCACCCGGTCTGTTCCCAAAGCCCGGACCAAGAGCCACGAAACCACGGCCGAATCAAGACCCCCACTTACCCCAACCACAACGCCCTTGGCCCTTCGGTCCAAAGTTTGCTCGCGAATAAACGACGTCACTCGCTTTACAAAAGCGGGGGCGTCAATTTCGGGTCGTTCCCAATTCCTTTTCGCCGGCACCGGCCTCACTCCTCGGGAAATGATCAGATCCTAATGACAAACGCGTGCTATACGCTTAGCGCCGATGAAGCCAAATTCCTGCTCCAAGGGAATCCCTCACCTCGATCCTCCTTGTCGACGCCCATCTCGACAGCTTTCCGACGCACCCTCCTTTCACCCCCTCTTTAACTTGCCCACCTTCTCAAATGGGGGCCGGGTCCAAATACCCACAAAGATTTTGGGACGATTTTCTGTTACAATTGGGGATGATCATGGAGGGAAAACGCCCTTGAACATTGTCAAATACTTGCATCTACATGTTATCGTCGCCAGCATCGTGCTCCTTAGCGTCCACGTGA
>SLMV01000185.1 GCA_007133365.1 Clostridia bacterium
GCCGCTCTCACTATGCCTTTAAACTGCTCTATCGTCAGCTTGGTGCTGACAATGGCATAAAGATGATATTGTATTATCCGCTGGTGCATTATGGGCGCGGGGCAGAACCACGACTCATGCAACGAAAAACCATAATCTATGTCAGGTTTAACCCCGAAATGGCCAGTCCGATAATGAAGAAGCCCACGTGGGTTGCGGCATGAGAGACCATGGCGGCTTCCAGACTACGACGCCAGAAAAGCCAGCCAAAAATGACACCGCCGATGGCATTTAGAAAAACAGTTCGAATGATGATTAGCGTGGTTAGCGGGACCAGGCTCGCCATTGCCGGGAGATGGCCGATTCCAAAGAAGACGGCGGAGAGGATGGCTGTCCAGATAACCCCTTTGGGAAGATGGGTGTTAGACCGATTAAACAAGCGCCATTCCAGCCAGGTAAAAAGGGACATTCATCCCCAACGTAGCATAATCTCTTCCGTAATACCGCCATACAAAAGGCCCATACCGAGCTGCGAGAGGGGATCAATCTCTGCTATTTCTAATGCCTGGAATTCCGGGCCCAAAAAAAGGAACGAAAGCGAGATCTAATGCTACAATCACGATCGCGAAGGCGAACCCTAGGATGACCGCCAAACCCAATTGTGGGTGCAACCTGGGAAGAAGCGTCCGCCCCAGGGCGAATTTCTCATAAACGAAGGAAACCAGGGCCCATACGCGGAGCAGTCCGGCAACCCATCAGGGTGGCGACGAACACTATAGCACTGGGGTTATGAGTTGGAGAAGGATGAGGACAAAAACGGGCATATCAGCTAGTTCCGGATAATACGCGAGGCTTTCCTCCGGTTGGGTTTGAATGACAAGAAGCAAGGATAAGACGCCGATAAGTCCCAGAAGAAATAGCGCGACAAAACCTCGCCCAAATAGGAATTTGGACATTGGCATCTCCCTTCGTACGACACCGGGGTAGCCGGTAACCTAGTTGTTGGTATTTCCAATAATATGCCATCGGAAATTCGTGATGACCATAATCTTAATCAAAGTTTACATCCGGAAAATTCCCTGACTCAATCGAATCGTCGTCATCCTTGATGCGCCAAAAAACAGGTCGGGTTTCTCCTCGGTAGATGGTGGTCATGGCTTTTCTGAGCGATGCAGCAATATAGTTGATAGTGAGAGCCAAGTAGAAATCCGATTAACTCTAACTACATGTTGGCGGTCCCTTGATTTTTTGGAGTCAAGGATGCTCCAAGGCGTTGGGATCATCGAGTGTTGGCACATTCGATATTTTATGCTTAAGTGGGGAATTTGTTTGCGAAGCGCCTGAGGGCATAACTGGTTGTCCGAAATGCGTTGGCTTCTAATGTGGATTGTCGACTTGGCGATTTTGGGATAACCACATCAAAAACCGCGTTCATAACTCAAAACTCAGTGACATTTCGAAAATACCTGCGTTTGCGACCATGTAAGGCTAAGAACTGTCATCGCGAGATCGCCTCCTTCGCGGTCAGTACCGCCGGCCGAACCCAATGTGGAGATACCTGCCATGGTATTCAACTCAAGCAGAGTCGGTTGCCTGCTGAGATGGCGAATGCCCAGATAGTGCGATCTTATGTCTCCCCTATGGCTACGCGGGAGTTCTCTTGAGAAGATACATATATGACGCCTGTGTGCTTAAGTCGCAGGTTCTTAACCGTCGGCGTTATAGTGAAATAAAGGTGCCCATAATGCCCGTCAGGCAGGGCAAGTAAGGCGCGGTGAACGATAGCGCATAATCGAGGCATCGATGTAACTAGTGGCGATAATAGTTCGCAGGGCTGCCGGTGTTTTCGCAAACCGACACGACTAGCCGTTCTTTTTCTCCAGTTCCTTCTTAAGGTCCTCCACCTCATTTTTTAGTGCACCTACCTGGGCAAGAGCCGCTAGGGCGAAAACAAAAGCAATGGGTGCCAGTAAACCAACATATTGCATGGAGCATCACTTCTTTCCGAGAAGATTCAGAGTATGTGAGTTTGGCGCATTATCTGATTTCACACCAAACGCTCTGAGTGTATTGTATGAGGAAACTATTCGCCGTTTTCCTCCTGGATTCCCCCTGATGGTGAATCTGTGGGCCCGATGGACTAGCCGATCAAGGATGGCATTAGCAACAGTGGTTCGAAAACTGAGGCCCCTTCCTCCTGCCGATGCTTTACGTGCACAGCGGTTCCTTGGTGGTACTTCGTTTGTTTGTGTTGGCCGCAGTATTTTGCTCGTCATGAGCGGCATCATTTTTGTCGGAGCACCGAGAACGGCTGCATGAACGAAAGTTGAGTCCAATAGTTTCGCCACATTTTTCCAGCGATCGATCAATGTGTTGGGCAATTCTTCAAGGGAATGGGGAGGTCGTCGCGAAACCTATAATGGTGAGGGCAGGCACCTCACATAGCGTTGAAGATAATTGGGCGTAATCGACCGTAGGGTATAATCCCATGTGACATCAATCTTTAAATCGACAGAGTACCTGGATTTCAAATTGGAGTGAAGTATTCTAAATGACGGACTCGGTTGATTTGGTGTTTCAATCGATATGTGTTTTGGCCATTGGTCACTTCGAAAGGAGTCAAGAATCATTAATCGCCAATCCTCTCCCCGCACCGGTAAAGATTTGACGAAGTTCTTGCTGTTTCTTTCCCTTCCTTATTTAGCATCCAGCCTGAGTTCGGGGGGGTTTGTGGCCATGCTCCCTTTAGTAAGAGAGGAGTTCATGCTCAGCCGAACGGCAGTCGGGGCTTACACCACCGTGTTCTTTCTAAGTGCTGCCCTGATGGCGATTATCACTGGCAATGTGGTCGATCGATTGGGATCGAAAAAGGGCATTGTGCTTGGGATGAGTGGAATGGGTGTGGCCATGCTTCTCTACGGATTAGCACCGTCCTATTTGTTTCTGCTCGGTTTGGTCTTGTTGGCTGGATTCGGATTTAGCATTATCACACCCGCCGTCACGCGCGCCGTGATAATGGAAGCACCGCCGGCTAAACGGGCAGTGTCACTCGGGATCATGCAATCGGGCATCGGCATTGGCGGCGTGATCGGTGCGAGTCTATTACCAATTCTCGGGGTGGCTTTGGGGTGGCGATTGACCATTCAGGCGGCGGCTAGTTTTTCGCTTATCATCGCGATCATGCTTGCGTTTATCTACCGAGAAGACGTGACGTCAAATACAATAGAAACGACCGGACCATCGCTGGGAGCAAGAATCTTTTCGCTGCTGAAGGATCGGAGCCTTCTTTGGATCTGTTTACTGGGTACGATCTATGGGGCGGTCACCACATCGGCGACCGCACATTATGCCGTCTTTTTGACCGATGATCTCTATTTTCGTGCTGGCATCGTTGGACTGGGTCTGGCGATGGTTCATATTGGGGGCATCGTCGGACGTCCGATTTGGGGCTGGCTTTCGGATGGCTTTTTCGGTGGCAACCGAGGCCAGACCTTGTTCGCCCTGGGTTTGATGAGCGGATGTCTTTACCTGATGATTGGTCTTCTTTTGGCCGGGAACGGCACCTCAGCTGCGGTTATTTTCCTGTTCTCGTTTCTGCTGGGCACAACGGCGCTCAGTTGGATTGGTATCTTTTTCATAACGGTCGGCGAATTTGTCGGCCCGGACGAGACTGGAATGGCAACTGGTTTAGCCCTGGTTTTCACCCGGGTTGGAATGCTCGCAGCGCCGCCTATTTTTGGTCTGATTGCGGATACTTCCGGCAGCTATCAAGCCAGTTGGCTCGCATTTGGCATCCTGATCGTCGGCGTGGCGATTATTTATCGGTTTGGAATTCTTGGTAGGGAAGTATCACTTTACAACGAAAATGAAACGTGATGGCCAAATGGTCTTCTAAAGAATTAGCACCATCTTTTCCTGTCCAATTTTTAGCATCGTTCGAAATCCTGCTTTCATCGCCAGGGGATTGGGTGTTTTCTTCTTCGCATCTTCAGCGCGAATGAGGAGCACGATGAGTCCCCTTTGTATCTTGAGATCACCACACCTGCTTCCTGATGGCGCGAGCCGCTATATCCTCGGAAGGATATGCCCCATCTTGTCTAGAAGACAACAAACAACAATAAGGGAGCCGGCCAAAGCAAAAGTGGTTATTTGATCAATTTTACCGACTCAGCATTCACCAGCATTTCTAATGCGCTAGCGACCGGAATTGGTAGTATCCTCATTTTGTCTTGTTCGGCGATGCCTAGAGAAACGCTATGACGGCTTAGATTTTGGCAAACGAGGTGAACGACCAGGTCTCATTCTGGCCACCATCAGAGAAGTTGTTGCCAGAATAGCGGCAGTAATAACGGACACTGGATGCTTTGATTTCCCCGGGTTTTATTCTAATTTTGACAACGGTTTGAGCATCAGATGTTTGAAACTGGAAACCGAAAGGAGTGAACATTCGATGATACTGGATCAGCTAAGTACTGAATTATTGGAGCTAGTCCCCATTGCCGTCGGTGCGATTGTGGTGTTGGTCGTCGGTTGGTTGGTTGCTCTTATTTTGGCGGGAGCGGTCCGACGGGGCGTGACGCGTACGAACTTCGGGAGCAAATTGGCGAACTGGCTCAAGGGAGATGAGGAAGGCGAGGCCAATGAGGCAGCGAGTTGGGCTGGCCGCGTAACGTATTATCTGGTGATGTTTTTCGTTTTGGTGGCCTTCTTTCAAGTATTGGGTCTGACCTTCATTGCGGAACCACTGCGCGGATTCTTAAACCAGATTTTTGAATATTTGCCGCGGGTGTTGGCGGCCGGTGCATTGCTATTATTGGCTTGGGTTATCGCGACGATTCTGAAGATCGCATTGACGCGAATACTGGAAACGGCCAAAGTTGATGAACGATTGGGTGAGACGGCGGATATCGAGGTAGAAGGGCGCACGTCGATCGTCTCATTATTGACAAACGTTGTTTACTGGTTGGTTTTCCTTTTCTTCCTACCTGCGATTTTAAATGCTCTGGCGCTAGAAGGTTTACTCGTTCCGGTTCAAGATATGTTTGTCGTGATTCTCGCCTTCCTTCCCAATATCCTAGCGGCGGCGATTATTTTGCTGCTGGGTTGGTTTGGTGCCCGAATTCTCCAACGCTTAGCGACGAAGTTGACGAATGCTTTCGGTATTGACCGAATTACCGATGTGGCAGGCGTGTCGAACGTCTTGGGCGAACAACGCCTTTCCGGTTTAATTGGGATTTTGGTCTATGCGTTTGTGATGATCTTCGCGGTAATTGCCGCTTTGAACGCCTTGGCATTGGAGGCCATTACGGCACCCGCAAGCGCCATGCTGGGGATGATCCTAGCGGCCCTGCCGGCCATTTTCGGTGCGGTGCTCATTCTGGCGATCGCCTACTTGGTTGGTAAGATCCTGGCGGGATTGGCGACGAATGTGTTGGCAGCTGCGGGGTTTGACAATATTTTAGAGCGTCTTGGCCTCAGTGATGCTTCGCTCGAAGGGACCACTTCGCCATCGCACATCGTCGGTGTCATTGTGCTAACCGCCGTCATGCTGTTTGCCGGCATTGAAGCGGCGAGCCTACTTGGTTTTGGACTGGTTGCGGACCTTCTCGCTCAAATCACGATGATCCTAGGTCAGATCGTGGTAGGAGTCGTCATTTTCGGTATTGGCCTTTATCTTGCCGGATTGGCCTATCGTGCCATTTTGGCAAGCGGGGGTGCTCAGGCTCGACTATTGGCGCAGATTGCCTGGGTGGCGATTCTGCTCTTAGTGGGCGCAATGGCCTTAAGCCAAGTTGGAATTGCACGTGAAATTGTGACGATTGGCTTTGCGATTGTACTCGCCACGGTGGCGCTGACGGTCGTCATCGCCTTTGGCATTGGAGGTCGCGATTTAGCGGCGAAAGAACTTGAACGTTGGGTTAATAAGACGCGATCGGATGAGTAAATTGATCGACCGCCACGTCCATTGATTGTGGTTTAGGTCAAAGGATGTCATGGTTTTGCCTACCGATAGGTGGTCGGCTCACCGACTGAGCGCTAGCATTTGATCAGAGTCGGTGAACCGGCCACTTATCGAGAGCCGAACGATTTCTTCCCATCATAGGATTAAACGCTTAAACGAACCGTCTTATCCTTCCATTTGCAATTTGGTGACGCCCCCAGCGAGAAGCACCAATCCAATGCCCCCCATCCATAGTAAGGGGCCCATCAACAGCGACAGAGAACCTCCCGCGGTCAAGAGATCGCGAAGCGCAGTTGCTGCCCAGCTTTGCGGCGATATTTGGGCAATTCCCCGTATGAAAGGTGAGGCATTGTCAATGGGGAAAAAGACCCCACCTAACATGGTTCCGACCATGACCACGCCCATCGCCAGTGCCTGGACTTGACCTTGAGTTTTGACAAATCCCGCCAAGAATAGACCCACACCCGTCATGGCGAAGATATAGATACTTAGGACGAGCACGGTGGCCCAATAACCCTGCTGCCAAGGAGCGCCGAAGAGATATTTACTGGAAAGTAGCAGGATTAGGGCTTGGGCAAGGCCCGTGACAAACAAGCGTATGAAGTAGCCAATGATGATGTGCCAGTATGACGTGGTACTCGCTCGCATCCGCTGCCAGGTTCCCGTTTCTTTTTCTTCCAAAATATAGCCTCCGGCGGAGGTGATAAGGTTAAGCGCAACAAACATGACAAGAACGCCGAGGATTGCCATTTCATAGGCATCGACTGGCAGAAAACTCATGACCCATGTCATTAGAATTGGCAGGGCGAGAAGGAACATCATCTGAACTGGATCCGCGACCATCTGACGGATCCCAACACTTATGATCGCTAGAATTTTTTGCATGGTTGCTTCCCCCTTAAGTTAATCGCGTAAGCCGCGTCCAGTCAGCTGCAGAAACAGGCTTTCTAAGTTGGGCTTTTCTAGGCGGATATTCGAGATAGACGCACCGGACTGCTTAACCAATTGAAGGACGTTGGGCATAATCGGTTCGGCCTCAACAGCGTTGATCCGCATGTGGCCGTTTTCGGTGAGAACCTGTTCAACTCCTGGCAATTGAGCGATCAAATCTTGTAAGGTTTTCGAACTCCCGTGGAGGTGGAGATGAAGGGTTTGGTGACGATGCCCATGGCTGAGGAGATCTGTCAGTGTACCCTCTTTAATCAAATGCCCATGATCCATAATCGCAACCCGATCACACAGGTGTTCGACCTCCTCCACATAATGGCTGGTGTAGACGATGCTCATATCGTTATCTCGAAGGTTGGCCACGGTTTCGAGGATGTGATTGCGCGATTGAGGGTCAATGCCGACGGTGGGCTCGTCCATGATGAGCAGACGAGGTTGATGGATGAGACCAGCTGCAATGTTTAATCGGCGTTTCATCCCCCCGGAAAAGGTGTTCACACGATCGCGGGCTCGTGTGGATAATCCCACAATGTCCAAAACCCGCTTAACGGAGTTAGCAAGGTCACCGGGGCGGAGCCCATTGATCGTCCCCCAGAATCGGAGATTTTCTTCCGCAGAAAGCATGGGGTAAAGGGCAGGCTCCTGCGGAACGATACCGATCATCTTCTTGGCATTTTGTGGCTCAAGATGGAGGTCGTAATCGCCGATCAAGACCCGCCCCCCGTCAGGACGTAACAACCCCGCGATTAGGGATAAGGTGGTCGACTTTCCAGCACCGTTAGGGCCGAGTATGCCGAAGATCTCCCCCGGTGCCACCATGAAGCTGATACCCCGGACTGCGTGATTCTTGCCAAATGATTTTTTGAGGTCTTTGACGTCTAGGATGCTCACTCCTTTTCACTCCCTTTCATTTCCTGTGCATTTTCTTTGAAATCAGCACGCTGATGACGCTGTTACCGAAGAACCTATTGATGACGTCCCCAAAGGTAGAAGGCTTCACCAGCATCCGTAAGAAGTTGGAGAATTTCTTCATCACTGTTGGCATCGAGCGCTCCAGCGTTAACAAGCATGGCCAGACCGTGGGTGAAGATCCAGGTGTAGCGGACCAAGATTTCCTGACTAGCACCATCCAACCCCGCTAACGCTTTGGCGGCAGCGCTCTCATCACCAAATTCGGCAACGAAGTTCTCGGGCATGACAGAAGTCACTCCTTGCTGGAGATTCTCGGGCCGATCAAGATAAAGGAAACGGAAAAGAAAACGTTCGTCGCGCGCAAATAGGATATACCCGAATGCTGCATTGAGAAGGGGGTCTTCGGTGTAACATCCTTTTTGATAGCAGCGGAGCTGTTGTCGTGCCCGTTCGCGCAATTCCTTTTCAAGATCATTGATCGACTCTACGCGGGAATAGATCGGCATGGTGGAGGAACCGATTTCCCGTGCGATGGCCCGTGCGGTGACGGCATTCCATCCATCGGTCCGAAGCAGTTGAAAGGCGGCGTTTACAATCTGTTGGTAAGAATAGACGCTCGGGTGATTCATGATAAAGGGTCCACCTTTCTATTTATAACATGTGTTATATAACTGATGTTATAATAAATAACATAAGTTATATTGTCAAGCCCCTCATCCGATGATCTTTAAAGCAACATGGAATGATTGGGAACGTTATCCGAAGTTCACTCTGATCCGTTTGAGGTATCGAAGTAGGGCTATGCGGGAGGATTATTGCTTTAAATGGGTAAGGCTTCAATGGAGGAGGTGTGTGTTTTGCCAAGATCGGAAGCGCTGAGGTTAGCGGAATGGTTGGGACCGGAAGTGCAAACCGTCGTTTTCACCGGTGCTGGCATATCGACCGAATCGGGTATCCCAGATTTTCGTAGTCCTGGTGGTATTTGGGCACGTTTCGATCCCAATGATATGACGTATCAGAAATTTCTATCAGGCCCCGAGGGTCGACGGCGGTACTGGCGATTTCATCGGGAGACCTATCAAACCATTGCCCGTGCCGAGCCCAATCTTGGACACCGGGCCGTGGCAGAATTGGAAAAATACACGGATCTCATGGCCGTTATCACCCAAAACATTGACGGTCTTCATCAGAAAGCCGGGACGGATCCGGAACGGGTGTTGGAGTTACATGGGACGCTGTGGGAGGCACGCTGTCTGGAATGCGGTCGGGTGCATTCGGCAGAGGATGCGTTTGGACAGATGGAGGCAGGCGTTGATATTCCTGGTTGCGAAAGTTGTGTTGGACACCTAAAACCCGGCACGATTTCCTTTGGTGAGCCCTTACCGGAAACGGTACTGACTCGCGCACAAGAAGTGAGTCTATCATGCGAGGTCTTCATTGCCATCGGGTCGTCCTTGGGCGTCTATCCTGCAGCGTATTTACCCCAGATGGCTGCCGAAGCCGGTGCCTGGCTTGCCATCATCAACCGCGATCCGACGCCGATGGATGATCTTGCTGCTCTGGTCGTTCATACGTCGGCAGGATCGTTCTTATCGGATGTGATATGCGAACTTCAGGGACTCGGAAACAGTTGATCCCTACTTGGTATTCAATCAAAAAGGTTTGGCGATGAGCGGGGGATGGAAGTTTGCGAATAGCGATATCGTTTTTGCTATATGGTTGGCTTGTCCTACTTGTGGCGCTAGCGGTGAATGGTGTGGCTCACTGGCTTGGCATTTTGACTTGGTATGACTATGTCATGCGGGTTTCTGAGTACGGAATGCGAGGGGCCACGGCGGCGCTGAGTTTCGGGGAACTGCTATTTCTCTACCTTCTCTATCCGGGCATCTTAGGGGGTTTGGTTTACGTCCTCGTGCGATTTTCAGGGTGAGGGTTGAGGTGAGGCTTAAGCATTTGCCGTTAATAAATCGGATGGGACGGGCCGGAGGGGCGATGAGGGCCTTCCGTTTTGATCTTGTGATGGGGATGTTGGGTGTTTCAGCGCAAAATAGCGGTTATAATGCCAACTGTGCTGCAGGATTTGATCTTCCCATCAAAGAATTACTTAATAAGCCGAGTTTTCGGCAATAATATTTGAGCGAAGGAGGCTCATTAATGGCAGTTGTGAATATTGAAGGAATCCAGGCAGCACCGGGCGAACGCACAGTTGGTTATATTGAGACATCGAGGACGGCATCCCAAATTCCGATACATATCCCGCTTGTCATCTGTAATGGTGCCGAGGACGGACCCACGCTGATGGTTAGTGCGGCCGTTCATGGTCAGGAAATTAATGGCACTATGGGATTGGGTAAGGTGCTTCGAGAGTTGGATGAATCAAAGCTCAAGGGCACGTTGCTCGCACTGCCGGTGGTCAACACCTCCGGGTTTGAGTTTGGGACGCGAACCGTTTATTGGGACGGACAAAACTTTAGTCGAAATGTCGGCGGTGCTGATCCCGAGGGATCACCCACGCAGCAGCTACAAGATGTTTATTTCAATAAGTTACTTCCGCACGCGGATGCACTGGTGGATATTCATTCGGGTCGTCCGGGTCGATACGTCAACTACACCGGATTTTCTGGTAATTTCACGACCCCCGAGATCAAGGAACGAGCAAAGAAAATGGCCATTGCGTTTGGTCTTAAGCAGGTCTGGAGCGAGACTCCGAGCCGCTGGGGCGGCGACCGGCCGGCCAGCGATACCCCACGCATGTTGGTCGAATACGGTGGGGGAGCCGACCTGCTGAAGAACGATAAACTGCAGATGAACAAGTGCGCTCAGGGAATTCTCAATGTCATGCGGCTCATGGGAATGCTCGAGGGAGAAATCGAACACGAGTCGGAGAAGGTTCAGATTGTCCGTGCCTTTGATGCGGAAATCTGGTCCGGCACGAATGCCGGCATCATGATCCTCGAATGTGAACACGGGGATTACTTGAAGAAGGGCGATGCATTTGCGTCTTTCTATCATCCGTTTACGGGCGAAAAGATGAGTGAAATCACCGTTCCGATGGATGGTATGGTGCTTAACACCGGGGCCCGGTGGCCGGTTGTCGGTCAAGGCGAATGGATGGGCGTCCTCGGCGAAGTGGTGGAAGAGGTTCCATTTAAGGATTTCGATCTGACCTGGTAGCCATACCGTAAGGGACATTTAAAGGTCGAATCTACAGGAGATGAGCATGACAACCGCGGGACACCGTTTTTCAAGGTGTTCCGCGGATGCTTTAGGGCGATGCTGATGCCTCACTTCGATGAATACACTCAAAAAATGGCCGGCTTACCAAACGATTTGCACCGTTGGCTATTGACCAATCCTTACGTCAATGGCGCTGAGGTAGGCGCACCATTAGCTGATTGAGGACCCTTTGGTTTCAGGTTCGAGGATCGCCGCCGAATCGTGCTTAGGCGAATTGACCTGGGTGGAGATCGGGTACATGGTCATTTTAGCGGCATCATATGGGGCGAGAAGCTTCTTAAGGGTGGATGGATCGGCGTTAGGTTGGAGCCATTTCGTTTCTGCCGCTTGAGTTAGAATGGCTGGCATCCGGTGATGGATTTTCGCCAGCGAGGAATTGGGCTCAGTCGTAATGATGGTGGCGGTACAGAGTGTTTCACCTTTTGGGGACGTCCATTGGTCCCAAAGCCCCGCAAAGGAAAAGACGGGACGCTCTTTGAGCATGATCCGATAGGGTTGTTTTTGGCGACCCATCTTCTTCCACTCATAAAACCCATCGGCGGGAATTAGGCAAC
>SLMV01000175.1 GCA_007133365.1 Clostridia bacterium
AAACGCAGAAGTGGATCTTTAATCGTAACGTTGAACGACACGGTGAAGAAGCCGCCAACCGCTTTAGTGCCCGCCCCGGGCAAAGCGAACACCAGACCGGGCTCGCCATGGATGTCACATCGGCTGAAGTGGACTTCCAGTTGGTCGAGGCTTTTGCCGAAACACCCGCTGGAAAGTGGCTGGATGAAAATGCCCACGCATTCGGTTTCATCATTCGCTATCCGAGGGGAGCTGAAGACATTACGGGGTATCAGTATGAACCTTGGCATCTCCGTTATGTTGGCCCCGAACATGCGACGGCCCTCTACGAGGCCGAGATCACACTGGAGGAATACTTCGTCGACGAAAACGACGATTCCTAACGGACACCTTTTGTGGGGGTCCGTCCTAGCGGCGGTTGACTTCCCGAAAGAAACCATCCAAGATCCGATTAAAAGCCTGCGGACGATCAAGATTGGCGAGGTACCCCGCCCCTTCCAAGTCAACAACCGAGAGATGGGGCAGTTGTTCGCGCACGCTGATCATGGGCTGAACCATCCGGTTGATGCTCCGATCGTGCTCAGCACGCACCATCAATATCGGCAGGTTCGTTTCCACCAGCCATTGAGCATAGGAATAGTTGCCCAGGTGGCGACGCAGATGCAAAAGACCCGCAGCATTCTTCTTCGCCATTTCCTCGAACATCGTCGCCGCCCGGTTTTGAGCATCGAACGTCTTGGCGGCCGACCGGCTCATTAGCCGAGCATACCGACGAGGCCCTAGCACCGTGATCATGGCACGCTCTGCTACTAACAACGCGCCGACGGCGAGCAAGGGAACCGTGAGCCAAAATGCGGTCCCAAAAGTGGTCACCGAAAGCAAGTTATCCGGCCCCAGCCGGGCCACCTCCAGCGCCACCACGCCCCCCAACGACGATCCCACCAAATGATAATCCCGAATGTCGAGTTCATCGAGCAATCCCAAAACATCGCTCGCCAACCGCTCGATGGCATAATCTTGAAAGGTCAAAGTCTTTTGGGGCATCGAATCACCATGCCCGCGCAGAGAAATCGCAAGCACCTGATAGTGGTTGGCAAAATAAGTGATTTGGGGTCGGAATTGCTCGATCCCGCTGCCTAAACCATGCAAAAACACCACCGTGGTCTGATACGGATCACCGCGTAGTTCATGCTGAACGGGCATACCGTCTATACGCGCCACTCGCTTCAAACGATCCACTCCTTTGGCTGCCGCTTAAAAGAGTTCCGGGCAAACCCCAAAAGGGCTCGCCCGGCCCTCGCTATTCATCCAACAAACGTCGTTCGCCTTCTAACTGCCGGAGATCGGTTAGATCCTGGGCCACCTCCATGGTCCCCAAGTACCTTCCATCTTCATCGCGAACGGCATAAAACACGATATAGATAAAGCGACCCTTTATCTCCAACCAAAAGGCAGCAGAATCCCGCCGTCCTGATTCAAACGCTTCGACAATCTCAGCGACCCGATCAATGCTTTCCGGCGGATGACAATTTTCGACCTTGCGCCCGATAATGCCCCGCGAACGAACAAAAATCCGCTCGGAGGTCTCGGAGAAATACCGGACCACACCCTCCTGGTCTGCAAACGTGATTTCGACCGGGAGAGTATTGAGCATATGCATCAAGGTCGTCAAATCTAGGGCGCCGGATGGGAACACCACCTGCTCATCTCGCCAAACCGGGCGTTCGGACACGGCACCTCCCAAGTGGGTGAGAAGATGCTCCACCTCCTCGGGGGGCTCAATCCAGGCATAGCCCACCTGTTCGCTATCGCGAAGGAGCTGCGCCCAATCAGCCGCTTGCAGCTTTTCTAAGGCGGTTGGGAAGAGGATGTTTTCTTCTTTAAAAATCATACCGTCCAATTCCTCGAGGAGCGGCGCCAGCGCCTCCGCCACCCACTTCTCGAGATCTTCTATATCTTCTATGGATCGTAACGCTTCGATGCACTTTCGATAAAGGTCTCGGATCTCGTTATCCTTCTCCCACATGACTTTAGATGGACCGGTGAAACCATAGCGGTCCAGGTAAGGGAACAACACCTGTTCCTTTCGCATATAGTGGGTCTGGAATTCGCCGAGCGCCTCCATGTCCGTGCGAAGGGACGACAGGGTTTCCTCGAGCGGGCGCTCAACCGCCTTCTTGGTCCATTGATTGAATTCATCCAATCGACGCTTAAGTTCCTCATTCTCTTTTTGAAAAAGATGGATGGGATGAGAAGGGTTATCGACCGCCGATGCCGCCCCCTCAAGGGCTGACTCAAAGAGCAACGCATGCACATTGCAAAACCGCGTAATTTCCTCTGGCGCCATGCCTTCCTCGATGAGGGATTGTTCGATCTCAGCAATTTCAGCCGACGAAATCTGACCGACTTCCTTTTCAAAACGGGTCTTGGCATCTTGGGGTGTCAAACCTTGATGAAGTTCTCGAATAATCTGCTTGATCGCCTGTTTACGCTCCTCTTTCGATTGCGCGACCACGTCGGATCACCTGTCCTTTCGTCGAAACCTAACCTAATCAACAAGAATGTTTCCGCTCGGAGGGTCGAAAAAGACCACCATCCCTCGCCCTCGCGATCCACTCCAAACACCACCACGATCCCCGATTCACCCTTGAGAGTAAAAAGCCGTAACCGGTTCCTTTTGAACACACCGACCGCGAACACCCCGTCGGATCAACTAGGACTTACCATACCAAAGCCACGACGCCAAGAAAAAACGGCTGGAAACACTAAGGTTAAACGAATGATACCCATCCGGAATCTAGCATTTTTGGGAACCCTCGCCTTACATCACTTCCAGCGCTCCTTTCGAGACTCGGCCCTCTAAAAGCGATACCTTTAAAGCATCGGGGCTTCCGTTATCCTTAAAAACGGAGCTTTCGGGAAAAGAAATGGTAGGAAAAGACGTTCCATAACAAAGTATAGACGAGACCGATGCTAAGATATTGACCATA
>SLMV01000077.1 GCA_007133365.1 Clostridia bacterium
GAGAAGGAGGTAATCCCGTGGCCCTTCAGCGAATGCTGGGACATACAAATATGCAAATGACGCAAAAATATGTCCACTTAAGTTTGGGTGATTTGAAGGAACAGCATTATGCTGCATCGCCGCTTAACAGTGTCTTGGAACGAAAAGGACGGAAACGGCAACTCGACTAAAAGGCCAATCTTTGAAAACAGGATTCTTTAGGGAGGATACTCTTTAGCCGGCATTCAGCGTATTAAGGAAAGTGAGGTGTCCTTTGATGATGCGAAAGCGCATAACGGTGGCCTTGTTGGCCGGTGCGGTGCTGGGGATTTTATGTATCGTGGGGGCATCGGTACGGGCGGATTTTCCGCTAAGTACCGGCTACCTATTTTCGTTTTGGTATAATCGTGTGCTAATGGGAGTGGTCATCGGATTGTTGCCCGCCGTGAGGGTTCCCCGGGAAATCATGCTTCGAGGGGCAATTTTGGGGTTTTTGGTGTCCTTTGCTTTTTTCAGCAGCACCGGATTCCAAGATGTCATGGGGCTTGCTGCTGGGATCGTCTATGGTATGTTGATCGAATATGCGGCCGCCCGTTTCACCACGAACGAAGCACGATCGAAAAGTCGGATTTAAGATCGGAATTCCTTAAAGCGCTGTGCAATCTAATCCTAGGCGATGGACGATCATTCTCGAATCGTTTAGTCCGACCTGATATAGTGAAGGCAAATGGATTGATCATGAATGACGGGGGATTGATCTTGAAGAAACTGGCCCTTTATTTAACAATCGCACTCATTGGCGGATTGATTCTCGCCACCTTAGCGCTTTTGGCCGTGGGCGAAGGTCTGCTTCCCAATCCTTTCTCCCGGCCCGAGGAAGACCTCCCGGAAGCGGAGCCGTCACCCCCGCCGAAACCCAAACTCGCCCGATTCCCCGAGGTGCTTCGCCCGGTCGTCGAACTCGAATGGCTTTTGGAGTTACCGGTTGAGGATCGAGAAGAAGGCCTTCGCGATTTGGGCGCTCGAGATGATGCGGTCGGCTATCAGGCCCGGGTCAGATTGGCTCGAGATTTCAATGAGGTCGATTGGGAAGAAGCGGATAATTGGTATCAGAAGGCGTTTGAACTGTACCGTAACCCCAGCGTTTATTGGGAATGGGCGGCCCTATTGGTGCGGGCAGAGGCTGACGAACGCGCGGCGGCTGCATACCTCGATCTCTTGCCCGAGGAGGATGCCATCGACCAATTGCTCGAACTTGGCGTAACGAAACAAACGATCACCCGCGAGCTGGCGAAACGCGGGGCCTGGGAGTCCATTTTAGAATTCCATGAGGAGACACCGAAATTGCAAGAGGCACGGTTCTTCTTTGCCCGCGCCCTGTGGGAAAAGGATATGGTGGATGAGGCGCGAGAGCATTTTGAATCCCTCTCCGAGAACGATTATGAGGCCGCCCGCTGGTGGTGGGCGCGCACGTTGGAGCATGCGGGCGATAAAGATAAAGCGCTTGAAATATATGAGGAATTAGGTGCCGAAGGTGCCTACCGTGCCGGCATTATCCTCGAAGAGCGGGATGATCGAGAAGCGGCAGCGGTTGCTTTTGGCCGGTCAACGGAACCGGAGGCCTTATGGCGCGGCGCGCGCATTTGGGATGAACGAGGTGAGCATGCCCGAGCGCTGGACCTTTATCTTCGCGTGGCCGATACCGAAAGCACTTTGTGGGATGATGCTGCCTATCGGGCATACCTCTTGTTGGATGAGGGCGATCCCCGGCGAGGAGGACTCCTCGAGCAGCTTGAACATCGACCCGCATGGATGCAAAGGCTGGGGCGAGATCCCGAGTGGGCGCTATCGTCCGCTATCGAACCGGAAGAGCCCAAATTTTGGGCACGTCGCCGCGCCTACGAAAAGACAGAGCGTCACGAAATGGCGGCGCTTGAGACACGAATCGGAGAGGATCAGGTGGATCCTTCCGGGAAAGCGTTCCTGGCCGAATATTACCTGGATTCGGGTCACTACGAACGCTCCGTGCGCTGGGGGGCGGACTTGTTGTACGAACGGCCTTGCCCAATCGCCTATCGTCTTGCGTATCCGACAGCTTATCGCGAATTGGTGTTGGATGCAGCCGATGAATTCGGGGTGGATCCCCACCTCATCTGGGCGGTGATGCGGGAGGAAAGCCGATTTCAACCCGAGGTGGTGTCCTGGGCGGGTGCGGTCGGGTTGATGCAGGTCATGCCAGATACGGGTGCGCAAATTGCCCGTGAATTGGATCAGTCTTTTGATCCGGATGTCCTAAAAGATCCCCATACCAGCATTCGCTTCGGCACCTACTATCTAAATCGGATGTTGGAGCAGTTTGAAACCCAAGACGCGGCGCTCGCTGCCTATAACGCCGGGCCTGGAAACGCGGCCCGTTGGTTAGACACCCCATTGGGGGAAAGTTCGTTGACCTTCCCGACCGCGGTGACGTTTCGGGAGACCCGGCTTTACATCACGCGCGTCCGCGATTCGCAAATCATCTATGAATGGTTAGACCCTGACTAAAGTCCCAAGGCAGCTCGTTTCGGATCATCCATTAATCCATAAGGACAAAAGGCCAACGGCTTTCTACCATCCTGAGGGAGTTGCCGAAGGAAGCCGGAACCTGCTAGCTTGTTAGTCGAAGTGAAAAGGTGGAAGCGTGCTTTCGTTGGCGTTGGCACGCGATTGTTTTGTTTGAGTGTAGGCAATGGTTATCGCCTCTCCGCGATCGTGATACCCCTTCATTTTCCAATTCCCAGGATTCTAATGGATCATTAACGGCAAACAAGCGTGCATATGGAAGTATCATCCTTTAAGACTTATTAAAATTCTATTAATTAGTTTTAATGGTTTGACAGGCCCTCTAAGGCCTTAATATGCTCTTATAAAGAAAGGAGGATGTGCGAAATGAAACGACAAACTGC
>SLMV01000050.1 GCA_007133365.1 Clostridia bacterium
GGTTGTTGTTATTTCAGCAACCGTAATCCCGGTAAGGAAAGGGTGAGGTCCTGTGTTGGCGATTCGCCAGTGGGTTAAAGCAGTCCTTCTTTTGGGGGAAGGGATTTGGAAGCTGATTAGGAATTGTCGTCACGGTATCGAATTTGAGGATTGTCTTCGTCGTTTATCGTTGGAGGTATCGGCACGGATATACTTACGGATATACTTGTGGTCGCTGGAACGTTTGGATGAGCGCCTTTTTCACGAGCGGGACCGCAGTCCGTGGAAGGTCGCTGGTCTTTGGAATCAGGCGTTGGTGACGACGATGGGCGAGGTGCCGTTGCGGCGTCGTCTCTACCGGGATCGGGAAAGCGGTTTTCCGGTGTTTCTTTTGGACCGCAGTTTGGATTTTACGCTCAAGAAACGGTTGAGTCTCTGTCTTGAGCGGATGAGTTGAGATTTTGCCACTCAGATGTCCTTGAGGGATGCTGCAGATAGAGTATCGCCCATTTGTTCCCCTCAGTTAGCAATTTGACAGGTGGCCGTCCAACTCTTTACGCTGGAAGCGGGAAAATTTTCGAAATGAATAGTGTGGGAACATAAGCGCCAGATATTTACAATGTTGAACGGTTACTGTGAAGCGGTTGTCATTCTCTTGGAAGGAACCGATATTGATGCCAGATCGCGATACGGAAGCCCTCTACGGGATAATTTCGGAGCGCAACCTTCGGAAGTTTGGGTTTGATCTAAATCCCATCGTGTCGTTTGCTAGCGGCCTATTCGTTGTTCTATTTGCAGCCTTCGCATTGCTTCGTCTCGAACAAGCGAGCCAATTATTTCAAATCTTAAATGAACTCGTCGTTAATCAGTTCGACTGGGTCTTTATATTGTCAAGCAACTTGTTCATCCTTGTATGTCTGTACTTTGCTTTATCTCGGCTGGGGAGCGTCAGAATTGGCGGATTAGATGCGGAAAAAGAGTTTTCCAATTTCGCCTGGTATTCCATGTTGCTATCGGCCGGTATGGGGATCGGACTGATGTTTTGGGCGGTCGGCGAGCCTCTGAGTCATTTCATCACTTCGCCGCCCATTTTCGCCAGTGCTGAACCTGCTTACACTGCGTTAGCGACCACTTTTCTCCACTGGGGCCTTCACCCATGGGGCATTTACGCCCTTATGGCCCTAGGATTGGCATTTTTTTCCTATAACAAGAAACTACCGCTTTCGCTTCGGTCACTCTTTTATCCGTTGCTAGGAGAACGAATCTGCGGACCGATTGGTGACATTATCGATACTTTTGCTGTTCTTTCCGTTTTGTTTGGACTGGCCACTTCCCTAGGACTTGGTATCCAGCAGATCAATAGCGGGCTGGCATACATCGTTGGCATCGAATTCAGTATCGGCATGCAAGTATTGCTCATTGGCGTGATTACCTTAATCGCGGTCGCTTCCGTTCTTTCCGGTATCGATAAGGGGATTCGGCTGCTGTCCTCCCTCAACATGAAAGTGGCCCTGGTGTTTATGCTGGTCGTATTTCTTCTCGGACCGAGTGGTTATATCATTCGCCTGTTTTCTAATTCGCTCGGTGTTTATGCCGGACAAATCGTTCAGGATGCCTTTTTCATCAACACCAACGGCGGAGATTGGCAAGGGATGTGGTCCATTTTCTATCTCGCCTGGTGGATTTCCTGGTCGCCTTTCGTTGGCATGTTCATCGCACGAATATCGCGCGGACGGACAATCCGTGAGTTGATTTTAGGTGTCCTGATCATCCCCTCCCTCCTTTCGTTCGTTTGGCTCTCAGTTTTCGGTGGAACCGCCATCCACTTGGACTTGGAGCTCGGCGGCAGTCTATTTCAGATGGTGCAGGATAATCTGCCCGCGGCTCTCTTTGAATTGTTGCGTTTGCTTGATGTGCCTTTGCTTGCAGAACTTGGTCGCATGGCTTTGGTGATTTTAGCAACGCTTTTGGTCATCATCTATTTCATCACGTCGTCCGATTCGGGTTCCATCGTGGTGGATAAGATGACGTCCGGCGGTAAGTTAAATACACCGGTGAAGCAACGCGTCTTTTGGTGCCTGATGGAAGGACTGATCGCTGCCGTATTGCTGGTCATCGGAGGTGAAAAGGCCTTAGAAGCACTGCAAACCGCTGTCATCACCGCGGGTCTTCCCCTTGCTCTGATCATGGTGGTGATGGTGAGTGCTCTCGTGCGCGGGGTAAAAGCCGCCCACCGGGACCAACAAGCATGGGTAGAGGCGCGCCGTCTTGAAGGATTAATTCGGGAGCGCTTCGGAGATAATCCGGGAGAATATGACGCCTAATTATCGGCGGGATGCCCTTGATCCATGATGCATTGTCAGCATCTTTGCTTTCGCCGCTTGGTGGTGGGTTCATGATGATTGAGATATCGAGAGTTGGAGGCTAGGACAGATTGATCCGGAGTTACCCCAGCTCGATGAGACCGCCACGATCGATATTGAGGATCCGGCGGTCTCGCTTAATTATTTCAGGAAGATACTCAGATACCGCTCACCGAGATCTGGAAACACTGTGAGCAAATGATAGGTCCTGTCGTCTGGTAAAGTATGTGCCAGTTGCCGAGTGGCTGCTGCGGCTGCACCGGATGAAATGCCGACCATTAATCCCTCGGTATTCGCCAATTCTTTACAGGCATCAAATGCCTCTTCTTCAGAAACGGTCAGAATCTCATCGAAGATTTTTGGGTCCACAATTTCAGGAACAAACCCGGCTCCAATACCTTGGATCCGATGGGATCCCGAAGTGCCCGATGATAAAATGGGTGATTGGGCCGGTTCAATCGCTACGAGTTTCGTGTTCGGGGATTCTTTGCGTAAAACCCGTCCGACGCCCATCAGCGTGCCGCCGGTACCGACGCCGGCCACGAAATAGTCCAGTGGCTCGGTTA
>SLMV01000048.1 GCA_007133365.1 Clostridia bacterium
ACCGTGTCCCACGGACCGGAATACGAGACCTGTGCGGCGTTTGGCTCCATGGTATTAAACGATGATATGGATGTCTTGGTGGAGGCCAATGATTGGGCCAATCGGTTGGGTCTGGACACCATTTCCACCGGGGCAGCGATCGCTTTCGCCATGGAATGTGCCGAAAAGAAACAGATTGATGCCGTCCTTCCCTTGGGTGATCCGGAGGTACTCATCGGATTGATCCGGGATATCGCTTATCGGCGCGACCTCGGTGACTGGTTGGCCGATGGGGTCCGCCGGGGGCCCAAGCGCTCGATTCGGAAGCACTGGAATATGTCGTGGAGAGCAAAGACCTGGAAGTCACCTACCACGATTCGTGCGCCTATACGAGCATGGCCGTCTCCTATGACACGGGCAATCGGGGCGCCTGTCATCTCGAAGGCCTCACCTATTACTTGGAAGGCGGTGCTTTTCCGGGAAGCAAACTGGGATTGGATGACGACTGGACCGACGCCAAAAACGCGGAGAAAGCGCATTTGACCATACGCATGCAGGACCTGATGACGGTGTTCAATGGGCTCGGATTGTGTAAGTTTTTGCTCCGGGGTCAGGTGGGCCCCCGGTTACTTTCCGAGTGGGTGAGTGGCGCATGGGGTCGATTGATTACCCCGGATGATTTATCGACCATCGGTGAACGGTTATTCAATCTCAAACGCATGGTGAATGCCCAACTGGGGATTAGCCGAAAAGACGATACCCTGCCCCCGCGTTTGCTGTCGCATCCGCGGCCGAGCGGTGGGGTCAAGGGACAGCTGCCCTTTTTGGGTGAATTGTTGAGTGAGTATTACCGCATGCGGGGCTGGTCGGAGATCGGGGTTCCCCTGCCGGAAACCCTGAAGCGATTGGACCTTCTAGATCGGGAGGCAAAGAATGAACGGTGATTCGGTGACGAAGCGACAACAAGCAGCCCTCTTTCCATCGGTGAGCACGTACTATCAGAAGCCGCTGGTTCTCGATCGCGCCGAGGGTCGGCGCATCTGGGCGGAAGATGGAACCGAGTATCTCGATTTTTTCGGTGGCATTTTAACGGTGAGTGTGGGGCATGCGCATTCGGAGATCGTGGAACGGACCGCCCAACAGATGCGCCGGTTGGGGCACACCTCCACGCTGTATATTCAAAAGCCGCAGGTGGAGTTGGCCGAACGGCTGGGGGAACTGGCGCCGGGAGATGTGGGGCGCGCGTATTTTACCAACAGTGGGACGGAAGCCAACGAGGTGGCGATTTTGACCGCCCAACTCTATACCGGACAGCAGGAAGTGATCGCACTCCGGCACAGTTATAGCGGGCGTTCGCCGTTGGCCATGTCGCTTACCGGCAATCACGGATGGCGGATCAGCGGCTCGCAAGTGGCCGGCATCAAACACGCGGCAAGCCCTTATTGCTATCGTTGTCCCTTCGGGAAGACTTACCCCGAATGTAATATCATTTGTGCCCGGGATCTTGAGGAGTTGATTCAGACCACGACTTCAGGATTGGTGGCGGCGTTTATTGCGGAGCCCATTCAGGGTGTGGGTGGCTTTATCACCCCGCCGCCGGAGTATTTTGAGATCGCCGTGGATATCGTTCGTCGTCATGGCGGCGTTTTCATCTGTGACGAGGTGCAAACCGGGTTCGGGCGCACGGGGAGCACGTGGTTCGGCATCGAACACTGGGGCGTTAAACCGGACATCATAACCTGTGCCAAGGGCCTGGCCAACGGTTTTCCGATCGGGGCCACGTTGAGCACGCCGGAGATCGCGGAAGCCTGGCGGGGAGCGGGCAGCACCATCTCGACTTTCGGGGGAAATGCGGTGGCGTCGACGGCGGCGCTGGCCACTCTGGATGTGATGGCGGCTGAAGCGTTGCCCGGTAATGCCCAGCGGATGGGCGAGCGGCTGCGTGCGGGACTTGAGGACCTCAAGGAATGCTATCCGGTGATGGGCGATGTCCGGGGCATGGGTCTCATGCAGGGCATCGAGCTGGTTTCCGAAGACGGGCAGCCCGCGCCGGCTGCTTTGGATGCGTTGATGGAAGCCACCCGCAAGCAAGGCCTTCTTATCGGAAAGGGTGGTTTGTATGGTAATGTGGTGCGGATCGCCCCGCCGATGAGTGTGACGGCTGCTGAAGTCGATGAGGCGCTGGAGAAGTTGGGTGACGCCCTAGCATCGATCACGGATTAGGAGGTCGAAACGGTGAAGATATCGGTTCGAATCTGCGGACACCTGCAACATGATGCGCCGGGGAAAAGGGCCGAACACACCCTGACCCTGAAACCCGGAGCGACCCTTTTGGACGCTATCGAGGAACTGGGGATCCCGCGGGCCGAGGTGGCCATGCGACTGGTGAATGATCAGCACGTTAAGAACGACCACCCCTTGTCTGATGGTGATGAATTGGCCCTAGTTCCGGTGATTGCCGGTGGATAATCGCTGTTGAAACTGCGCCCCGGGATGGCAACCTCACCATCCCGGGGCTTTTGCTTGTGTGCCCGGCATGGGTGATAACTTGGCGGTGAGAGTCCGCTATGGGCTTGGCAGTGGGAACCATTAGTTGAAGGCAAGGGTGTCCACCGTGAGGTGGAATCTGAAGGAAGCCGGAGGCAAAGTCCCGGCCCGATGAACAAGAACCGCATAGAAGGCTGTCTTGGGGCGGACGAGTTTGCATGACAAAACGAAGTCCGACACTGCCCAAACCCCATACAGTAAATGCGGCGGGTAGATGGGATGAAAGTTATCGTTCTTACCCGGGGAGGTCTTGCGGGGGTCGCCGACAAGAGGGGTGCATAGACAACCCACAGCGACAAATTGCCCAGCAATGGGCAGTTGAACCGCAAGAAGTCAGCAACGGCCATAGT
>SLMV01000119.1 GCA_007133365.1 Clostridia bacterium
CTCAAACAATCCCGACGCAAAGATGGCCGCGTCTATCTGTCCATCGAAAAGGCCTATCGCGATCCCGTGACGGGCAAACCCAAAGCAAAAGTCGTTCAATCCTTAGGTTACTTAGATGTTCTCCAGAAGGAATACGAGGACCCCATTGCCCATTTCCAGGCGCTGGCTCGCAAGATGACCCAAGAGGAACAGGCCCAAAAACGAGTCACTCTCTCTCTTCACTTGGACGAAACCCTTCCTCCCGACACCGACCACCGCAAGAATTTTGGCTATGCCGCCATCGTAAAGCTCTACCACGAACTGGGACTCCACCGTTTCTTCCACAACCGGGCGCGCACGGAGAACTTCCAGTTCAACACCAATTCCATCATGCTGCTTCTGGTCGTATCCCGGTTGCTCTCCCCCGGCTCCAAGAAGAAGGCCTTTGAGGAAAAGGGGCGCTATTTTGAGCGCTTCGCCTTTTCTCTATCCGACGTCTATCGCGCCCTGTCCCACTATGCCCGCATCGCCAAAGACCTCCAGCGGTTTTTGCATGAACAGATTACCGAGCTCTATGGAAGAGACACGCAGACGATTTACTATGACGTCACCAACTTCTATTTCGAGATTGACCAAGCCGACCAGATGCGTAAGTTCGGCCTGTCCAAAGAGAGGCGGCCCAACCCCATCGTGCAGATGGGCTTGGCCATGGATGCCCACGGGATCCCCCTGCATTATCAATTGTTTGCAGGAAACCAACTGGACAAGGAAACCTTTCGCTCTGTTATTGGGGAGGTCCGGACCAAATATGACACCGGTAGAATCGTAGTAGTCGCCGACATGGGGATCATCACCGGTGACAACATCTACTACCTGACCGGAGGCAAGAATCACAACGGGTATGTGTTCAGTTTTTCCGTCCGTGGCGGTACCCAGGCATTCCAGGATTATGTGCTCGATGAGGAAGGCTATGTTGGGGCGGATGGCCACCCGGCGACGGGAGAGTCCGAATTCAAGATCAAGAGCCGGCGGATCGCCCGAGATATCCACGTCACCATGACCAGCGGTCGCAAGGCAAAAAAGACAGTGTACGAAAAACAGGTGGTGTTTTGGGCCAAGAAGTATGCAGACAAAGCCCGAGCTGAACGGGAAGACATCGTGAACAAAGCCCAAGACATGGTGGCCGATCCGAGCAAATATCATAAAGCCACCACCTACGGTGCGGCTAAGTACGTCAAGAAACTGGCATACGACCCCGAGACCGGAGAGGTTCTCGACGGAACATCCCATGCCACCTTCGATTTTGACCAACTGGCCAAAGAAGAGCAATTCGACGGGTATTATGCCCTTACCACAAGCGAACTGCATATGTCCGACCGGGAGATTGTTGATACCTACCGGGGGCTGTGGGAAATCGAAGACACCTTCCGGGTCACCAAGGGAACCCTGGAGGCTCGTCCGGTCTACGTGTCCCGGACCGACCGCATCGAGGCCCATTTTCTCACTTGTTTCCTGGCGCTTGTGATTCTACGTCTCCTGCAATGGAAAACGGGTTGGCACTATTCCCCCGAGAAGATGATGCAGTGCCTCAACAAGATTGCTTGCTCCCATGAGCAGGATAACCTCTATCTGTTCGATTATCGCAGTGAGCTATCCGACGCCATCGGGGCAGCTCTCGGGATCGATTTCACGCGCAAGCGACTACGCCTGGCTGAGATCAAAAAACTTCTCGCTGACAGCAAAAAGTAATCTGTCCCCTACATATTTTCGCAAACTGATAGAGGCCGAAACCCCCCTCCTCGCAGGGGCTACGGCCTCCTCTTCTCGTCTTTGACTGTCAAAGTCGGGATTATACCATAACCTTTCGCCATGCGCAACAGGCATTGAGCCCTTGGTGAAAATGTATTTTGAAAAAGGAGCTCCTTCGAGCATTCCCGGAAAAAACCGCACAATAAGGGTATACGGTGCATTTGTCTCCCTAACGATGTCGCTTCATCTTAAGATCACCCGCAAGGAACCAAAGACTACGCTGGCCTTGATTACCATACGACGCGCTGCATCGTCTGGGCCGGTAGTAAACGAGGTGTCGCCCAGTACCACGCTTTGCCCGGTAGGAAGATCAGTGGAAGCAAAGGCAGCGCTCACTCGCACCTCAGTTGGGGTGTTCTTGTCTAAAATGAGAGTCCCATTACTAAACACAACGTCCACCTCATAATGCCCCTCTTGTTGCCCAGCCAAGGGGGTGAGGTCAATGGTACCGCGGGAGAAAAGAATCGTGTAATCGCGCTGAGCCGGTACCGCGACGATGGTTCTTTCCTCAAACGCAATTCGCTCCTCGCCCCTGAGTACATCGTAGCTGCCACCCACCAGAACGCTAACACCAAGGTAGATGAGGATGACCCCGATGACCGTCCGAACAATCGGAATCTGAAGATTGAATGCTGTTCTGAGCACGAGTAAGCCACCTATGACGATGAGGAGGATCCCCCAAAAGGTTCCCCCGGAAAGCCAAGCAATCTTCATGCACATACCTCCTCGTAAATATGGCACCAAAAGAATGGTCTCTGAGAATTCGTTCCTGCCCGGATAAGACCTGCCGGGGGGACCTTCACCCGGTGCCGTCCTCCCCTACTCCACGTCTGCCCTCCATTTCACATCATCACCATTATACACACAGCGGTGTAGCAAACCAACACCCAACCTGACAATTCATTGCAGGTCAATCAGGACTGAGCCACCCGCGCTAGAGCAAGCGCCCCATACCGAGACTACTTGTACCAATCCGAGCGAGTCAAAGGCAGCTTGGAGCACCCGTCGTCATCCGGTTTAGCCAACAAGGACTGATGAACGTTCATGGACCCGCAGGTGAAGCTGTGAGCACCACCGGCCATAAAGA
>SLMV01000089.1 GCA_007133365.1 Clostridia bacterium
TAACGAACAGCTGATTCACACGTTGAAGAACTCCATTCTCGCGATGGATTACGCGGAGCCGATTTTGGTGATCGACACCCTGCCGGCAAGTGCCCAAGTGGTGGCGGAGGCGCTCGATGCCCTAAACTGGAGCGAGGTCGTCGGCACTCTTGCGGGTGAGCGGACGGTATTCGTTGCCGTTAAACCGGCGGATAAAATTTTTGAAGTAATGGAGCGAATTAAACGATTTCGCCAGCACTAGTTGATGGCGAAGTCGTAACGGGTGGTTAGATAGAGCCCGAGTACCCCGATCGCAATACCAGATGGGAGAGCCAAGACAATCAAATAGGGGAGATACACCCAAACGCCGGCATATCCGGTGACCAAAAAGAAAACGCCCAATTGGATCACATTATGCGTCAAAGCTCCAATGACACTGATGCCAATTAGACTCAACGGAAGCAGCGTCATGGCCCCCATTGCCAAAGCGGCAGTCACCGATCCCGAGGTGCTCATCGCAAAGGTCAACGTTCCAAAGGTTCCACCCAACAATGAGCCCAAAAGAGCACGACCGGCGGCAACATAAAAACCATCGGCTAGGCCCCAACGCGTCACCGCTAAGAGGGTGATAAGGTTGGCCATCCCCAGTTTTGCACCTGGAATTGGAAGCGGAGCCGGGAGCAGGGACTCAACCCAGTGAAGGACGGCACCGATGGCAATGAATACGGCAAGACGTGCGATGCGGCGAGCATTGAACAATGATCATTCCCCTTCGGACGATGGATATGCATCATCCTATCAGGGGCGGTCCTAATTCGCAATCAATTTCGTTTCGAGAGGAGTCAACGATGGGTTCCGACCGAGAAGGCCGAGATATTCGTTTTGCCTTAACCGGGGATAGTTTGATTACCCGTCGGTTGAGGCCCTATGAGGAGACAGCCTATCATCAATTGTGGTCTTTAATCCGACAGGCGGATGCCAGTTTCACCAATCTTGAAGGCTTGCTCACCCGTTACGAGGGGTATCCGGCTCCGGTAAGCGGCGGGACTTACGTCGTCGGCGATCCGGTGATCGCGGATGATTTGCGTTGGGCCGGATTTCAGGTGTTGTCACGAGCGAACAATCATTCTTTGGACTGGGGGATTGGCGGTCTTTTGACCACGAGTGATCATCTCGATGCTCACGGATTTTGCCATGCCGGCGTGGGGAAAAACCGTGCCTTCGCGCGTTCTCCTGGGTATTTGGACACAGGCGCCGGTCGGGTGGCACTGATTTCGGCTGCTTCCTCCTTTCCCCCAGGAGGAGAAGCCGGGAAACAACGCGATGATCTTCCCGGTCGCCCTGGTTTAAATCCACTTCGGTATCAAACCTGGCATGAAGTCGATGAAGGCCGCTTTCGGATGTTAGGAGAACTTGCTCAGGAGCTCGGGTTATTGGAGCAAGAAAAGGAACGACGTCAGTTTCTTGATGCTCACAGCGTCCAAGAGGTCATACGTTTCGCCGGTGCCGTTTTTTGCCCGAGTCCCGACGGGGAGTGCCGGGTTCGAATGAAGGTGAATGAAGAAGATCAAGCCGCCAACCTTGCCGCCATCGAAGGTGCTGCACGGCAAGCCGACTGGGTTCTTTTCAGTTTGCACAGCCATGAATCGCATCCCATTGATCGTTCCGCTCCAGCCCCGTTCATCGAATCCTTCGCTCGGCGTGCAATCGAGGCCGGCGCTGATATTGTGGTCCTGCACGGGCCTCATGTCCTTCGTGGCATTGAAGTTTATCGGGGGCGCCCCATTTTTTATAGTCTCGGTAATTTTATTTTTCAAAACGAGACGGTCCAGTGGCTTCCGCAAGAAATCTACGATCAATATGATTTACCGATCACGGCCCGTCCGGATGAAGTTTTCGATCAGCGAACCCAGAACGATACCCGGGGATTTCCAGCCCGAGCCGCTTACTGGCAAACGGTATTGGCAGAGGTCACCTTTCAAGAGAAGCAGCTTCAAGAGATTGATTTGTATCCGGTCACTTTAGGGCCGAACCGGGGGCGCACCCGGCGAGGGCGTCCGATGCTGGCGGATCCGGAGGAGGGAAGTGCCATCATCGCAGATCTTCAACGCCTTTGCCAGCGCTATGGCACGGTCATTAAATGGTCAGACGGTCGCGGCCAGGTGAAATTGTGTTAGGGAAGATCCACCGCCAAACACCGCTGCCTCAATCCTTTTATGCTGAGGGCGCTATCGTCGTGGCCCAACGACTCCTCGGGCAGTATCTGATCAGTCGGACCGAAGGCGTCATCACCGGGGGGGCAATTGTTGAAACCGAAGCCTATTGCGGTGTATTGGATGCCGGATGTCACGCGTTTGGTTTTCGGAGAACCACACGAACCCAAGCCATGTACGGCCAACCGGGATCCATTTACGTTTATCTCATCTATGGTCTCCACTACTGTTTTAACGTGGTGGCGCTGCGACCAGAGGCGCCACACGCCGTCCTTATCCGGGCCATCCGACCCGAGTTTAATCGCGACGTGATGATTCGCCGCCGGCAACGATCGACCGAATCCGCCAATCATTCATTGACCGACGGCCCGGGCAAACTCACGCAGGCCCTTGCCATTGATCAACGGCATAATGAGGGATCGCTACGATCGGGGCCCATCCAGATTTTCCCGGGATCGCATCCTTCATCCTTTGAAGCGCTCCCCCGGGTCGGGCTGGGACGAGCAGGCGTCTTTCGCGATGTCCCGTGGCGCTTTCGCCTCGAATGAGCCATTTTCGCTCTTCTGAGATGCCCTGATGGCGGTGGATAGCGGGGTTGATGAAAACGACTTTACCCCAGTTTTGGGTGTAAAAGAGGGTTTTGGGGTGCCTTTTCCCGTTTACTGCTGGA
>SLMV01000125.1 GCA_007133365.1 Clostridia bacterium
AAGATCCGCGCTTCTCCCAAGAGTTCCTCGGTACGTCGCTGAACGTTGGTATCTAGCCCCATGTCCGGTAAACCAAACCGCGTTTCCTTGATGACCTGTCGAACAATCTTCACACTGCTGATGACATCGTCGGCGGTCGCCGCGTGATCGGCTTCCGAATAACTCACCACATGGACGATGTCCGGGTTTAAGGCCATCTGCAGCACCGATGAGGCGGCGAGTTGTCCCTTGGCCATCGAAAGATCGGACGGAAAACTCAAAAGGCCCGTCCGCACCTGGGTCCAAATCCGAAAAGCCGAATCCTCCAGCTCATGGATCAACGTCTTCTTTGCCAACATTTTCGCCAAATCCATGGCATAGGTAATACCGGGCGGCGTATTGAACATATATTGTGCCACATAATCGGTGACTCCGGATGCTTTGGCCGCTCGTGCTGCCAAATAGGCCGCGACCACGGCGATAACATCGGGCGCATCACGAAGGCTCCAGTGGTGGGCCTCATTGACTTCCACGGGAATGTTTTGTTCAGCGTGCCATGCCATCAGCAACTTGGCTTCCTCGATCGACGTTTTGAGTGAGCGCGGTCCCCGACCATCGAGGATGTTGTACCAAAACAACGGAACGGCACACCACGCATTATGAATGCTGTCGGCAAGAAGCGGTGCCATCTTCAGGACATCCCGGGTCCCACTGTAACAACGGAGCAAGGGATAATTGCCGGAACGCGACGCTTCGTAGAGGGCAGAAAAATCGTCTTCACTTCGCACGGGAACCCCACCTGCCCCGTCTTGGCGCGGGTTTTGCTCCTCTGGCCGGAAAAAAGCAACCTGGGCATTTTGATCCGGCCCGATGGAGATCACATCGACCACTTTGGCATCGGCGATGGCCGTAATGCCCTCACGGGTGGCCGATAAACTCGGCAATCCAAAGTGATGTCGGAGGATCGGATAGGGCCTTCGCCATTGGATCCGCTCCACCAACGACTGCGGCGGTATCGCCTCATCGCCCTGGGAATGATCCTCACTTAGAAATTCCAACGCTTCATCCATCGTGCCATCAAAAACGGCCTCGAACAATCCGGATGATTCGGCAAGGCGGCATACCGGGGGCGTCCCGCCAAAAATGACGCGTTTGTCACCAAGACCGGCTGCCCGTAACGCCTCGTCAAGTTCTTCAAACAAATCCGCGGCAACCTCCGGCGACAGCCGAAAACTGACGGCAATGATCTCCGGATCCGTCTCCAAGGCGGCTTCCACCACCTCAGACGCCGTTCGTTGCGTTCCCATAAAATGGGTTTCATAGCCCTGTGCCTCGGCGAGACGCAAAAAATTGAGGGTTCCCGCCACATGGACACAATCGCCCAGAGTCGCCGCTAGAATCAATCCTTTCTTGTCGCAATCTCGTTTGTTCATCCAGCTCTTTGCTCCTTCCATCCGTCACTCACGGAGTTCCAAATTTCCTCCGGCGACATGCCCGAAAGACCGAGTCGATTAACGGTCCGTCCCCGGGTCCAGTAATCCGTGCCATGGATCACCGATGCCAGATGGATAATCGCTTTGATCGTGGGAGTGGGAACACCCAAAAGATCACCGAAGGACGCCATGGGCACCAAACTCGCCGGGACATCTTCGCTGATATATCGGTGTTCCAAGGTTCCGGGTGCTCCGATTCCAGCATAGCTCGGATTGGAACGCATCGCATGATATAGACTTCGGCCTTCCACCCCGTAGGCGGCTCGCAGAAAATCGAGGGCCGATTGGGGTTCGACATGAAGCGCTCGAGCGACCGCCCGACGTTCTCGATCCATTTGTTCCAATACGCTCCCCACGGCCGGGCTGACCCCTTGGGTATAATATTCAAACGGCGTGCCCGATTCGATGCGCGCCGCGTTCAAAAGGGTCGGAGCAGGATGGAAAATGGCCCCGATATTGTCGAGGCTCGTCTTAAGGACATTGATTGCGGCATCAAACTGGGGAAAGGCCGGTTGGAGCCGCTCCATCACAATCGGGGTCTTGGCTGCCGGGAGTGCTGCCACCGGCACCACTCGTTTAATCCCATAGATGCGAGCACGCGCCGGTCCTTCCACCCGACTGGCAAAGATAAACGTCTGAGCTTCGGCGACGATCACGTCGGACGAGACGCCAAATCCGTCCAGTATAAAGCGAAATTCCAACGCGCCTCCGGTCCGCCCCGGATTCAAAACGACAACTTGGTCCGGACGAAGATACGGTGCACATTTCACCGCCACCGACCGATGCGCCGAAGCGGGTACCGCTACCATGATCACATCGGCGTCCTTTACGGCCGCCCCAATATCGGACGTGATGCGATGAAGATTCGCAAAGCCAGAGGCTTCGCCTTCGACAAAAATTCCACCTTCGCGGACCAGCGCTTCAATTCGTTCCAAACTGCGATT
Source organism: Clostridia bacterium (assembly GCA_007133365.1). Taxonomy (GTDB): domain Bacteria; phylum Bacillota; class Sulfobacillia; order SLMV01; family SLMV01; genus SLMV01. The sequence continues at coordinate 2,417 of SLMV01000125.1, forward strand.
ATATAAAGTGGTGGTAAAGCCCTGAAGGGCCAGGAATCCCGCCATCGCCTGCCCGCCCCCACCAGCACCGATTACGGTATAACGAAGGTTGTGATGTGCCATCAACATCCTCCTTCTCGGGAAAAGAATTTGAAGTTAAAAAAATTATTGTATCTCATATTTTAGTAAAAGTACAGCATTGCGTCAATTCACCTGGAATTATTTACCATTAAACCCCATAATAAGGCGAACCCCTCTCCGATAAGTGAGGCGCCCAAAGCACCCGGCAAAGACCCGGAAAGCCAAAACCCCAAATGAACGTCACGCCAAAGCAACTCCCCGGCCCCTGGACGTCATCCATCTGGATGTTAGAATAGGCTGGAGGAGGCATGTCATGGCATTTGACGGATTTACCCTCGCCGCGGCCTTGGCCGAAGTCCAAGATTTAGAAGGCGGCAAAATTCAAAAAATTCAAGAAACCGAGCAGTCCGGTGAATTCGTTCTGAATATTTATCAGGCGCCGAAGGTCGCGCGGTTACTCATTTCGACCGATCCCAAAGCCGCCCGACTTCACCTGACCAAACGCCGTTTTCGACATCCCCGCGCCCCTTCTCATTTTTGTATGACCCTGAGAAAGCATCTTCAGGGCACCGTCCTTCGCCGAGCGCGGCAGGTCGGGCTCGATCGGGTGGCGATCCTTTCCGTCGATGCCTTTGATGATTTGGGCCATCAACGCAAGTTGTCCTTAATTGCCGAAACCATGGACCGCTTCAGCAATCTGATTCTCATCGCAAACGATGATGACGACAAAATCCTAGCCGCCGAACGTTTTGCACCGCCTGGCCGCAACGCGTTCCGCTCCGTCCTTCCGGGGCATCCCTATCATTTACCGCCCCAAAAGGACACCGTACATCCTGCCGAAGTGAACCGGGACGTTTTAAAGTCCGCTGATTCGGACATGCCGGCCTGGCGCTGGATCGTTCAGCATATTGCCGGACCGGGTCCCGACCTCGCGCACCAACTGCTCGAACAGGTTGGGGTCACGCCGACGGATCCCCTGCCGACGGAGGATGACATCCTCGAAAGACTGACGGCGCGATTCCATGATTTCGGGCGGCGACTCGCAGAAAAGGGTTGGTGTCCATGGATCACCTACACCCGGGCCCGCAACGTGCGTCTCGCCCTGCCCTATCCAAGTGCCTTTGGAGTGTTTCCTACCGTCGAGGGCCCCAAACGCACCTTCCGTCGCGTTTCGACCATGCTGGATGCTTATTTTGCCCTGATGGAAAAACACCGCGAATTCGAAAATCTACAGCAAGACCTACGCCGGCAACTAAAGCAGCAGGAAAAGGGGATCGACCGCCGGCTTCACAAACAAAAACGCGATTTCGCGCGCACCCGACAAGCGGAAAAATTTCGCCGATTCGGCGAGCTTTTGACCACTTTTATGCACCAAATACCGGGGAAAGCCACTTCCGTCACCTTGCCCGATTACTATCAGGAGAATAAGCCGGTTGAAATTCCTTTGGACCCTCGGCGCTCACCTTCAAATAATGCGGCTCACTATTTTCACGAATATCGCCGGATGCAACGGACCATGATCAAGGCACGGCGCCAGATTCAACGGAGTCGGCGGGCGCTTCGCTATGTCCAAAGCCTCTTGCACCAACTCGACCAAGCCGAGACCCTAGAGGAACTTAAGGAAACCCAAGAAGAGGCCGAAGCGGAAGGATTGCTTCGAAAATCAAAGACGAACGGGCGAGCGCGCCCGGCAAAATCCGCGTCCCGACCTCGTTACCGCACACGCAGGTTGGCCAACGGGCTTACTTTGAACATCGGGCGCAATAATCGGAGCAACGACTATCTAACGATGAAACGCGCGAAGGATGATGATCTATGGTTTCATGTTAAGGATTTGCCGGGATCACATGTCATTTTGCCAGGTCCTTGGTCCGAAGCGAATTGGCCCGATGCAAAAACGCTGGAAGAAGCGGCGCAATGGGCCGCCTACTACAGCGCCGCCCATCAGTCCGCCAACGTGCCGGTCGATTATACGAAAGTCAAGCATGTCACCAAGCCCAAGGGAGCCAAGCCCGGGATGGTGAATTATCGCCATCATAAAACCCTGTATGTCACTCCACCCAACCGCGTCTAAATCACATGCCGAGATCTTTGGGGTAAACCAACGGAACGCCGTCACGGCAAAGCGGGCACTCCGCCGGGGAATAAGCCGGAATATTGAGGGTAACCAGGGATTCAAAGGGCACACCAAACGAAACGGTTCCGCCACTTCGGTCCACCAGGACGCTAACCCCGACGATATTCGCCTGCTGTTGCGACAGAATTTCCATCACGCGATTAACCGAACCCCCCGTGGAAACGGCATCTTCCACCACCAGCACGCGATCCTCCGGCAAGATGGAAAACCCACGACGCAGTTTCATTTCCCCATCTTTGCGCTCGGTATAAAGGGCTTGGGCCCCTAAGTGCCGGGCCACCTCATAGGCCAAAATGATCCCTCCCAAGGCCGGGCCGATCACCTTGGTGACGCCCGCCTCGGCGAACGGCTTCGCCATTTTCCTCGTCAATTGAGACGTCGCTTTAGGAAAGCGAAGCACTTGGGCACATTGGAGAAACTGAGGACTATGCTTTCCCGATGTGAGGCGAAAGTGCCCGTCCAAAAGCACGCCGGTTTCACCAAAAAGAGTGAGAATATCGTCCTGGGATAACGCATTGCCACACGGGGCATGTTCATTCGTCAAAAGAATCCACTCCCTTCTCGTCCTCGTCACGTAAGGCTCCGATAATCCGTTCAACGGCACGACCGGGATCATCGGCCTTGGTGATGGGCCGGCCGATGACCAGGTAATCCGACCCCAGGGCCACGGCCCGGGCCGGCGTCATAATGCGCTTTTGGTCATCAGCGGCTGCCCATTCGGGCCGGATCCCCGGGGTAACGATCAAAAACTCGGGGCCCAGCGCCTCCCGGACCGTTCGAATCTCCTCGGGTGAGCAGACGACTCCATCCAAGCCCGCCTTCTGAGCCGCTCGGCTCCATTGTTCCACGGTGGTTTCAATGGAGCCCGAAATCCCGAGAAAATCATTGAAATCGTCCTGTTGCCAGCTGGTCAAAACCGTAACCGCAAGCAAAATTGTATCCGGTAACGCTCTGCGGGCCGCCTTCATCATCTCGACTCCCCCGCTCGCGTGGACGTTCGTCATCCACACCTTTCGTTGGGCCAACGCGTGACCGGCTCCTTCTACGGTATTAGGAATATCATGCAATTTAAGATCCAAGAACACGTCGGCGCCCCGGCGGTGAATGGCCTCCACGATTTGAGGTCCCGCCGAATAAAACAAGGCCATCCCCACCTTAAATTGCTGCACCTTAGGAACTAGTTCCTCCACCAATCGAAGGGCTTCGGTTTCATCCTTCATATCCAATGCCACAATGAGGCGTTTTGCCGAATTGATCACCTGCATCCCCCTTTCGGGTGGGCCCAGCCGATGGGCCATCGTCCCTCGGTTAATCGATCGCGATCACCGGGTAAGGCTTCGAGAATTTTGCGGGGTGCATAAGGATCCGCAAAGAGCGCCGTGCCAATTCCCACGGCCGACGCACCCGCCATCATAAAGGCAAGTACATCTTCGCTGTCGCTTACGCCCCCCATCCCGAGAATCGGAAGGGAAACGCTTTGGTAAACTTGCCAAATACAACGAAGGGCAATCGGACGGATTGCCGGCCCGGATAAACCTCCGAATACATTGCCTAAGATCGGCGCCCGCTTATGGACATCGATGGCCATCCCCAGCACCGTGTTGATCAAACTGATAACGTCGGCACCAGCCGCTTCGACAGCCCGGGCAATGGCCCCGATATCCGAAACATTGGGACTCAGCTTGACCAAAATCGGAAGCGACGTCACCTGTCGCACCCGGGCCACCAGTGCCTCCGAGTCTCGGACGGACGTGCCAAACGCCATGCCCCCCGCTTTGACATTGGGGCAACTGATATTGAGTTCTAAAGCCGCAATGCCATCAGCATCCGACAGTCGCTCCGACACCGCAACGTATTCCGACATGGTCCGTCCGACAACGTTGGCGATCACCATGACCCCGCGCTCTCGAAGTAACGGCAAATAATCGCGGAGAAAGACGTCGACCCCAGGGTTTTCCAGTCCAATGGCATTTAACATTCCGGCCGGTGTTTCCATCAGGCGCGGTGGTGGATTGCCCGGCCAGGGCACCAATGAGGTGCCTTTGACGATCACCGCACCAAAAAGATCCGGCGGAAGGATGGGTTCGTAATCAAAACCAAAGCCAAAGGTTCCCGATACCGCCACGAGCGGATTTTTTAGCGCAAGCGGTCCGAGTTGGACATCCAGCCCGCTCATGATAACACCACCTCTCGCAGGGGAAAGACCGGTCCTTCTCGGCAAACGCGGGCATAGTTCGGTGCGCCCCCCGGCGTTCGAACGCCCACCGCACACCCTAAACAGGCCCCGACACCACACGCCATATGGGCTTCAAGGGAGGCGAAGACGGGAATGGTGTCCAAGACCGTTGCTTCGAGGGTCTTCAACATTCCGACCGGCCCACAGGCATAAAGAACGGAGGGCCGTTCGTCTTGCATTTCGTCGATTTGGGCCAGCCCGGCCGTGACCACGCCTTGCGATCCGGCACTGGCATCTTCCGTCCATATCACCACGTCCTGACTGAAACGTTTCAGGGCTTCGACCGCCACCAAATCAGCCGCTCGGGCCGCCCCCACCAAGGTGCGCACCCGTATGCCCCGCTCGGCCAACGCCCGCGCCAAAAAGACCATCGGTGCGGCGCCAATGCCGCCAGCGATAATCCAAGGGGAGGATCCGGCCTGCTCCAACGGAAACCCCTCACCCAGCGGACCAAAGAACCCAATTCGACTCCCCGGGTTCCGGGTGACCAGATGACGCGTGCCGCGCCCGACCGGACGGATACGTAGGGTTAAGATGCCCGCCTTCGCATCAAAGTCAGACACGCTGAGCGGACGATGAAGCAAAGGATCCAGAGCATTCGGGTTGATCTTGACCTGAAGGAATTGCCCCGCTTTCGGCCAAAAGGCATCGCTTTTGACCTCAATATCTAACCGAAACGAATCACCGTCGGGCGTGTTTCTAAGAAGAACCCCCTCGTACTGGTCGAATTGAAGCGAACCGGCTAGCACGTTAGGGTCCCATCACGAAGACGCACCTGGCCATCAACCAGGACCGTTCGCACGCGACCGGTGAGACTCCATCCGGTCAGCGGGGTATTGGCGCTCTTCGACGCAAATTCTTTGGGGTTGACGGCCCACTCGTCCGAGGTGCTTAATATGGTGATGTCGGCGGGGACACCTTCTGATAACGAGCCGCCCGAGAGCCCGAAAACCTGCGCCGGACGCCAGGTCATCGCCTCGATCAGTTTTTCCAACGACAATGCCTGCGTCAGGACCAATCGATCATGGAGCAGGGCAAACGCGGTTTCCAGACCCACAATGCCAAAATCCGCAAACAAATACTCCTTATCCTTGTCATCAAAGCTGTGAGGTGCATGATCGGTGGCGATGAGATCAATGGTGCCATCCTTAAGACCGCTGAGCAAAGCCCGTTGATCATCCTGGGTTCGAAGGGGCGGCTTCATTTTGGTGTTGGTATCGTATCCGCTTTCGTGGACCAGATCCTCCGTCAGGGTCAGATGATGCGGCGTCACTTCGCAGGTGACACAAATTCCAGCTGCCTTTGCCTCACGAATCAAGTGCACGGCGCGTGCGGTGCTCACGTGGGCAATATGAAGATGCCCGCCGATCACCCGACAAAGTTCGAGATCGCGCGCCACCATGGCGACTTCCGATTCTGCGGGAATGCCGGGAAGTCCCATCTTGGTCGAGATTCGCCCCCAATTGACCACGCCGTCCTGAGTCAGACTGGGGTCTTCTTCGTGAACCGACAAGGGGACGCCAAACATCTTGCTGTATTGGAGCGCAAACCGCATCACCCGGGCCGAGCGTACCGGCATCCCGTCATCCGAAAAGGCGCAAGCGCCTGCCCGCTTCATCAAACCGAGTTCGGCGATTTCATCGCCCTTGAGTCCTTTGGTGATGGCACCGACGGGGTAGACGCGGGCCACCCCTTGAGTCTGGGCTTGATCAAGAATAAAGCGGATGCCGGTCTCATTATCGATGGGGGGTTGGGTGTTGGCCATCGGTAACACCGCGGTATAGCCCCCACGAATGGCGGCCCGAGTACCACTGGCAATGTCCTCTTTATACTCTTGGCCCGGCGTGCGAAGATGCGTGTGGGTGTCGATAAAACCGGGCACCACGACGCACTCTTCGGCATCAATGAGCTCGGCACCCTCCACCGTCATGTTACGGCTGATGGCGCCAATCTTTCCTTCCTCGAGCAAGACATCGGCCCGTTCATTGCGTCCGTTTGCGGGATCAATGACGTGTCCGTTTTTGATTAATGTTTGTCCCATTTCATTCTCCTCCTCCGAGCAGCAAGTACAACAGGGCCATCCGCACCGCGACGCCGTTCGGAACTTGCTCCAAAATGACGGACTGCGCGCCGTCGGCCACGTCCGAGTCGATCTCGACCCCTCGGTTCATCGGTCCTGGATGCATTAACAGAGCATCGGGTTTGGCCAAAGCCAGGCGACGTTCATTGAGGCCATATAATTCCGTGTATTCTCGCAAGCTGGGGAAATAACTGGCACTTTGGCGCTCCAACTGAAGCCTTAAGACATAGACCACATCGGCCTCGGCAAGGGCATGGTCTAAGTCGGATTCGACCTGACAGCCCATTTCTTCGATGTACGGCGGAAGCAAGGTGCTCGGTCCCGACACCACCACGTTTGCCCCCATTCGGCTAAAACCAATGATGTTTGAGCGTGCCACCCGACTGTGAAAGACATCGCCTACGATCACGACATTTAGCCCGTCCAGATGCTCTTTGTGTTGCAAGACGGTCAGCATGTCAAGCAGACCCTGGGTGGGATGTTCGTGGGTACCATCCCCGGCATTGATCACCGACGATGACACATTCCGGGCGAGATAGTGACAAGCCCCACCCGACGGATGACGCATGATGACCACTTCGGGACCCATGATTTCCACATTTCGCACCGTATCTCGAAGGCTCTCCCCTTTGGTCAGACTGCTAGAATCCTTGCTTATGCTCACCGCACCCGCACTCATATACTTACAGGCCAAATCGAAGGAGGCCTTGGTCCGGGTGCTCGACTCATAAAAGAGCGACAAAACCTGCCGACCCCGCAGGGTTGGGACCTGTTTGATCGGGCGATCGATGATTTCGCGCATCGACTCCGACGTCTGCAAAATGAGCGTCATTTCCTCCACACTCAGCTCCGCCAGGCCCAAAATATGCTTTTGTCTGAGTTGTTGCACGTCATTCATCCCTTTCAACCTTTTCCATGATCAACACATCTTCCACATTATCGACTTCGTTCAGGCGGACTTCGACCAATTCATGCTTCGAAGTCGGCACGTTCTTTCCGACATAATCGGCCCGGATCGGCAATTCGCGGTGACCTCGATCTGTCAAAACCATCAATTGAATCGAGGAGGGCCGTCCGAGATCCATCAATGCATCCATGGCGGCTCTCACCGTCCGCCCCGTATACAATACATCATCGACCAGAACAACCGTTTTGCCGTTAATGTCGGGAACCTCTGTGCGATGCACCATGGGTTGATCATGGCGAAGGGTTAGATCATCTCGGTAAAGGGTAATGTCCAACATTCCCACGGGTACCTCTGTCGCCTCCGTGTCCGAAATAAATGCGGCCAGACGCTGGGCGATGGGCACCCCACGTCGGCGAATGCCAACTAAGACGAGGTTTTCGGTGCCTTTATTGCGCTCGACAATTTCGTGCGAGATGCGAACCAGTGCCCGCTTAATACCGGCCTCATCCATGATGGTCGCTTTCGGCTTCAATACCGAATCATTTGCCATTACCACACCTCCTAGGATGCGCTGATAACGGGTCAACATTTGTCATTTTAAATGGATAATTGGAATTTGAGATCGGACCGGCATTGGGGGGTGATCGGTCCAGGGAAAGGGGTAGCACGTGTGTCGGTAGCCTGACGTCTTTAAACATTTGGTGGCCTCCTTTTCGGCCTCGCGGGGCCGATTTAAAGGACGAAGAGGGCTTTCTTGTCCGCTAAAACTCTAGCAAAGGCCGAGGGGATTGTCAAATCATATTCCCGAGCCTCTGAGGGCTTTTATGACCTCGCACATATCGTCGGGAATGGGCGCGGCGAAGGTCATCTCGCGCTGAGTGCTCGGATGTTCAAACGTCAACTTGGCTGCATGGAGGGCCTGACCGGTTAACCCGTAGGTCGGGTAAGACGCTGCATACATGGGATCGGCCACCACCGGATGGTCGATAAAGGCCAAATGGACACGAATTTGATGCGTCCGCCCGGTCTCCAGCTGGCAATCGAGTAACGCATGATCACGTCCCACCGCTTGATTGATTTGAAAATGCGTGATCGCGTGCTTTCCGCCCGAGGTCACAATGCCCATCTTAAAGGGCGTATCCGGATCGCGACCGATGCGCGCCTCAATCCGACCCGCTTCGACTTCGGGTATTCCGTAGACGAGCGCGCGGTATTCCCGCGACATTCTCCGCTTTTGCAACTGGTAAGACAAGCCGAGATGAGACGTGTCATTTTTTGCCACCACCATCAATCCCGTCGTGTCCTTATCCAGGCGGTGGACGATGCCGGGCCGCATCATGCCGTTGATGCTCGATAAATCATCATGGCA
>SLMV01000030.1 GCA_007133365.1 Clostridia bacterium
AGCCGAGGCCCGACTGTTTCAGATGATGAGCGATATTCAAGGCATCCTCAGCGACGCCGTCGATTTGGACTTCGAATAGTCAGGATTTTCACAAATCAACTCTCGCCCGGCGATTCTGGCAAATGGGGCAGCGTCTTGGGCCTCCTTGAGCGCCCCATTGCTCGCTGGTTTCACCAACCCTTTAACCAAACTTTAACATAAAGTGAAACATCTTTAACGTTTCATTGATGTTTCCTGCTCTCAATTCCTCTACCTTAAAGCTAGATCAAATAAAGAGGAGTTGAGAAATGTATGAGACAACGAAAGTTCTTGCTTCCGACCTTACTTCTAGGCGCCTTGGTCCTCTTCGCGGGATGCGCTGCCAACGGAAATCCTCCGGAAATCGACATACGCGGATCGGACACCATGGTTAACTTAGGCGGCGCATTGGCGGAGGCGTATATGGACAAACATGATAACCTCGATCTCGTGGTTCAAGGCGGTGGATCCGGAACCGGGATTGCGGCCGTCTTGAATCAGAACGCCGACCTGGCCCAATCCTCGCGCGCCATGAGTGAGGAAGAATGGGATCAGGCAAAAGCCAGCGGGATTGATATCGAGGAGATCATCATTGCATATGATGCGATCGTGGTTTCCGTACATGAGGGCAATCCGGTGGAATCCCTATCGCTTTCGGATCTCGGTGCGATTTATCGGGGTGAAATCACCAATTGGTCGGAGGTCGGCGGGAATGACGCCGGCATCGTTTTATTGTCGCGCGATACTACGTCGGGCACATTCGTTTTCTACCGTGAAGCCGTGGTACGGGAGTTCGGGGAAAAGCCTGATGCTGAATACGCGGACGATGCGTTATTTCAACCCTCGACCCAAGCAATCGTCGATGAAACGCGACAAAATCCCAACGCCATCGGCTATATCGGACTGGGATATCTCGGGGATGGCATCAAACCCGTACGTTTGATCACGCCCGACTCCGATGTACCGGTCAGTCCGGTGGAGGACCATCCGGAGGGTGTGGCGTATCCGCTGGCGCGTCCGCTATATTTCTACGTGGTCGGAGATCCGGGCGAGGCGCTACGAGATTACCTTAATTTTGTCGTCAGCGATGAGGGACAACGCGTCGTGCGCGAACTTAACTTCTTGCCGATCCCGAAATAGGGAGATGAACGTCATGCGATCACTCCGCAATGTTTTTAATGTCGAGTATTTGTTCCAAGGAATCGTGGCGATGAGCGGTTACCTGCTCATCGCCGCGGTCGCGATGATCTTTATCTTCATCTTTCAACAAGCCTGGCCCGTATTCGAATATGTTTCGCTCTGGGAGTTTTTGTCCGGTTCCGTGTGGCAGCCGGTCACGAAACCCCCAACGTTTGGTATTTTGCCCTTTTTGATGGGATCGTTCTTCATTGTCGGATGGTCGCTGATCGTTGGGATCCCTTTGGGATTTGCAAGTGCCGTTTATCTTGCGGAACTCGCACCAAGGCGGCTTCGAGACGTGGCGCGACCAATGATCGCTCTTCTGGCGGGTGTGCCGTCTGTAGTCTATGGCATTCTCGGTCTCCTTGTCGTTTCTCCCTATCTGGCCCGGCTTTTGAATTTGCCCACCGGCCTCACCGGATTAACAGCCGGAACCGTTTTGGGGATCATGATCGTTCCCACCGTCGTGGCCTTGAGTGAGGAAAGCCTTTTGAGCGTACCGGATGATTATCGAGAAGCGGCTTTAGCGCTTGGTGCTACGCCCTTTCAGGCATTTTGGACGGTGGTCGTGCCCGCGGCGCGGCCCGGATTATTGGCCGCGCTAATGTTGGCAGGAGGACGCGCGTTGGGTGAAACGATGACGGTGCTGATGGTGGCCGGGGGGCGCTTGGCGGTGCCAACTCGGCTAGCCCAGCCGATGCGGACCATGACGGCCCTGTTGGCATCCGAAATCAATAACGCCCCGCAGGGTGGTCTCCAATATTCGGCCCTTTTTGCCGTGGGTGCCGTCTTGTTTGTGATGACCTTCATCATCACCACCTTGGTGGATTATGTGATGAATCATAAAGGGGAGGGGTAGCATGCGAGCCCGCCGACATGAACGCATCGTCAACCTTCTCATCGGACTCTCCTTCTTTGGGGTGCTCGCCATCGTCATCAGCATATTCCTTTATGTGCTTTGGCAGGGGGGCAGTGCCATTAGTTGGGAGTATCTGACGAGAATGCCCCGATCCCGCGGATTGGAAGGGGGCATATTGCCCGCCATCGTCGGGACGATTTGGTTGACGTTTGGCACGCTCATCGTTTCGGTGCCGATCGGCATTCTTTCGGCCATCTTTCTTACCGAATATGCCCAAGAGGGCCGGGTTGTCCGTCTGATCAACCTGGCGATCGTCAACTTGGCCGGAGTGCCCTCCGTGGTATTTGGTTTGTTTGGTCTGGCACTGTTTGTTCTCTTCTTGGGCTTGGGATCTTCCCTGCTGGCAGCGGCGATGACCCTTGGGCTAATGACCCTCCCCGTGATCGTCACCGCAGCCCGAGAATCCCTTCTCGCCGTACCACGAGCCTATCGAGAAGCCGCTTTTGCCTTAGGCGCCACCCGACGCCAGACCATTATGACCCATGTGCTCCCCTACGCACGTTCTGGAATTATTGCGGGTGTTCTTTTGGGATTAAGCCGTGCCATGGGGGAAACCGCCCCGATTTTGGTGACCGGCGTGGCCGTGGCGTTGCCCCGATTGCCGAGTGGCTTTGGGAGTCGGTTCATGGCGTTGCCCTATCACCTTTATATTTCCGCCACGCAAGTCCCCGGCATGCCGAGCGATCGGATCTGGGGGGCCGCCCTGACGTTGCTTGTGATGGTGTTGGCCTTAAA
>SLMV01000151.1 GCA_007133365.1 Clostridia bacterium
AACCCCCGAGGATAGCCCTCACCGTTGTACCATTCGTGATGCGACAAAATGGCCTCGGCGATGGGCAGAAGATCGGGCGATGACTGCGCAATCCGGTATCCGATTTCCGGGTGTCGCTTGATGTCTTCCCACTCGTCGGTTTTTAAGGCGGCCGGCTTTAAGATCACCCGATCCGGGATGGCAATTTTCCCGATATCATGAAGACTCGCAAGCAACGCCAATTCGTTGAGTTGATCCGCCGAAAGCGACATCGCATGCCCCACCTTGAGCGCCAATTCTTCCATCCGACGGGCGTGGGCCTCAGTCTCGACGTGGGTCTCCCGAAGTGAACGTTCCAATGAGGAAAGAAGGGCGTGGCGGGCACTGCCGCTTTGCAATAACTTGTCCCGGTACATCCGGGCTTCCGCTTCCTTCATGAGTTCGCGCATCTCCTGGCTCCGGCGGGTCTTGGTCGCATAACCAAACGCCATGCTAAGGCCCATGGGGTTCAGCTGTACCGAGGCCGTGGCTTCTTTTAAGCGCTCACAAATCGCCTGCACCACGCGTTCCGACGTCTTCGGGAGAATGATGGCAAACTCATCACCGCCCCAACGCGCGATGATGTCTTCTTGGCGAAAATGCTCCTTAAACAATCGCGCCGCCCGTTTGAGCAAGCGATCCCCTTCCCGATGACCCAGCGCATCATTGATCAATTTGAGACCGTTGACATCCCCGAGCACCAAGCTGATCGGGAATTCTCGCTCGACGTCAAGGCGCTGCATCGCTTCTTCAAAATAAGCCCGATTATAAAGGCCCGTTAGCTTATCATGAAAACTCAAGTATCGGAGTTCCGCCTCGGCCGCCTTGCGAAGGCTCAGGTCGCGAACGATGATCATGTGGGCGGGGCGCCCTTCGTAAGTGATGGTGCCGGCATTGAGTTCCACCGGAATCGTGCTTCCGTCTTGACATTTGAGGGCTAATTCCTTCAGCGCCACTTTGTTTTGATTTCGGTCGATTTCGGTGTAAAGCCCCACCATCGCCCCCACCTGATCGCTATCGACCAGACGATAGTGGGTCACGCCGGTAAGGGCTTCGACGGAATAACCGAGCATCTCGGCAAACCGGGTGTTGACATATTTGATCACCTTGTCCTGAACGATGTAGATGCCGTCATTGGCCCTTTCCACCAAATTCCGATACTTGCCCTCGCTTTCGGAATAGGCCCGCTCAATGTCCTTTCGAATCAAGACCAACCGAAGGTTATTGATTAACGATTCCAAAATGGACGGCTCCCGAATGCCCTGACCCGCCGGCATACGGATCAGAACACTCCCCAATAGCCAATCGCGCTGCAAAAGCCCGCGCATGTACCAATCGCTGTTCTCATCGTCGGGTTGAAACGATTCGGGCAGCCGGGATAGATCCGGATGCAATAAATAAGGGCGAAGCGCATCCGTCAATCGCCAGCGTTTATCAACCGTAAACGCTTCGGTTTCCCCCGCCGTTCCCAGGACGATCATGGCATCCTCGATCTCCGAATACGTGCTCACCACCACGCCGCGGGCATCCATGGCCATCAACAGGAGGTGTTCGGAAATGAGCTGGGCATCGATATCGGCAAACGGAAAGTTGAGGTACTCATTTTGCGCTTCGGCCAACAAACGAAGAAGCCGGGTGCGCCGCAATAGGTGGGCTTCGTTTTCCTTATCCGTCGTGATGTCCCGGGTCAGGGACAACACCGACACCGGTTCGCCCGCCGGCGAATACTCGGGGACCACCCGGGTATAATAATACCGTTCACCCCGGGTTGTCGGGTAACGCCACTCATAGCGCTGTTCACGCCCGGTACGGATCGCCTTCTCCTGCACCCGATTCCAGCGCTCGATGAGACTTTCGGAAATGTTCAGTTCGTCATTGGTCTTGCCCAACGCCTCCCGTCGGGAAATCCCGAGAAAGGTCTCAACGGCCGGATTCGTATAAAGCCGCCGCCCCTGAAGATCCACTCGGGTGATGAGATCCGGAGAATTCTCCGCCAGGGCTCGAAACGCGCGTTCTCGTTCCTGATGCACCATCCGGCCGAACCCTTCGCCCCCCAGTGAACGGGCGAGCACCAAAGCGCCACCCTTCCCATCTGCAGGAAGGGGCATCATCTCAAACTCAACCGGTTGATCGGGTAAATCCGTGGTTTTAAGCCTTAGGCAAATCATTTGAGGTTGCGAGATTGACAAGGATGAAAGCGTCGAGTCGGGTGCATCAACCAAAGGCAAAAGATCATCAAGCTTTTGTCCTCGGGCCGTTTCGATCGGGGTATCAACCAGCTCTTGAGCCCGTTCATTGAGATCCAATACCCGGCGGTCGCGATCGACGATAAAGGCCGGCGAATCCAAAGCATCAAACGCCTGCTGGCGTGCCCCGCGAAACGGCCCTTTTCGAAATCGCCTAAGCCCATAGCCCAGCACGACGAGCAGGAGAAGAAAACCGATCAATCCGACCTCCAGGCCGATTCTTCCCGTCCCAACACCATACCCTATAAGGCCAACCCCGATACCCAATAGGCCGGCACCTCCAAGCCAGGCTTTCATCATCGATCAACCACCCTACCACCCGCTTTGAAAAAACGCATTCAACCCAAGTATAAAAACACAGAAATTCCCATAAAACATGAACATACTTCGGCAGATGGTAGGAAAATCCTGCCCGTTTCATGCTGAGGACAAAAGCGATCGAACCCGTTCAAAACGACAAGAGGAGGGGATGGCATCACCTACCCCGCTCCTCTCGAAGACGTTTTACCTGGAATTTACGTTCGTCTAGACTTTAAACTGTGCTAAGACCTCCTCCACTTTCTCGGCCGCCG
>SLMV01000149.1 GCA_007133365.1 Clostridia bacterium
AAATCCTGAATGGGTCGAACGCGCCCGTGCCCTTCATGACAAGCTCCAAACCCACCTTTGATCCCAACCCGGTGCGCTCTCAACTTGTGCGACAAAAAATCTTCGGTGTCGCAATTGATCACGTATTTCCCCGCAATGAATCGCCCGTCCCTCTGCGATGCGCGTGGTGCGGCATCGGACCAACCGAAACCGTTTCACCGAAAACGTCCTTCCGTCATCATGATCCTTCCCCTGCGCTTCGTTAGCTGTTGCAGCGCTTTCCCCTCAAAGAAGCCGGATCATGATACATCCTGCGTGTTTCGCTCCCTAAGGAATGATCCTTCGGTCGAGGACCCGGGAACGGCTCCCCCTAACCTAAACGCGATCTCGAAGATGATGGTTGATTCAATGGCAGGGATTAGCAGAGGAAGTTTGGGATGCTATTCGATTGGCACGAACAAAACGGTCAGTCCTCGGATAACCCGTCCTTATCACGGCCACCCGGTGAGACACTTAGGGATCGATCCCTCAAATACAAATAGAGTCCGGTCAGATATTTCCTCATTAGGCGCTTGGCTCCGTCCAAAAGACGGGTGCCGATGCCAGCCGTACGCACTAGTATTTTGTTGGGTTTTCCAGGCCAGAGGAAAAGAGTGTCGAGGAGCCTTTCCGCCGGGCGGCCCAGGAATTTTGGCAACCGCCAGGCAAGCAGGTACAATCGGACAAAGGTTCGAAAATATGCAGAGGCAAAAGCGACCTCGTCGCGAGTGAACTGGGGTTGGTGCAACATCCAATTCCCGGACCAGGGCTGGTCCGTAGAGAGATATCCCAGGGACCGGGCCAGCCGATTGCCTTCGGTTCCCGGATAAGGATAGAAAACGGAGACGACAATGCGGTGCGGATTAGCCCGAGCATTCAGCTTGATCGTCTTCAGGGTCCGTTTTAGGGTCTCCTCGGGAAGCCCGACCATGTTGTAAGAAAGCGTTGCCATTCCCGATTTCCGAGCAAGGTCAAACCCTTCCAGGATCGCTTCCTGTGACACCGGTCGTTTAAGGACACGACGGCGCAACTCGAAATCACCCGACTCAACCCCCATATGAATCCGAAAACAACCCGAATCCCGGAGTGTCGCCACCACCTGTGGGTTTAGCAAGTCGGCCCTAGCATTGCAACTAAAGGGAATGCCGATCTCCTCACGGTACCGCGCCATAAATTCGTTGAACCAATCGGGATACAATGGCAAAATGTCATCAAAGAAACTGACATAGTGGGCATCCCGAAACACTTCGAGGGCGGATTTTAGGTAACGAATGGCATCCTCCGGGCTACGAAACCGTACGTAGTTCGCCGGATTAGGGTAAAGGGTTCGAAACGCAGCATTACAACAATAGGTACACGCGAAAGGACAGCCGCGAGACAGTAAGGCCGGTACCGTTTTCACCAACTGGGTCTCTAATCGGTCCAAATCGAAAATTCCAAAATGGGGGATGGGCACCGAATCCATACTTTTCGGTAGCGGATCATTGGGGGTCGAACGGAATTCACCGGCTTTTAGCCAACACAACCCGCCCACTTGCTCCAGGTCCGTATCGTTCCCTGATAACACCTGGCAAAGCTCAACCAAAGAGCGATCGGCTTCTCCTCTAAGAACATAATCGAACCCGCCAAGCGTCAGGGTACCGCGAGGTTCGACCGTCGCATGACAACCGCCGGCCACTAACGGGACTTGGGGGACTGCCCGTCTTGTCCAGGCGACATATGTCGGGATATCGGAGAAATTGCTGGTCCGAACCGAAAATCCAACCAAATCAGGTTGTGACTGACGAACGTTGGCCTCAAACAACAATTGCCCGAGCGGTGCCGTCATGTGTAGAAGTTCAACATCATGGCCCTGTTGGCGTAAGGATGCCGCAAGGGCCGCGATGCCTTCGGAATAAAACCCGAGACGCGACGTACCCGGCAAGGTTCCAAGCGGATAGTCCGGATAAATCATTAGTACCTTCATGGTCTATGCCTCCAGATAAGGTCCAAATCAAAAAACAGCATCGATCTTGGACCCTTCGTTTCGACATCGGGCGCACTGACCATTTGCCGCGATACGCTTCCGATGGCGGAGAATATCGAATGCTCTTCACACACCCTTACTTCAGGCACACGTTCCTTCGAAAATCATCAAAACGGCCAGTGCCGTTAAGCCCCCCATATTCCACCTTCCTTTTAGGAAGAATCGTCGTCTTTCGCCTCCTCCCCATCACGGATGATGAGAACGGAGCCAAGCGCATTTCGCGCCACTCGCTCACCAACACTCCCCAACAAAATCGACGAGATGCCGGTCAAACCGCGGTTGCCGATGATAATGAGGTCAACGGCCTCGTTCTTGGCACGCTTTACAATCTGATATCCGGGATCGCCATACGCTTTGATGGCAGTGGGCGAAATCCCATGACGACCGAGTTCCTTTTCCGCTTCCGCTAAAACTTCCCGCCCATGTTCATCGAGGTGAGTCATGAGATTGGCACGCCAGACCCCCTCACCTTCATAAAGCGTCATGTGAGGCACCACGTGGATGGCAAGCACCTGATCCACATCAAACCGTTTGGCAAATTCGATCGTGGTGCGTAACGCCGCCGCTGCCGCCTTGGAGCCATCAACACAAACCATAATTTTCTCGAACATCTAAATCACCTCCGCTCCCGGTAAAATCCCGCTAAAAATCAACGCAGTAACTATTCCTTTAAACACCTTTCTCGCGATTCCTTCAAACCAATATCTTCCAACGTCACCCGGACCTAAGGCTTCCATGTGCACTCCTGTAAAGAACCTGTAAGGTGAGTGAGCGGGAAAATCTGTTTATAATGGAACAAACGCTGAGCAATTGGTAAAAATCACTAAATTGAACACGAATGGCTCACATTTTACATGTTTAAGTTGAAAGGATGACAAACCGTGAGAAAGATTGGCATCAAAAGAGCGTCACACGGGATGGTGCACCAAATCCTCGTACTCGTTTGTGTCATGGTTTTCGCCGGTTACATAGTGTCCCCTTCCGACACTGTTTTCGCTGCTCCGAACATCATGATCGATGACGAACCCCTTTCCACCTCGGTATCACCGGTTATTGAAGAAGGACGGGTGTTGGTCTCACTGGAAGACATCGCAAACCTTGTTGGGGGTCAAACATTTCTCGACGAACGAAGTGGGTCCGCCCGCTTTTTCGCTCCCAACGCGCGTTTTATCCTTTTGGATGGGGAAACCCGGGTGATGGGAATGCCCGATGCACCCGAACAGACCGTTGCCCCGAAAATGACCGACAATCATCTATTCGTTTCGATCCGGTTTTTCGCCGATGTCTTCGGCTGGGGCACCGAATGGAATCAAGACACGCGAACCGTTATCTTGCGCGAGGTTGAGGGCGTACAGCCGCAAGAGGCACCGATCGAAGCCCAAGCCATAAGCGAAGAAGTGGATGAGCCCGATCCTTATGCCGCCATTGGCTATGTGCCAAATCAAGACGAAATCGATCTTCTCATCCGTTTGACCAGTGCCGAAGCACCCGGTGAACCTCATAAAGGACAAGTTGCCGTGGCGGCGGTCGTGCTAAACCGGGTCCGATCCCCCCGATTTCCTGATACCATCACCGGCGTCATCAATCAACCCGGACAATTCTGTGTCGTCGCTAACGGTCAAATTAACCGTTCCGTTGTAAGTGGAGTGCCGGCTGCGGTGGAAGAGGCGCTCAGTGGATCCGATCCGTCGCAGGGTGCACTTTATTTCTTCAGTCCCAGTCGCATTTCACCTTCGAGTACCCAAACCTGGAACTGGATTAACTCACTGACGATCTTGGTTGAAATTGGTACCCATCAATTTGCAACGGATGAATAAGATATCGCTTTGACATTTTCATAACATACGGCCCGCACCATCGCGGGCCGTTTCTATTTGATCTTCCCTTAAGGACCCAAAATCATAGTTCAACCAGGTCCGTGCGACTTTTTGTCAACACTCGGGGACCCTTGGCTTCGATGAACACCACGTCCTCCACTTTAAAGCCTCCCCAGCCCGGGATGTACAAAGCGGGTTCAAGGGCAAAAACCTGACCCGGCGCCACCACTCCTTCGTCTTGATCGGACAGGTCCGGTCCGCCCCCAATCGCATGCCCCAATGCATGCACAAAATACCGACCATATCCCGAACGAATGATTTCTCGCCGAGCCTCGGCATGTACCCGTTGGAGCAATTGACCCGGCTGCAACAACGAAAGGGCCCGGGCCCGGGCCCGCAAGACGACTTCGTAAGCACTTTTGTGCGCCTGCTCTGCTCTCCCTAGTATCAAAGTGCGCGAAAAATCGGCATACCCACACCCAACCTGAGGGCTGAAATCCACCACGAGCAAGTCTCCCTGTCGAAACGATCGGTCGGTTGGCCAGGTATGCGGATACGTGGTGTTAGGACCACTGCTGACCATGGTTGGGGCCGCGTATCGTTCGGCACCATAACGTCGGAGGGCATACTCGATTTCGCCGGCCAATTGCTGCTCCGTCATCCCTTCTTCCGCGAGCGTCAAGACCCGCTCATAGGCCTGATCTGCCACCCGGCATGAATGTCTGATCTCCTCCAAAAACGATGCATCCTTCCTCCCTCGAAGCGCCCGCTTAAAATCATCGAGAAGAACCATCTGGCAATGACGCTCCCGAGCATAAAGCAGTTGAGTGAGCTGGGCGAAATGCTTCTGCGAAAGGCCCGGTGTATAGCCCACCCGAACATGCGGCCCCTTCGCCAAATGATCCGCGATCACCGACCACATCCGATGTGGCGAGGCGACGACAATTTCCACGCCCGTAACACGGGAACGAATAAGACGTTCTTCGTGGGGAAAAACAAATAAGTGCGGTCGATGCTTCAACATCAAAAGCCAACCAGCCCCGACAGAGGTGAAATATTGAACGTCATCGGGCTCACCTAATATAAGTGCATCTAAGTGGTACTGGGCCGCATATTGTTTTAGCGCCTGCCATCGGGCGTTCAAATCGTTTCCCTCCTGGTCGGAACTTTGGTAGGATAATAGCGATTAGGGTGTCTTAAGAGTATCATATGGGATAATATCGGAGGATGGAACATGGAGGGATCTGGTTTGACCGATCACCGCATTCATTATTTATCCGAAACCCTAGGGCTTCGGGCCATTACCTTGGTCACGACGAATGCCGTCGCCAAGGCCCAAACGCTTCATCGGACCCGCCCCACCGCCACCGCTGCTCTTGGACGATGTCTGAGCGGAGCGGCGCTGCTCGGGGCATCGCTAAAGCACAACCATTCCGTGACATTACGCATCAATGGTGGAGGGCCGGCTGGAACGCTCCTTGCGACCTGTGACGCCCAAGGAAATGTCCGCGCCTATATCGACCACCCCGAAGCCGATGCCCCTCCCAAGGGACAAGGAAAACTCAATGTCCCGGCCATTGTGGGTCGACAGGGACTTCTTACCGTTTCGTATGACCTCGGATTGAAATCACCCTACACCGGATCGGCTCAGCTGCTAAATGGTGAAATCGCAGCGGACCTTGCATATTACCTTACGACATCCGAACAAATACCGTCCTCGGTCGGACTCGGCGTGCTCGTCGGTCAAGACGGTCGCGTTCAAGCATCAGGCGGCTTTTTGATCCAGGCGCTTCCTCTAGGCGATTCGATATCAAAAGACCAAAAACAAGAACAAAATCAGGCCCTCACTAAGATCATTGAGCGATCCGAAACGCTCACCTCCATCAGCCATATGATCGAAGCGGGCGCCACCCCCAAAGACCTCTTAGCTGAAGTAATGGGAGCGATCAAGATGCGTGAAATATCACAAGATCCTATCGTTTTTAGCTGTAAGTGTAACCGCAATCGAGCCCTTGAGACCCTCAAGACGATGGACCGAGATGACATCCAGGGATTAATCAATCAAAATGGCAACCTGGAGGTTACCTGTGAGTTTTGTCGTGAGACGTTCTATTTCGATGAAGACGAAATTGAAGCGTTTCTTAATCCTCCCGACCTGGCCAATTAGGCGGGTACGTGGATGCTGAATGAAGGTGCTTTGACGCTCGAGAATACCGCAACCGGTCGGTGTTCTCCCGTTGAGCCCTTTCATCGTCAGACGTAAAGGTTTAGCATCACGACAAAGCGTCACCGATTCTTAAACATTTATGGGTCGCAAAGAGGGGGGAGAACATGAAAACCTGCGACATGACCACCCGTCAAATCATTCTCGCCGCTACCGGCGGCACCATCGCAACACCGCGCCACACGCACCGGCCTTTAAACGCCGGCGATTTGGCCCATCATCTTCGCCAGGCGCTTCCGGATCCGTCCCTCGGGATCATGCCGATCGACCTTGATCAAGTGGCCTCCAGCAACCTCACCCCTAATCAGGTCTTGGCATGGATCCGGCAAGCACACACTTGGATACAAGAAGGGTATGATGGCATCGTGCTCACCCACGGCACGGATACACTGGAGGAAACCGCGTTCTTATTTGATCTATTTTGGGATCAAGACGCTCCCATCGTCATCACCGGCGCGATGCGAAGCGCAAAATCAGCGGGTGAGGACGGGCCGCGCAATTTGATCGCGGCCTACCAGACGGCTCTCGATCCCCGATCCCGGGGAAAAGGCCCCTTGGTGGTAATGAACGAACAAATCTTCGCCGGATGCGAGGTTACGAAACAACACAGCTGGCAGGTGAGCGCTTTCGGATCCGAAAACGGCGCATTGGGGGCGGTAGGTCCTTTCGACCCGCTCACCTATGACCGCCCTTATTTTCGCTCCCACCCCCTGCCTCTGCCCGCTTCTCTGTCCGGGACCATTCCCATTCTCACACCGGGTCTAGGGGACAACGGACAGTGGATCCGGAACTGGCCGTCAAAGGATCTTCAGGGCCTGGTGGTAGCCGCAGGGGGTTTGGCCGGGATTCCCCCAGGCTTTCATCTGAGCATAAAGGAAAAAGCGAGAAATGGAATCCCCGTTGTCATTTGCACCCGGTGTCCTGCGGGCGGCACACGGTCGGGTGTCGATGGTGATGGCCTCCTTTGGGCGGGCCACCTTAACCCGGTAAAAGCTCGGCTCGCTCTGCTGGTGGGCATGCAACTTTTCGGGCCCAATTCCTCGAAATTGCTGGCCGTTTTAAGGAGGAATGATGAACGCAACCAATGCGGGCCATCTTCTCGTGATTGAAGATGATCCCAACATCGAACGCGTGTTACGGTTATATTTGGAACAAGAAGGCTTCGACGTTCAAAGCGTCCCCACCGGACAACAGGGTTTGAAAGCCCTTGAAGACCGACGGCCCGATCTAATTCTTTTGGATTTAATGCTGCCAGACGCTGATGGGTGGGATATCTGCCGGGAAATCCGGCATCAACACAACATTCCCATCATCATGGTGACCGCCCGGGATGCCATGGGCGATAAATTGACCGGGCTGGAGTTGGGAGCCGATGATTACATTACTAAACCCTTTGAGCCGCAAGAAGTCGTCGCTCGCATCAAAGCGGTCTTGCGACGAAGCCAACATACGGTACAGGGGCCTTTGCGACAGTTCAACGGACTGACCATCGATTTCAATACAAGACGCGTCACCCGGGATGACGAAGACATCCATTTGACCGCCAAAGAGTTCGAACTTCTTTGGTTACTGGCCAATAATCCCGGCCGCGTCTTCACACGTGATCAGCTACTGGATCGGATATGGGGCTATGAATTTTACGGCAACATTCGAACTGTCGACGTCCATATCCGGCACCTTCGCGAAAAACTGGAGCCCAATCCGAACAAACCGCAATACATTGTGACACTATGGGGTGTGGGATATAAGTTCGAACCCGGCGAGGAGGAAAAGACCGACACATGAGAAACATTCGGGTCCAACTCACACTGTCACACGTGGTGATTGCTGCCATTGTGATCATCACCATGGGCATTCTCTTAAATGGGCTAGTCCATTCCTACCTAATCACGGGCGCTCGCGAAACCCTGACCACTCAAGGGCAAAGCATGGCCCAATTGTTCGCCGTTGAGATTCTGACTCGCGGCCAGCGTTTTTTTTGGGAGGACAGCCTCCAACTTTGGGCCCGGACCACAGCATCCATGATCAATGCCGAATTCATTGTGCTTTCCCGCCAAGGGGATCTTCTTGTTGCTTCCTTACGCCCGGAGATTGCGGAGGATCCCGAGGCCTTATTGGATGAAGAACCCATCCAAAAGGCGCTCGATACTGGGTCGGTTCAATCCACCCAGTGGCGCGATCAAGAAGGCGAACTTTTCGTCTCCGTTTTCGTGCCGATCCTCATTTCACCCGATGATCCCCCCCAAGGCGTGGTGGCGCTCTTTCAACCGATTGCTGCGGCCACACAAGCGGCCCAGGATATCCTGCGCATCGTCATTCAAACCGCGGGGATCGCCCTGGTGCTCGCCATTTTGGCGAGTTTTCTATTCGCCCGCCGGATTTCGCGTCCGGCAGAAGAGCTCAGTGACGTGGCCCGCGCCCTAGGCCGAGGGGATCTCAGCCAGCGAGCCGGTACGCACTACGCCCGAGAATTCGCTCAGCTCGCCGAACAAATCAATGAAATGGCCGAACAAATCCGTGATCTCTTACAGCGTCGGACGCATTTCTCCGCCATGATCTCCCACGAAATTCGGACCCCGGTGACCTCGATCAAGGGATTCGTTCAGGCCATTCAAGATGGAATCATTCCTCCGGAGGAACAAAGTGACTATCTCGATGCGGTGTTGGACGAAACGCGACGAATCGAACGGTTGCTCGGTGATTTGCTGCAATTGGAGCGATTGGAGGCGGGGCAAATGCCCCTTGAATTCGACTGGATTCCGGCTGAGCGACTGCTCAAAGAGGCCACCGCGCGCGCCGCCGCCCGGGCACGAGAACAAGACGTCACCCTAAAAACCACCCCTTCCGATGTCATCTTCGATCTTTGGGGTGATGAAGAGCGGTTGCACCAAGTATTCGGCAATCTCATCGATAATGCCATTCGCTTTTCCCCGGCCGGGGCAGAAATTGAGGTGGGGGCTCAGATCGACACGTCCCATGATCGGGCTCAACTATGGGTAGCGGATGAGGGGCCCGGCATTCCAGATCAAGCCCTTGATCGCATCTTCGAACGGTTCTATCGCGTGCCCAAAACGGCAGGTGACGAAGGAGCAGGGCTCGGTTTAGCCATCTCAAAACAAATCATTAATAAACACGGCGGAACGTTATGGGCGGAAAATCGCACCACCGGGGGCGCCATCTTCTACTTCCAGATTCTGCGAACTCGCGTCACGTCGTCGTCGGGACTAGACGCCAATAGGTAAGGCCATTTCGAACAATGGGCTCCACCTGTTCATCTTGCCAAAGCGCAACCAGCAGTGCGTGAACCGAATCTTCGGCCAATTGCTGCTGTTCATCAAGGACCCGAATATTCCCATCATAGAGAACATCGGATAGTTCCTTGATGGTTTGAGGGGCATCCATCAGCTCATCCACGACGGCTTCTCTAATCTGTTCAGCCCGGCGCAGGGTATTTTTTAAAAATCGTCGGCATTTTCTTCGCCCCACGGTGGGAATCGAATGTCCCCATCCGATGAAGTCGGTATCGAGAAGGAGCAAACGCTGCATGCTGTCCTGCCAAGCCTGATGATCCCCTAAGGGATAAGGACGTCCCGGACCAAACCATAACGGCACATCACCGGCAAACAACATGCCTTCGTTGGGGATATAGGCGGAGATGCTCCCCGGCGAGTGACCCGGGGTATGGAGGATTTCTATTTGCAGATCCCCGAGTTCAAAAAGGTCCCCGTCTTCACAGGTCGCATCGACTTTCACGGGGAAGTACTGGTCGTACACTACCCTTTGCTGGTAGGCCTCGTATTCGTCTCGCGTTCGGTTCATCTCTTCAAACGCCGCCCAAAGGGTCCGGCCATAAGCATTTTCCATATATTGATCATCAAAAATCTTTAGCGGCTGCTCAATCAGCGGTAAATCAAGAGGGTGGCAATAAAGCGGTGCCCCGATTTGATCTCGAAACCAATGCCCATTGCCCACATGATCGGGATGGTCATGGGTTAAAATCAGCCATTGGGGTTTGAGCCGACGACGATTGAGCGCACCCATCAAGGCGTGAAACGCCTTAATACCCAAACCGGTATCAATGATCCCGCATTCTCGATCTTGCACGATAACGTAAACGGCCGACGTTGGCTGACGTGCAATTTCATCATCCTCCTCGTACCGGGAGGCCTGTCCTTCACCGAGCAGTGTCCCGCGTAAATAAAAACCCAAATCATTCGGCAATTCTCGAATCATAAGTTCTAGCGCCTCCCACCCGAACATCCTTCAACCGAAATCGTCTCCTCTCACCGGATTATAACGCAGAGACGGCGCCAATTAAAGCCGGATACCTTGTCATTCGCCAACGCTGGTGCCGATCAAACGTCAAAACTCCAGCAGGATTCGACGTCCCCTCCTCGAAATGATAGGCCTAGTACGAAAGAATCTGACATTAACGAGACCCTATTACATCCAGACAATCCGTGACCACCCGAAATGCCTCGTCCATCCGCTGCTTTTCGTTTATCAAAAGATCGGAGGAAAGCATGACAGAACGTTCGAAATCATTACTAACATCCCGTCACATCCTCAGGTTCCAAAATGCCAGCGATCCGCAGGTGTCGCCTTCGGCCAATGAAGTCGCCTGGCTCAAGACGTGGATTGATGCCGAGGACAATCAATACCGTTCCACCATTATGGTCACCGACCTTGCGTCAGGACAAAGTCGCAAGTTGACTCACGGTCAAGCCTCGGAATCAGAGCCGCGTTGGTCCCCCGACGGCCAGTACATCGCCTTTTTAAAAAGCGATGAGGCCCCTCCATTTGAATCCCAAGTGGCCGTCATCGGACGCGGGCCGCAAATCCACGTCGTTTCGGCCCAAGGGGGATCCTCTCGTCCGCTCACCACCTTGCTCGGCGGCGCAAGTCAAATCGTCTGGTCGCCCCAGGGGGACGCGATCGCCTTTACCACCTGGGTCGATCCCGACGAAGGCCTAGCGAATGTCGACGATCCGCAACCCGATCTTACCGACCCCTATGTTCGTTACAACCAGGACGTCATGCGGGTTAAGCGCATGCGCTGGAAAATGGACGGGGTGGGCTATCTGGGGAACTACTTTACCCACATTGCCCGCGTTATGTTCAATCCGGACGCCCAAGATCTCCCCAGCCCTGTTTTATTAACCCAAGGTCCCACTGACTTTTCGGGTCCCACCTTCTCCCCCGATGGTCAACATCTGGTCGTGGCCGGCAATACGAAACCGGGCTGGGAAAACTCACGCAAACAGTATATCTATCGAATTGATGCCACTCGGGAAGACCCGGGACCGGTGGAAGAGCTTTTCGGCCTCGAAGAAATGCGGAGCACGGATTTGGCCTATTCGCCCGATGGCACCATGCTGGCGTTTTGTGGCCACAATGATCCCGCGCTCGGACATTACGGGAATCAGCGGGTCTGGGTCTATTCCTTCGGTGAGCAATCCGCGCGTTGCCTCACCGATGACATCGACACCACCTTCGGGGATTATTCCCGTGATGGCGACATGACCGTCCGACGGGGCAGCGCCGGCGACGACGGCCCCATTTGGCTTTCAGACAATAAAGGCCTGCTCGTGATCAGCAACCAGCGGGGCACCACCCATCTGAATCGCCTATGCGTTCGTTCCGGTGAACTCACCCCCTTATTGGTTGGCGAACGGGTCCTCAACGGCTTCAGCGTTGCTCCCGATGATGACTTCGCCGTCGGCCTAGTGGCCGATGCCGAAAACCCGGGCGACCTTTATCAATTCCCCCTTCGCGAAGGAGCGGAACAAGAACTCAAACGGTTGACCCACATTAATGATGAAGTGCTAAACCAAGTCGCCCTGAACCCGGCACAACCCTTCACTTTCGAATCCGATGGAGAGGAAATCCTTGGATGGGTCGTTTCACCCCCCGATCGAAAGCCCGGGGAACGCTACCCCATTCTTCTATATAACGGGGGCGGGGCCGGCGGTATGCGAACGGGTCTTCTCAATTACCAGGCCCAATTCTTCGCCGCCAACGGCTATGTCGTACTCCACTGTAATGCTCGAGGCAATCATGGGCATGGCGAAGCCTTCTCCGCGGTCGGTCGAGGTCGTTGGGGCAGTGAGGATTACCAGGACAATATGCGGGCATTGGCCGCAGCCGCCGAGCAATTTGACTTTGTCGATCTCGAAAACAAGGGCGTCTACGGCGGTAGCTATGGCGGATACATGACCACCTGGACGATCGGTCATCAACCGGACTTTAAAGCGGCCGTGGCCGTCAACCTCCTCTATGATCGCTTTTCGTTCAACGGGACTGGTGATATGAGTTTCCTCCTCGATCAGGTGGAATTTGACCGAAAACCACCGTGGGAATGGGCCGAAAAATATTGGGAGCGCTCCCCCATGAAATACGTGGCCGGCATTAAGACGCCCACGTTGGTCATCCACGCCGGGGAAGACCATCGGTGTCCGGTTGACCAAGGCGAGCAACTCTTCAATCACTTACAAGCCCTGCAAGTCCCGAGTGAATTGGTGCGATTCGCCCAGGCCGCCCACGGCATTCGCGAGCCCTGGCACCGGGTGTTACGTTCCGATGTCATGCTCGATTGGTTCAACCGGCACATGGGCTGCTAGGGAATCAACTGCGCCCGGACTGTCCGTATCCGGGCGCAGTCTCTGCACCCGATCAACGAAGGGAGGCAATTGCATGATTGATTACGCCCAGCGACTCAAAACGTTTCGCGAGAAAATGGCCGAGCGCGGATGGGGTGCCGCCCTACTGACACCGTCGGGTGATGCCGAATACCTTTTGGGCATCCGGCGTCAACGTCCCCACGCCACCGAACACCACATGCACGGCGACTGGCTTTACGGGGTCTTGGTCACGCCGTCTGCTTGTGTGGCCATCACCCCCTACCTGGCAGAATCGCACATTCGCCAACAGATTCAAGATAAACCCTGGATAACCAATATCGAACGCATCGGGGAAGGCCAGAATCTGCCCGAACTGGTCCGACGGCTCGCAGATGAACATTCCTTCGGATCCAAGACCCTGGCCATTCCCGGACATGCACCCGCACAGACCGCACTCGCGCTAAAACAATACCTTCCCGCCATTTCGTTTGCCTCCACCGCCGATCTCCTCGCGCCTTGGCGCGCAATCAAAGAACCGGAGGAAATCAAACGAATGCAAAAGGCGGCCGAGATAACGGATCAAATCTTTGAGGAGGTCCTAAACCAATTACAGATCGGCATGACCGAACAAGACATCATGTTGGAAATTGAACATCAAATGCTCGCCCACGGCGCCGAAGGTCCCTCCTTTGTCACCGGCGTCATGATCCGAGGGGGTGATGGATCGGAAGCGCTCGAGGGCATTCGACGCGCCGGATCCGTCCAATTGCTCCCCAATCGAACACTCGCTTTTGATTTCGGCATCGTCCATGACGGTTATGTCAGTGACTTTGGTCGAACCGTCTACTGCGGCGAACCCGATAGCACCCTCCAAAACTACCACCAACTTGTCATCGATGCGCAAACAGCCGGCATTGAGGCATTGCGACCCGATGGCATCACCACCGAGGCGGTTGACCGAGCCGCCCGAGACATTATCGAATCGGCCGGGCTCGGAGAGCATTTCTTCCACCGTCTCGGTCACGGGATCGGCATTGACGTTCACGAATCGCCCTTTTTGGCGCTCGGTGATACCACTCCCGTTGCCGAAAACATGTGTTTTACGGTCGAGCCAAGCCTCTATCTGCCCAATCGATGTTTCATTCGCGTCGAAGACGTGGTGGTCGTCACCCCATCAGGCGGAAGAGCGCTCAATGCGATATCAAAAGAAATGATCGTCATCTAAGCCCCTTATCACCTCGACCCCGACTTTGAACGTTGTCAGCGCCATCTGTCGGGGTCGAGGCGTATCATCCTATCATTCGAGCCCGCCTCATTTTGTTCCAAGCGCCCTAACTTAAATGAATCTTAACTAATTCGTCGACATTTACCACTATAATAGGGACAAACTATCGTACTGACATGCGAAGTCGCATTCAGAGGAGGAATGTTGATGTGAATATGATCGAGGTGAAACAACTCACAAAACGTTATGGTGATAAGGTCGCGGTCAAAGACCTCAGCTTTACGGCAGCCAAAGGTGAGATCTTGGGATTTTTGGGGCCCAACGGAGCCGGCAAGACCTCAACGATGCGAGTCATCACCGGTTTCATTCCCCCCACGTCCGGCACCGTTAAAGTGGATGGGCTCGACGTGGTGGAAAATGTGCTCGAGACGCGGCGGCGGATCGGATATTTGCCCGAATACTCGCCGCTTTATCCTGAAATGACCGTGGCAGACTTTCTGGATTTCATGGCGGAAATGAAGGAAATTGAGCCCGGTAAGAAACAAAAGGAAATTGATCGCGTGGTCGAACAGTTGGAATTGGGACCGGTATTCAACCGGTTAACCGGGAATTGTTCGCTGGGTTATCGGCACCGGATTGGGCTGGCACATGCCCTTTTGGGCGATCCTGAGATTCTGATCCTCGACGAACCCACCTCGGGACTTGATCCCCGCCAGCGAATTGAAATTCGCGATCTAATTCGTGGACTTTCCGGTCGTCGAACCGTGATTCTAAGTTCCCATGTCTTGCCGGAGGTCCAACAGACATGTGAACGCGTGGTCATTATCAATAACGGGGAACTCGTAGCGGTGGATACCCCCACGGGACTGGCAACTCGCATGAAAGGCGTGGCCACCTTGAGCGTCACCGTGCGTGGGTCAGCGAATAAGGCGCAAAAAGCAATCAAACAGATCCCGGGCGTTCTCGAGATTGACATCGAGGCCGACAAGAGGGAAAAGAACATTAACCGTTTGACGGTATCGGCAAGCCCCGACAAAGATCTTCGGGAATTGATATTTCGGGCGTTGGCATCTTCGGACGTGGCCGTTTTGGAACTCAGTGCGCAAGACGCCTCACTTGAAGATGTCTTCCTTCAGCTCACCACGGAAGACCCGCAGCGAAAGGAGGTCGTCCAATGAAGAAGATTTGGGCCGTCACAAAACGGGAAATCTCCACGTATCTCTATACTCCAACGGCATACGCGGTCTTAGCTGCCTTTTTGGTGATCTCGGGCTATTTCTTTTCACTGTCCGTCCTCACCACCCAGTCGGCTTCTGTGCAATCGACCTTGGGAAATGCGGGCCTGATTATGGTCTTTATGGCACCAATATTGACGATGCGGCTTTTGGCCGAAGAAAGTAATCTCGGAACCTCCGAAGTCCTGTTCACCACCCCGGTCAGTATTGGGCAAGTGGTTGCCGGGAAATTCCTCGGAGGCTTTGCCATCATCACGCTCCTTATTGTGCTCATGATGGCCTATCCCCTAGTGCTCGATTATTACGGCAATCCGGACTGGGGTGTGATGCTCTCCGGATACTTGGGCTTTTGGTTGATGGCAGGAGCATTTTTGGCAGCAGGCATATTCACGTCATCGCTGACAAATAGTCAGATGGTAGCAGGAGTGGCCGGCATTGCCCTCCTGATGTTGCTTTGGGTCATCGATTGGGCCGCCCAAGCACTCGGCGCCCCCTTAGAGCAGATTCTCATGCCGCTATCCGTCACTCGACATTTTGCCGATTTCAACCGCGGGATCATCGACACACAAAGCATTATCTTCTACCTATCACTAATCGTCGGTTTTCTCTTCCTCAGTGGAAGAGTATTGGAAAGCCGTCAATGGCGCTAAGAAAGGAGGGAGAGACGTTTCATGGCTAAATTGCGAAAGAATTGGCGAAACATTATTGGCCTCATTGCCCTCGCGGCATTAGCCTATACATTGTTCGCGATGATGGTCTATCCCGGGCGCACCGTTCCCATGCAAATTGCCGGAGGTGTCGCCATCGTTTTGGGCGCCACTTTCTTCCTTACCGGCGGTCTGAACCAGTTGCGTTTTTTCCGTTCCCGGCAATTTTTGCGGGGATCTGCAAGTACCGTCTACACTCTGGCCGTCATCGGTATCTTGATTCTCGTCAATGTCGTGGCCGGACACACCAGTGTCCGGTGGGACGTGACGGAAGCCGGATTGTTCACGCTTTCGGATCAAACCATTTCCACCTTACGAAATCTCGACCAAGATGTGGAAATCCGAGCGTTCTTCCCGAGAGAATCCGCCATACGAAGTGAAGTTAAGACGCTACTAAACGAATATTCGCATCACTCCAACCGCGTTCGGGTTCAGTTCATTGACCCCGAGGAAAAGCCGGCCATCGCCCGACAATACGAAATCACTCAACCGTTTACCACGGTCATTGAGACCAACGGCAAGAAGCAGCATATCAGTGGCTATAGTCTGTATGATTTCTCGGGATTCCAAGAACAAGCTCCCGATCCCACCCAGATCAAATTCCGGGGGGAGCAATCCTTCACCCGAGCGATCATTCGTCTGACCCAAGACATCGAGACGAAGGTCTACTTTGTTCAAGGACACGGCGAAACGAGTCTGCACGAAAGCTACAGTCAACTGGCGAACTTCCTGATCGGTGAGGGCTTACAGGTCGATGAATTGGATATCGCCCGACAAGGTGAAATACCCGACGATGCGAGCATCGTCGTCGTCGGAGGGCCAAGCCGTGACTTAAGTACCCAGGCTACCGAACTCTTAAGAGACTACGTGGACGATGGCGGTAAAGTGATGCTTCTGCTTCGTGGCCTCGAGGACCAAGAAAGGGAGTTTCCCAACCTAGAGTCATTGGTCAATCACTTGGGCCTTTATATGCGTCGGGATGCGGTGGTGGATCCGGACCGCGCGTTCTTTCAGGATCCATTAAGTCCCGTTCCCCGGATCAGTTTCCACGCCATCACCGAAGGATTGATCGAGCAGGGGTTGGCCGTGGCGCTGCCCTTTAGCCGCAGCCTCGATGCGCTGGAAGACTACGAAGGACCCATGGAAACCCAGCGTATTTTGGTATCGTCGAGCGATGCGTGGAGTGAGACCAATCCGTCAAGTCCGAATCGCCAAAATGCAGAAGTCACCGGAGCCCTTTCCTTAGGATATGCGGTGTCCCAAGAAGTTCCGGATGATGAGGGTGAAGGCACCACGAAGGAATCCGTGGCTGTGGTCATCGGAAGTTCGGCCTTCGTCGAAAATGACCTATTCGGTTTTCAAGGAAACGCCGATCTATTCCTCAATGCCACCCAATGGATGATGGACCGAGAAGAACTCATCTCCATTCGCCCGCAAGAACCGGAAATGCGTCGGCTGTTTTTGACACCCACCGACGGCCGGATGATCTTCTACAGCCTCACGGTGGCCTTGCCGTTTTTAATCATTGTGGCCGGGGCCACAGTTTGGTTACGCAGACGAAACAAGTAACCGACAGGAGGATCCCGACCCTTTAAGGGCTAAAGATAAGGGAGGAGGTCAATTGGACTCCTCCCTTTGCTATCACATGATAGTATTAAGGCGAGTAACGTTAAGGGAGGTGCAACATGCCAGCAAATGTTAATCAAGAATACCGTGAAGCAGAAGAACGTTGGCGTAATGCCAGCGATCCCGGAGAAAAGCTTCGGGCCCTTCAAGATATGCTCCGCACCATCCCCAAACACAAAGGGACCGAAAAGATGCAAGGGGATATTAAACGCCGGATTGCCAAAATGCGAGACGCTAAGGAAAGTCAGAAGCAATCTGGCGGTAAACGGCGCCCCGATTGGGTGGTGGAAAGGCAAGGCTCTGGTCAAATCATGGTCGCCGGCCCTCCCAACAGTGGCAAGTCCTCCATTATTGCATCCTTGACCAACGCCGATCCCGAAATTGCGGACTATCCCTTCTCGACCGTAATGCCGGCACCGGCCATGTTGAAATTTGAAAATGTTCAAATCCAATTGGTCGATCTTCCGCCCTTGCACGCGGAAATGTCGCCTCCTTGGTTAGCGGATGTGTTTCGTGGTGCCGATGGTATTCTTTTCGTCTTGGATTTATCCGATGATGATATCTTACACCACGCGGAGGCCGCGCTGGCCTTTCTAGAGGAGAAAAAATTTACCCTCACATGTCCCGAGGGTTTTGAGGATATGGACATGATTGAAGGCGAAACGACCCCTCAATCCGATGGAATCCCCTATCCCTGTTTGATCGCAGCCAACAAGTTTGAAGAAAGCGAAACTGCCGAACTGCGGCTCGATTTGCTCACGGAAATGTGGAAAGAGGCAGGCCACCCGCCTCTTCCGCTGCTTCGCGTGTCGACGAAAAATGGGATGGGAATTGAATGTCTGAAACGCTCGTTATGGGTGATGTTAGATAAGATCCGCGTGTTTACGCGGCCGCCCGGTCAGGACCCCGATTACTCCGCACCTTTTGTTTTAGACCGCGGTGCCACCGCGTTAGATCTAGCCTATGCCATCCACAAAGACATCGGTGCCCGGTTTAAATATGCTCGGGCCTGGGGGGCCGAAACCTTTGACGCGCAGATGGTCGGCCGTGATCACGTTCTGTGCGACGGCGACGTATTGGAAGTTCACAGCGATTCTTAACTCGGAAAGGAGCACTGCCCATGCCTAAGACCCATGTCGTCCTGACTCCCGCCGAATCCAAACGCCTCATTGCGCAAGCAGTGGCCCAGATGAAACCTGTAAAAAAGGCACTCACGGATGGCATCATCGTCATCGCAACTGGAACGACGAACACTTACGTCCTCGAAGCGATCACCGGGCAGGATTTACAACAACACGAATACATCACCGGTGTTACCACACCCGCGCACTCAACCCGCGAAATCCCCGATGATCGTAAGGCCGATCTCGTCCTTCGCCAGGGAATACCCGATCAGTCCCTGGATCGCTTTAGTGCCTTGGACCATATGAAACCCGGTGACGTTTACATTAAAGGTGCCAACGCATTAAATTATGCAGAAAAACAGGCCGGGATTCTAATTGGGGGTCACGGGGGTGGCGGAACGATCGGCGGTGCTTGGGGACACATCATCGGACGCCGGCTGCACTTCATCCTACCCATCGGCTTAGAAAAGTGTGTGGCACATGATATCAATGGTATCGCCAGGAAACTGAATTCACCCGATACGTTCGATCCAGACCCTCCGCGATTGATGCCGGTTTACGGGCATATCATCACCGAGATCGAAGCATTTGAGATTTTATGCGATGTTACCGGTTACCACATTGCCTCCGGCGGCGTGGCCGGTGCCGAAGGGGCCGTTCGACTATTGCTCGAGGGAACAGGCGCGGCCTTGGCGAACGTCCGGGAAAAAATGGCGGAGATTCAGGGCGAACCACCCTTTTTGGGATGATACCATGAAACTCACCATACTCGGTCGCTACTCCCCTTATCCACCTGCGGACGGGGCCTGCCCCGGCTATCTGGTAACGTCAAAAGGCGAATCCCTCCTGCTTGATTGTGGCAGCGGCGTGGTGGCGCGACTACAAAGACATATCGAATTTGCCCAATTAAAGGTTGTCATCTTGAGCCATCTGCACGGGGATCATTGCTCGGATATCCAGGTTCTCCGGTACGCCATTGATCAAGACATTCGATCACAGGTCGACCACCCCGGGATAACGGTCTACGCCCCGCCCGAACCGGACGAGGAATTCCGGCGTTTAGCCTATAAGAAAGCGCTGTGGGCTCGTTCATTAACCGACGGACAGCAGTTCACCGTTGGACCGTTTCGGGTCAGGGTACAGGAAACGGATCATCCCTTGACCTGTTTTGCCGTTCGCATCGAGGATGGCCAGCACACCTTGACCTACACCGGCGACACCGCCTTTTTTCCTCAATTGGCCGAATTCGCCCGGGGAAGCGATCTCTTGTTGGCAGAAGCCTCGCTCAGCCCCACAGAAGAAGGGTTTCGCGGGCACATGACCGGTGCTCAAGCCGGACATCTTGCCGAAGCCGCTCGCGTCAAACAGTTGATGCTCACGCATTTTTGGCCCGCTTCCGATCCCAAATCGCTGGCAAACGCCGCCAGCGACATGACGGCCGCGCCCGTTTGGGTGGCAGAGGAAGACCAAACCTACTCGGTATGATCAAACGGGGCATCGCCAGTAATCTCAATCTGGCGATGCCCCGTTTCCATGCCTAGAGTCGCATGTTTTCGGCGGGCCCATTCCCCGCATCGAGTTCGTTGCTCGGTGCGCGGTCATCAAGTTTGCTGAGCACTTGCACTAACGGCTTGAACAAAACCAATACCATGACAAAATTGGAAACGCCGTGAACAATATCGAAAGGGATGCCGCGAATCCAGTAAGTAACACCGTAGGCCACCCCATAAAACAAGGATTCGAATACGGCGAAAAAGAGCCCGAACGTCAATCCGAAAATACCCGAAATTATTGCATACCCGTATTCCGTTTCGATCACTTTATCAAGGGCCGCGGTGACCAGGACCAACGAGGGCCAAATCACATAATAGCCCAATACCCAGGTTGCAAACCCGTACAGCAAAACTTCCGTCGTCGCAAATACCAACGCAATCAACAATGACCGCTTGGTGCCCAACGCCACGGTGTAGACAATGAACAAAAGCGCAACAATATGGACGTTGGGGATAAAACTCAACGCCATTTTACCGGCAGTGACGCACGCGCTCAAAAGCGCAATAATCACCACATCATGGATGCGAATGACCGACCACTACCATTCTCTTAGCTCAAACGCATAAGTCGCATCATCCGTCAGCGGGATTTCATCAACCCCGGTTTCGGCTTCAGCCCCGTTGACACTGATATGGAAAAACTCATTTTGGGATTCGTTAGCCCGATAGTTATTCATCCCAACCACCATGCTGCCAAAATCGGTGGTTTCGAGCATAACTCCCAGCGTCTCTTCCTCTTCCATGAGCAGGTCTTTTAGGAAATCCGCATCTGTTTGGAACGACCAGGACTCGTTAACATCTTCTTTTGGAATCACTACCTCAATGCTCACTTCCTTAGTACCAGGGGTGGCCTCCGGTCCCCAAATTGCTTGATATCCTGTAATTAACACGGCGGCAATGACGAGGACAAATAAAATAACACCTAACTTCTTTCCCATGGTTATCCTCCCTTAAATTGATCTTTTCTCCGGTCGTATCCGCCCACCGGTTCATTCAAAAGCCGTCTTCCTTTCGCGGGTATAACCGACCGGTAGTTGATATATCAGGGAGGCGTTGTCCCGGTAGAACATAACATGGCGACACACCCTTTTCCCAAGGAGGTGGCGTGAAGGATCGTGCACATCTAGGGATATCGCGGTATGATTCATGGTCTGCCTCCCTAAAGCAAAGTGGGAGGAGATCGCAACGACGGCGATGAATCGCCTGATAATATGACGGGTAAGCGCAGAAGTCAGCCTTCCCGCGAAGACTGCGACCTCCAAAGTGTTTGCCGGTAGGTCTTCGGACTTGTGGGCATTTTATCGATCCCTACTCCTCGTCGCTTCCCAGCAACTGCTTCTGCCAGTGCTTACATAACGAGTTTCGTTCCCACTTACCGCTGCGGGGCAGTCCCGGACTTTCACCGGGTTCCCTCTTAGCTCTCCGAACCTTTCAGAGAGACCGGTCAATACGAACCTTATTTTAAGTGCCGACGATAATGGTGTCAACTCTAACAAATCGATCCGTCTATCCGAAAGAGAAAACCGTAATCCACATCCATCACCTTCATCAACCCCTCCCCGTTATTCACGGCGGGAAAAACAACGTTTCCGACTGTTGAAGACCCCAAAGACCCCGCCCGTTTTGATCCAACCGGGTTTGCCAAAGAAATGGGCGGTCTTTCCCGACGATAATTGACCATGGGACTGCCAAGCAAAACCCGTCCGCTGATCACCATCGGTTAACATGTTCGCAGATGAAGCGAAAGGATGTATGGAAGGTTTTGCTCGCTAAGGAATCAATCGAGGCAAGCGATTCGATTGCTTTTCGCATCCTAACATCCGGGGATAAAGTGAAGTGCCGAGCCTTTCCCACCTCTTCGGACCAGCGCAGGTCCAAGGTGCAAACACCGTTCATGCTACTGATATCCTCCAAAACATATGACCGAAGATGGGGAAAAGGCCCGGAAAGCGGTGAAGGAATCACTCCTTCGCTTATCGAATTCCAAATGGAACCTTGCGTTTAACAACTTGACCATAAAGGAGGAGATTTGATGTCACAAACCGACCCAACCATTCGCAAACTGGAACCTGAAGCGCTTCGACAAGTATGCTCGGCCGATTTTTTCGAAGCCCAAACCCAAGAACCGTGCCGTGCTACCGGAATCATCGGACAAAAACGAGCCGTTCGAAGTGTTCAATTTGGCCTTGAAGTTCCCAGCCCGGGCTATAACATCTTCATTACTGGTGTAACGGGTACCGGTAAGAGTACCTATGCGCGCGCGGCCGTCAATGCCAAAGCCAAAGATAGAGAAACCCCCGCCGATTGGTGCTATCTATACAATTTTTCAGAACCCGAAAGTCCCAAGGCCATTTCACTTCCCCCGGGACAAGGCGTGGTCTTTCGCGATGACATGAAGGAGTTCGTCGAAGATGCCCGAACGGCGATCACCCACGAGTTTGAAGGCGGCGACTACGAGAAGCAACGGGCGCAAATTGCGGAAAAGTTCCAAAAAGGCATTAACCGAACTTTTGAAGAGTTGGAAAAGGAAGTTCGAAGCAAAGGGTTCGCCCTTCAACGCTCAAGCGGCGGTTTCGCGCCGGTTCCACTCGATGACGAAGGCAACCCCATAACCGCCGAGGATTTCGCCAAGTTGGACGAAGAGAAACGGCGAGAAATCGAGAGCAAGGGCACCGAAATCCAACGCGATATTCGCAGCGCCATGCGCGAAGTCCGACAATATGAAAAAGAGACAAAGTCCGCAATCCGTGAGTTGGAAAAACGGATGGGATCGTTTGCCATCCGTCCGTTGATCGAACAATTACAGGAAAAATACGAGGGATTCCCGGATATCCAAGAATACCTCGAGAACGTCCATGAGGACATCATCGGACAACTCGAGCGTTTTAAGACGGGAGAGGACGAAGGACCCCAGGCACAGGGCGCTCAACTTCAGCTCGCGCTATTGGGCGGTGGGTCCCAGGACGATCAGTTCAAGCGGTACCAAGTCAATCTCTTCGTCAATCATGCCGAAACCCAAGGCGCACCCGCCGTCGAAGAGACCAATCCTACCTATTACAACCTGTTCGGCAAAATGGAATATCAAGCGACGATGGGGCAAATGAGTACGGATCACACCATGATCCGCCCCGGGGCGGTCCACCTGGCCAACGGTGGCTATCTCATCCTTCGAGCCGAGGATGTGTTGATGAATGCCCTCAGTTGGGATGCGCTCAAGCGAAGTCTAAAAGGGAACCAAATCCGAATTGAAAACATTGGCGAACAATATCGGTTGGTGCCGACCGCAACCATCAAGCCAGAACCGATTCCGCTTGACGTCAAAGTGATCCTGATCGGTTCTCCGCTCATTTATCACTTGCTGTATGCCTATGATCCCGATTTTGCCAAATACTTCAAAGTTAAAGCCGATTTTGACACCCAAATGGACCGAAACGAAGATTACCTCAATCAATATTGCCGTTTCGTACAAGCCGTGGTCGAACGCGAACAATTGTTGCCATTTGAAAGCAGTGCCATCGCAGCAATCGTCGATCATGGGTCTCGTCTGACTGAGGACCAAAAGAAACTGTCGGCCCGATTCAACGAAGTGGTGGAGATTGTTTACGAGTCCGACGCCTGGGCACGATTCGACGATGCCGAATCCGTCACAAGCGATCATGTCGAAAAAGCGGTGGAAGAGAAGATTTACCGCTCTAGCATGATTGAAGATCACACCCGGGAAGCCATTTCGCGGGGCAAAATACTGGTTTCCACAGAAGGAAAAGCAATCGGCCAGGTCAACGGCCTGAGCGTCATCAGCGTCGGCAACTATGCTTTTGGACGTCCATCGCGGATCACAGCCAATACCT
Source organism: Clostridia bacterium (assembly GCA_007133365.1). Taxonomy (GTDB): domain Bacteria; phylum Bacillota; class Sulfobacillia; order SLMV01; family SLMV01; genus SLMV01. Next base: position 24,024 of record SLMV01000149.1, read on the forward strand.
ATCTCGGTAACGCGGGCGTGGTCAACATCGAACGTCAGGTCAAACTCAGCGGCACGTCGCACAGCAAAGGCGTTTTGATTCTCTCCGGCTATCTGGCCGAGCAATTTGCCCATGATAAGCCCCTTTCGGTCTCCGCCAGCATCACCTTCGAACAAACCTATGGGGGTGTCGACGGTGACAGCGCTTCCAGTGCGGAACTGTACGCTTTGCTTTCGTCATTGTCGGGGGTGCCCTTAAAGCAATCGATTGCGGTGACCGGCTCCGTCAATCAAAAGGGCGAACTGCAACCAATCGGAGGCGTGAATTATAAAATTGAGGGCTTTTACTACACCTGTAAGGCCAGGGGCTTAACCGGCGACCAGGGCGTCCTTATTCCGAAACAAAACGTGGACAACCTGATGCTCAATCAAGAGGTCATCACTGCGGTTGAAAATGGGGATTTCCATATTTGGGCCGCCGATGACATCCGGACCGGGATCGAACTTATGACGGGGGTGCCCACCGGGGAAAAGGATGAGGAGGGGCAATACCCTGAAGATACCGTCTTTGGGAAGGTGGATCGCGAACTTCGCCGCATGGCCGAAACCCTGCGACATTTCGGTCGCAAATCCAAGGACGAGCAAGAAAACACTGGCGACTCCTCCACCACCGAAGAATGATAATTAGTTGCCCTGTCGAACCGCCTTTGCTATGATGAGCATGTTGAAGCATCGAGGAAGAGTGAAATTGGACGGGGCCGACGTCCCGACACCAAGCGGTAGCTGCGCGTCGGCCTCGTTGCGCTTAGCCCCACTCCCTGACAATGAGTTGACGCGTTTCATCCGTAAACACACCGTTTGTTTGTGACTCATTTTGGAAATTGAGTCGACGGCGCGAACAACTCTCCGTCCTACCGCAATGGATGGAGAGTTTTTTACCGCGGCCCGACTCTGAATAGAGCAATCGCAACACTTCTTGTAATGTTGAACCATCAGGTTTAGACAAACGCCTTCGGAAGGAGTTCAAACCGTGAGTGAATCATTCGTCGAAGCAATCACCCCCCGAAAAGAAAATTTTTCCCGATGGTATACCGATGTGGTTTTAAAGGGACAATTGGCCGATTATGCACCGGTACGCGGCTGCATTGTCGTTCGCCCGGCCGGATACGCCATCTGGGAGGCCATCCAAGCGCAGCTTGATGCTCGGTTTAAAGAGACGGGGGTGGAAAACGCCTACTTCCCCTTTCTCATCCCGGAAAGCATTTTTAGCCGTGAAGCCGAACATATTGAGGGCTTTGCCCCGGAGGTCCCCTGGGTTACTCACGCCGGCGAGGAAGAGCTTCCCGAGCGACTTGCCCTAAGGCCCAGTTCCGAGACCATCATTGGCACCATGTTCGCCCGTTGGATCCAGTCGTATCGCGAGCTGCCCATGCTTTTGAATCAATGGTGCAGTGTGATTCGTTGGGAAAAGGCCACGTTTCCTTTCTTGCGAACGTCTGAATTCCTCTGGCAAGAAGGGCACACCTGCCATGCGACCGAGGAAGAGGCCCGCGCCCGCGCCCTTCAGATGATCGAAATATATCGCGACTTCATCGAAGAAGTCCTCGCCATTCCCGTGCTGGCGGGCCTCAAGTCGGAACGCGAAAAATTCGCGGGCGCCGTCGATACCTACACGGTGGAAGCCCTGATGCAAGATGGGCGCGCGTTACAGGCCGGAACTTCTCATTACCTCGGTGACGGCTTTGCCCGCGTTTTAGATATCACTTTCTTGGACCAAGACAGCCAACTCAAGTTCGTCCATCAAAGTTCCTGGGGGGTTTCGCATCGTTTGATTGGGGGTCTGATCATGGTTCACGGCGATGATCGCGGACTCGTTCTGCCCCCGGCCGTCGCCCCGACTCAAGCGGTCATCGTGCCGATTTACAAAGACAAAACCCGGAGTTGGGTTCTATCCGAAGCACAAAAACTCGCCGAACGTTTACGCGACGCCGCAATCAAGGTCCATCTTGATGACCGAGAGGCGTATACGCCAGGATGGAAGTTTAATGAATGGGAAATGCGGGGCGTACCGATTCGCATCGAGATCGGTCCCCGTGATCTCGAAAAGGAACAGGTCATGCTGGTCCGGCGAGACAATGGGACCAAGGAACCGACGTCCCAAGACGGCCTCGCCTCAACCATTTCTCAGCGCCTCGAAGCGATTCAAGAAAACCTGTACCAAAAAGCGCTAAAATTCCGAGAGGCCAATACCTATCAGGCCACCACCATCGCGGAATTATCCGACATCATGTCCAACCATCGGGGATTCGTGACGGCGGGATGGTGCGGAAGTGATCGATGCGAACAGATGATCAAAGAAGAAACCGGCGCCACCATCCGGTGCATTTCGTGGGAAGAGAATCAACCGGATCTGCCTTGCCTATGCTGCGAAGATACCAAAGGCAAACCGGCAACGTTCGCTCGCGCTTACTAAAAGGACCCGCTGAAACATCGATTTCAAAAGTATAGGGAAAAGGGGCTGAAGTGAACCTTCGGCCCCTTTATGTCTAGCGTTTAAGTGAATAACACACTATTCAAATAGGTCGTTTTCATCGCCCATCATGTCTTGAGTGACGGCAGCCAAATCCAGTACCATATCCGATACATGAATCTCGCATCCTTCCCGAATCGCCAACGCAATACAGTCGCTCGGGCGAGCATCGATTTCCAAAATGCCGTTATCGGTCTCAACATCGAGCTGACCGATAAACGTATCGTCTCGCATGTCGTGAATCACCACTCGACGTAGGAATCCTCCAAGACGTTTGATCACACGGTTCATCAAATCATGCGTCATAGGACGCGGAGGAGCAACGGCCTCTGCAGCCATCGCAATCGAGGTGGCCTCGGCAAACCCAATGCCCAAAACCAGCAAACGTTCACCATCGACCTCTCGAAGTACGAGCACGTTGCCTTCCCCTTTTGGGGCCATACCCACTGTGATGAGTTCCATTTCAATCATCTGGTGAGGCCCTCCCCTCTAAATCAGCTGATTGCGCACTAGAATGATGCGCAACCCTTCGAGCGTTAGATCCGGATCCACCTCATCCACTCGTTTGCACTCCGGGGCAATGGCTCTGGCCCATCCCCCTGTTGCAATAGTTCGCTCTAGTGGACCGGATTCCTTTTCGATTCGCTCGATCAGAGCATCGACGGCACCCGCATATCCATAAACGATGCCGGAGCGCATGCTACTGACGGTATTCTTTCCGATTGCCTCCCGTGGCTGGCTGAGATCGATCCGAGGAAGGCGTGCTGCCTTTGCAAAGAGTGCCTCGGTTGAAATGCCGACCCCGGGCAGAATGGCACCTCCGGCGTATTGACCCGCTTTTGAGATGACATCAAAGGTGGTCGCGGTGCCAAAGTCAACGACCACAAGCGGTCCCTTATGCCGACTCTGTGCCGCCACCGCGTTCGCGATGCGATCCGGTCCCACTTCCCGAGGATCCTGATATTTGATATCGATCCCGGTCCGCGTTCCCGGTTTCACCTGAAGCGGCGCGACCCCCAGATACCGATTGCACATTCGTTCAAACGGTCCAACCAACGGGGGAACTACTGATGCATAGACTACTGCATTTATCGAATCCAACGCAACCCCATTACTCGTCAGTAGCATCCGAAACGAAATTCCTAGATCATCCGCTGTCGCGAGGGGCACCGTGGACAAGCGCCAGCGGTGGATCAGCGTCTCACCTTGATAGACACCCAACGTCAAATTGGAGTTCCCTATGTCGACGGAAAGAATCACACTATCTACGCTCCTCTCTGACCGCGCCGATGTTGCAACAGCTTATACAAGGTGACACAAAGCACGGCAGCCACCATGGCCTCGGGTAACCCGTGGACTACTGCAACGACGGCGGCAGCGGGCGGGGGGATAATCCCGCGCAGTGTCACCATTGTGAGAACCCCGATGGTATTCACCAAGCTGCCGGCCAGCGCCGCGCCGATAATTGGCGCATTCTCACCGGAAAGAAAGCGCAACGCCAAATATAAGACGAGTAATCCGACGGGTAAGAAAAGGAGATACGTCGCCGTCGACGATGTGACCCATTCAGCGTAAACTGCCACCCGATAGGTAAGATCCCAAAGGAGCAGGCCCAAAAACGCCGAAATCACCGGGCGCCAACTCTTCTTCTTCGCCAAAAGAAATACATAATAGGCGGCCACCCCGATCAGGATACGAGGAAGAAACGCCGTGAAGGGATCGGAAAACATGATGCGCGCCACCGGATTGGCAGGTGCCACCAGGGCACGCCAGAAACTAACCGCACCAAAAAGGAAACCAACCAAACCACCAAAAACCGGCCCTTCAAGCAGGGCTCCCAAAATGACCGGGATATGAAGAATCGTTGCCGAACCCGCGGGGGTGGGAACCGGAATCATTCCCAAAGGTGTAAACCCTAAAACAGCCATCAATGCACCTAGTAGGCCCGCCAAAACATAATGCCGCATGGTCAATTGCTTCAATTTTATTCCCTCCGTTCCGGCTCTCGCGAGAGATGACGGACGACTCATTTCCCCATCAACTCCCCACGGGGAGTCCAGTTCACCTGATCCCGGCTCCTGGGAGGCTTGATGGGTCTTTACGACTCTTTTATTGTAATCCTCTATCGACAAGCACTCAAGCCATACCACGGGATTCCCGAACCCAGCGCTTAGCTGACACTGAAGCGAATTGCATCCGCCAATGCGCTGGCGGCGGCCACGCCAAGCGATAGCACCGATGCACCTTTGGTACCCGTGGACACCGTAAACACCACGTCACCATCTACGGGAGTGTGGCAAGGGTTTAGACTACGGGCCAAGCCATCGTGCGCCATCTGGGCCACTCGTAGGCAACCGGACTTATCTAATGCAGCGTCCGTCACGATAACCCCAAGCGTCGTGTTTCCGCCCGCAAACGACATCGGATTCCCCTCAAGCACCATCGACGCCGTCGACCGACTCGCTCGGACTCCAGCAAGAACACGGCCCTCGGCGCTAATCACATCGCCCCAGGCGTTTACCACGGCAAACGCCCCCACTCGTGCTCCTCCGGGAAGCAAAATCGACTGGGTACCCACACCGCCGGGCGCCGCATGGTCCATCCCCAGAATCTTTCCTACCGTTGCTCCAGTTCCAGCACCTACGCGCCCCGTGGAAAAGGGACCTTTCGTCGCCGACTTAGCAGCCCCATAGGCATGCTCGGCTCCTGGCACCGCTTCCGACCCGGCGAAGAGATCAAAAATGACGGCTGCTGGAACGATGGGTACCCGAAGATTCCCTACCTGAACGCCTTCGCCTCGTTCTCGAAGAAACCTCATGAGGCCGGCGGCCGCATCCAATCCAAATGCACTACCCCCGGTCAAGAGCAATCCATGGATTTCGGTGACAGTATTTTCCGGTCGCAAAAGATCCGTCTCCCGCGTTCCGGGTGCTGCTCCTCGAACATCCACACTCGCCGTAGCGCCTCCAGGAAACAATAGAACGCTCAAACCCGTTTGACCGTGAGAATCGGTATAATGGCCCAGCCGGACACCGCTTACATCGGTAAGATAACCATGACACGGCGACATCTCAAATTTCCCTTTCTGTAAGACGCAGGCTGACATCCCCCGCGCGAACGGGCGTCATGGCCCCATCGCTTTTTTCCACCAGGAGGGCGCCTTCGTCATCGAGCGCTCGGGCAACGCCTTCCCACTGCGCCCGCCCCTGTTGAATGATGACGGTTTGCCCCAAAGTCGAGGAAAGGCGCGACCAGGTTTTTCGAACGGCCGCCGCGCTGTGGGTCAGCATCTCATCCCATTCCTCGATGGCCTTGCCAATGGCCAACGCTAAACCACCAAGGCGTGAGTCGCTCGCATCAAACGCTCCATCGGTGGCGGTATAAAGATCGATCGGCTCTTGACGCATTTGCTCGTGCTCCTCCGATGCCCAATGAATTCTGCCATTTATGCCGATCCCAATTAATACGTGAGGGTAAACCCCTTCACAAAGGATGCCACCCAGTTTTCGACGTCTCCATAGGAGATCATTCGGCCACTTCAAATCAATCTGAATTTGGCAAGTTTCGCAAATCGCTTGATGAACGGCCACGCCCGCTAGAAGCGGATACAATCCCCACCGCGAATGAGACACTGAAGGCCTCAGCACATAGGTCATCCATAATCCCCCCACCGGGGAGCACCATCGACGGCCTTTTCGGCCCCGCCCCTGGTATTGTTTTTTTGCTCGGATGAGCCCGCGATAAGGAATGCATCCTTGGGTGAGTAAGACTCGCGCACGGGCGTTCGTGGAATCCACTTCCTCATATTCAAAGACCGCCGGTTGGACTGACAATGCACCTTTCACCTCGAAAAATGGGAGCGGGGATTCCCCGCCCCCATGAGAATCCTCACTGGATCTAAAAAAGCCCCGTGATTTTGCCGGTTTCATCGATATCAATGCTCTCCGCCGCCGGCTTCTTCGGCAATCCGGGCATCGTCATCACATCACCAGTTATCACGACGGCAAATCCGGCACCGGCCGAGATATCAAGGTCGCGGACCGTGATGCGAAAGCCGGACGGTCGACCCAGAAGATTGGGATCATCCGACATGGAATATTGCGTCTTGGCCATGCATACGGGAACATTGCTGAGCCCTGTTCGTTCAAGCCGCTTCATCATGAGACGAGCCGGCCGGACAATGTCCACGCCATCGGCGCCGTAAACGTCGCGGGCAATGGTTTCAATCTTTTCTTCGAGGCTGAGATCATCGTCGTACAAGACGTGAAAGTCACTGTTGCCTTCCTCGATCACGGCCATGACCTGCTCGGCCAACTCCTTGCCGCCTTCTCCCCCTTTGGCGAAGACTTCAGAGAGCGCAAAGCGAACGCCCAGCGCTTCACAAAAATCCGCGATAAGTTGGAGTTCTTTTTCCGTGTCCGTTGGGAATCGATTAATGGCGACCACCGGTTCGACGCCAAACTTCCGGATGTTCTCGACATGGGCTTCAAGGTTGGTTAAACCGGCTTTAACTGCCTCCAAATCTTCCTCGGTCAACGCCTTTTTGTCCAATCCACCGTGGAGTTTCAAGGCGCGAGCAGTGGCCACAAGGACCACGGCTTCTGGCTTGAGACCGCCAAAACGGCATTTGATATTAAAGAACTTCTCAGCCCCGAGATCGGCGCCGAAACCCGCCTCCGTAATCAGGTAATCAGCCATCTTCAGGCCGGTCTTCGTGGCGAGCATGCTGTTACAACCGTGGGCAATGTTGGCAAAAGGCCCACCATGCACAAATGCCGGGGTGTTTTCCAAAGTCTGCACCAAATTCGGTTTGAGCGCATCCTTCAGCAGTGCTGCCATGGCTCCATGGGCTTTCAGATCGGCAGCCGTCACCGGATCACGCCTATACGTCCAGCCCACCACGATACGCCCGAGTCGCTCCTTTAAGTCCTGAAGATCCGAAGCCAAACACAAGATCGCCATGATCTCGGAGG
>SLMV01000156.1 GCA_007133365.1 Clostridia bacterium
GTCTTGGCATCTTGGGGTGTCAAACCTTGATGAAGTTCTCGAATAATCTGCTTGATCGCCTGTTTACGCTCCTCTTTCGATTGCGCGACCAATTCGGACCACCTGTCCTTTCGTCGAAACCTAACCTAATCAACAAGAATGGTTCCGTTCGGATGGTCGAAAAAGACCACCATCCCTCGCCCTCGCGATCCACTCCAAACACCACCACGATCCCCGATTCACCCATGAGAGTGAAAAGCCGTAACCGGTTCCTTTTGAACACACCGACCGCGAACACCCCGTCGGTTCAACTAGGACCCGCCATACCAAACCCACGAAGCCAAGAAAAACCGGCTGGAAACACTAAGGTTAAACGAATGATACCCATCCGGAATCGAGCGTTTTTGGGAACCCTCACCTCACATCACTTCCAGCGCTCTTTTCGAGACTCGCCCCTCTAAGAGCGATACCTTTAAAGCATCGGCGCTTCCGTTATCCTTAAAAACGGAGCTTTCGGGAAAAGAAACGGTAGGAAAAGACGTTCCATAACAAAGTATAGACGAGACCGATGCTAAGATATTGACCATAGGTCAAATACAAAATCTCCTCTCCCCGGATTACGCTGCTGATGGCCTTCGCCGGCCAAAAGCCCGGCACAATTCCAAAGATCAATTCCGTGGCGTCAAAGAAGAACAATCCTAAGATCGGAAATAACAGAAGGGTTCCCAAGCCCTTCATTACCGCAAACCCCTCGATCTTGTTTGATGAAAACGCATTGATCAACATCCCCAGCATCGGAGCCATCAAGGCAGCCAAGAAAGAAATCGCGATCATCGCCCCCAGCGGCAGGTCCCCGATATCGATAAACCACATGACGAATAAAGTGGCCAAAAATGCCAAGGCAAAGATCATCACAAACCGAAAGGATAAAAACTGTATCAAACTGAGGGGCGTCACCTGAATCGACGTCAAAACTTGATCATCCCGATCATCCAAGAGCGAAAAGCCCAACAGCGCCCCAAAGATTTGGGGGATCATGAGGGTGAACGCAACCACCACGAAATCCGCGATGCCAATGAGGTCAAAGCCGGCCGTTTCGGCCAAAGCCGGAAGTCCGTAACGTCCTATTACCGCAAAGAATAACGGATAGCCCAACAGAAATTTTAGCATGGGCTGCCGAACCCATTTCTTCAGCTCGCCGACTAGAAATGAGTAATACATATCAGGCACCACTCTCCCTTACGGCAAATGCTTCGAAACCTTTCAGCACCCAGAAGAATAACACTCCGGAACCGACCAACAGATAGCCCGCGGCGTAAACCATCTCCCATGCGGGCAAGGATTCAGAGGCGGCGCTTATGAGGGTCATACTGGCCTTGGTCGGGAGCAAATACATTAGCCCTTCCAGGACGCGATGTTGAATCAATCCGACCTGATCCAATACCACGGGAATGGTCAGGACGAAGCTATAGACTAAGACTCCGGTCAAAAGATCGGTAAAATCACGGGAGCGGTACATTAAAACGAATCCAAGGAGCGCATGGAAGAAACCCACGACGATTACCGCCGCAAGCAGGACCCCGACGTTTAAGTCGATGGCGCGAAATGCCCAGGCATAAGCATAAAGGATGAAGAGCGTTTGGACATTCAACAAGGAATTCCCTAGCGTCTTGGCCCCGACATACTCCCGCCTTTCGATCGGGGACACCAGCAAACTTTTGATCGTGCCTTCTTGTTTTTCAAAAAACATGGTAACCCCCACCAACAACATCGACATCAGGGTAGCATCGAAAAAGAGGAGGACAACGAAGATCGGACTTACATCGGCCACATCGGCAAGGTACAAAGTCAAAACCCAGATGAGACTCACCAACACACTGGCACCCCACACTTTGTATCTTGCCAATCGCTGGATTTCCCCGATAAGGAGTGGGACAAATGCCCTCATAATGCGTTCACCCCGGTCACTTGAATGAAGATATCATCCAAATTGGTTTCCTTACTGTGCATGGTCAAAATCTGTTTGGTTTGGATGATGTCTAAAAACGTTTCGTTTCCGGCCAAGTGATCAAGATCAAATATCGCCGTTTGGACATCTTGTCCGGCCAAATATTCCACTTCCACTTCCCGTTGCCCATACTTCATTTTTAGATTCTTTGGGGTCTCGATCTCCGCGATTTGCCCTTCAGCCATGAACGCGACGCGATCACACAGTTCATCCACATCATTCATTAAATGCGTGGTCAATAGCACAGTTCCGCCCTGCGCCCTAAATTCACGAATCACGTCCTTGATGATGCGGGCATTTCCCGGATCCAATCCCATGGTGGGCTCATCCAAAAAGAGAATCCGCGGCGCGTTTAATAACGCACGGACAAAATTCAATCGGATCTTCATACCCTTAGAAAACGCCTCAACCTGTTTATCTCGGTCCTCGTAAAGACCGACCCGGCGCATTAAGTCGTCGGTATCCGCTTGTCGGCGATAGAGTTTTTTGAAGAAATTCAAGTTCTCCTCGGCTGTGAGCTTGGAAAAATGAACAGGCATTTCAAAGCCCACTCCGATCTCCTGATAAAACTCTTTCCCATAATGTGCTAAATCACGGCCTTGATAAATAATCTCCCCGCGATATCTTGGAAGTAACTTGACCATTATTCGCTGAGTCGTACTCTTCCCCACACCGCTCGGCCCCAAAAGCCCAAAAATCTCACCTTCTTGAATGTCAAACTCGAGGCCTTTTAAGGTATCGTCAGCATTTTGGGGATAGCGAAACCGAAGATCCCGCACCTGAAACATTGTCCCGCCTCCATTTCGAGCGA
>SLMV01000148.1 GCA_007133365.1 Clostridia bacterium
CGCGAGGCCGCGGAACTCGAAGCCGGTTTACATAATCTGGCCCAAGTGCTTGCGTGTTTTAGCCCAAAGCCGGTGCATCAATGCCCCGGGGCCGGGGCAGCGGGCGGAATGGGCGCGATGCTTCTCGCCCTATTTGGCTCGGTTTTGGTGCCGGGAGCGGCTTACGCCTTGAATCTGACGAACTTCGAAGCGCAACTTTGTCGGACCCAGATGTTGATCACCGGAGAGGGGCAATTAGACGCGCAGAGCCTAAACCAGAAATTACCGGTCGTCTTGGCGCGCCGTGCTCGGCGTTATGGCATTCCTGTCATGGCGTTGCCCGGCCGATACGTACCGGATTCGAGCGGGTGTCTCGACGAGATCTTCGATGTGATCGTTCCTTTGACTGCTTGGGAGAAGGCCGAAAAGGGCGGGTCGACGTCTCGCCTCTTAGAACGTGCGGCGATGCACGCGGTTCGGTCTTTCTTGGATGGGTAAGTTGCTAGAAATCGTCCGGCAAGGAAAGGAGAAGGGTGATGAAACCCCGAGTCTTCGTTACGCGCGAGATTCCTGACAACGGTCTGAAGATACTAAAGTCTCATTGTCAGGTGAAAGTGTGGCCCGATCGCTTGCCACCGACGCCGGAGGAATTGAGGGTTGAAGTTACGAATGTGGAAGGCTTGTTATGCCTTTTAACCGATGAGATCGATGCGGAATTGATGGCGCAGGCTCCCCATTTGAAAGTGATCAGTAACTACGCTGTCGGTTACGACAATATTGATGTTGCGGCCGCAAAATCTAGGGGAATCACCATCACCCATACGCCGGGTGTTTTGACCGATACGACGGCAGATTTTGCGTTTGCCTTGCTGTTGGCAGTAGCCCGCCGGGTCATTGAAGGGGATCGAGCCACACGAAGCGGCGAATGGCTGGCGTGGGAGCCGACTTTCTTACTGGGAAAGGAAGTTCACCGAGCGACGCTGGGCATTGTGGGGCTGGGCCGCATTGGTCGAGCCGTTCTCCGACGGGCCCAGGGATTTGGCATGCGCGTCCTTTATCACGATCGGCAGCGAGATTATGAATTAGAGGGTAAGGCGGATTTAACGTATGTTTCACTGTCGGACCTAATGCAGCAGTCGGATTTTGTGTCGATTCACGTGCCGTTGACCGATGCGACCTATCACCTGTTAGCTCAACCTGAGTTTGAGCAAATGAAGCAGGGTGCGATCTTGATCAATACATCCCGTGGTGAGGTGGTAGATGAAGACGCGTTGGTTGATGCTTTAAATAAAGGACGATTGGGAGGTGCGGGATTGGACGTATACAGTGAAGAACCTTTGCCTTTAGAGCACCCGTTGCAGGGGTTTGATAACGTGATTTTGGCGCCGCACTTAGGAAGTGCCACGGTTCGGACCCGTCGAGCCATGGCGGAAATTGCTGCCAACGATCTGGTTTCGGTTTTAAAGGGAACGGCCCCTTGTCATCCGGTGAAAGAGGGGGGTTGAAGGGCCGCAGGACGGAAAAGTTGACGGCGTGTCTTGCCGGGGTATGGCTTGCATCCGACGTTGGTGAGACATAAAGTGAAACTATAGACGATGGATGGGGTTAAGGAGGCGATCATACAAAATGAAACAGTTATATCGATCTCGACGTGACCGGGTTATCGGCGGAGTTTGTGGCGGAGTCGCCGAGTATTTCGAAACCGATCCTGCCCTAATTCGCTTGCTTTGGGTTTTGATTGTCCTATTGGGAGGAAGTGGCCTGTTATTATATATTATTGCATGGATCATTATTCCCGAACGGCCCATTTCCCGGCCGACAACAAGCACTCCGGAGGCAAGCCAGGAGCCGAGCAACGGCTCGGAAGAATCTAGGGAGTCGACACCATTTCAAACGGAGCATCAACCGGTTCCGCCACCACGACCGGTGGATCCACAACGGCGTGTCCGCTGGGGCGGTATCATCCTTATTCTCCTCGGCGCTTACCTATTGATCGATCGCTTTGTCGGGTTTGACCTCTCGGCTTGGTGGCCGGTGCTTTTGATCCTGTTCGGACTTGCCCTTTTGGTATCTGCGGGATCGGCAAGTGAGCAACCGCTCGCCCCGCCGGATCCCAGTCATCTGAGGTCGGAGGAGGAACCCTCCGAAACATCAGCGGCAGTCAGTGAGACCACGGAGGACGAACCCAGCGCAGAAGAAGACGAGCGCCCAAAGGACTAAGGAAGGTGTGGTGAAGGAGGACACTCTGCATGGAATCTATCCGGTTTGTTATTATCACGGGTCTCTCGGGAGCGGGAAAGACGGTGGCCTTACACACCCTCGAGGATGTGGGCTATTTTTGTATTGATAACCTCCCGCCAGCCCTCATCCCCCGTTTTGCAGAGCTTCTTGCCACCCCGGAGAATTGGATCGATCGGGTTGCCCTGGTCCTTGATGTCCGCGGCGGCACTTTTTTTGATGAGGTCTTAAATGCCATCGAACGGATCGAAGAAAACCACTCCAGCGTTAAGGTTCTTTATCTCGAAGCAAGCGTCGAGACGCTTATCAATCGATTTAAAGAAACTCGGCGCCGGCATCCTCTGCACCGTGAGGGCAATATCATGGAAGTCTTGGAGTGGGAGCGTCAGATGTTGGAAGGGCTCCGGGAACGGGCGGATTTTGTCATCAATACTTCGGGGGGCAACCCCAGTGAGTTGCGACGACGCGTTCTCCAATTGTTACCCGAGGATGACCCGGTCAAGTCATTGTACGTTTCGGTCGCCTCTTTCGGTTTCAAAGGCGGGGTGCCGAGGGATGCCGACTTGGTTTTTGATGTCCGTTTTTTGCCCAATCCCCATTATTCCGATGCCCTTCGGCCGCTGACTGGACTGGATTCGGCCGTTGAGGAGTTCGTCCGCGCCCAATCTGTCACATGCGAGTTTTGTCGTCGCCTTCTCAGTTTTTTGGATTTCCTGTTACCCCATTATGATGGGGAAGGAAAAACTCAACTGAATATTGCGTTGGGTTGCACGGGCGGCCGTCACCGTTCTGTTGTTTTGGCCCGGTGGTTAGGCGACGAGTTGCGGGACCGCGGCTATCCGGTCTTTGTTGAGCATCGAAGCTTGTCAGCGGAAGAGCAAACCATGGATGCCCGGGACGAAAGGTCCTCGAATGAGGAGGCAACATGACGCGTTCTTATAATGTCCTCAATGAAACCTCAGGGGTCACGGGCAAGGAAGTCGGCCGAATGACCTTCTCGCAAAAAGTCAAAGATGAGCTCGCCCGCGCACCATTGCCGGAACGACAAGAAGCCGTTCAGGCGGAGCTGTTGGGGTTTTGGCACGTGTTGGGGACGTTTTTCGTTCGTGAGAACCAGCCATATCTTCATTTTGAGACGGGGCACTCCGGTACGGCGCGTCGGATCTTTAACCTCTGGCGGCAGCTGACGTCTATTCGTCCTGAACTCATGATGCGTCGAGAACATCGCCTAAAACAACAACTTCGGTTTCTAACGCGGGTTCGTTTTCAAGAAGAAAGTGAGCGTGCGCTTGGTCTAGAGAAGGGATCCCTAAAGTCCGATCTTGTTGCCAAATTTCGCGAGACGGTTGGGGATTCAAGACGGGCTCACCAGGGCTTTCTTCGCGCTGCTTTTTTGGGTAGGGGTTCGATAACCCATCCTCGTTCAGGATATCATCTGGAAATACGTTGCGGGGGAAAGGCCGTTGCTGAATTGATTCAGGAGGTGCTCCGCCAGGCCAATATTTCGTCTCGTGTTCTAGTCGACCAGTGGGATGCGCATGTCTACCTCAAGGGAGCCGAAACGATTGCTGATTTTTTGAAACGGGTGGGCGCCTTGGAGGCGCTTTTCGTTCTCGAGGATATTCGAATTATTCGGGAAGTGCGAAACCGCGTAAACCGCTTAGTCAATTCGGAAACCGCGAACATGAGCAAGACCTTGAGGGCGGCGGTTCAGCAGCTGGAGGATGTACGCAGGCTGTCGCCGGAAGGGATGGCCAAATTATCACCCCGAACCCGCGAAATCATCGCACTTCGATTGGACCAACCGGAGGCGAGCCTGCGAGAACTCGGGCTGATGCTCGAACCCCCTTTGACGAAATCTTCCGTCGAATATCATTTTCGCAAGATACGAGACTTGGTTGGCCGTGATATGTGACCGAGACCGACGGATCGAACATGATGGTCGCAGGATCACGAGGTGGCTTGTCGAAAGGGCAAAGGAGTAGTAGTTTAATCTTCTTCCTGTCACCTTTGGGATCGGGACGAAAGGAGGAGCAAAATATAGAACCGAAAATCCCCGATGTGACGATAATTCGACTTCCGACCTACCTTCGGGTATTGAATGATATACGAGAAGAGGGTGCTGAAATTGTATCTTCGGCGCAGATGTCGGCGCGAACCGGGTATTCTTCTGAACAGATTCGAAAAGACTTGGCCTATTTTGGTGCGTTTGGCACGCGGGGTTTGGGTTACAAGGTGGACCTTCTCGAACAACGCATTCGCAGAATTTTAGGATTGGAAGAGTCGGTTCCCATTGCTTTGGTGGGTGCAGGAAAACTGGGGCAGGCCCTGACCCAGTATAGCCGTATCCAACACCAGAATCTTCAGATTGTGGCCCTGTTTGACGTGGCCCCCCAACTGATTGGAAAAGAGATTGCCGGCCTGCGGGTGAAACCATTCGAGATGTTATCGGAAATTATTCAGCGCGAAGGAATCCGATTGGCCATCATTGCAGTACCCCGCGATGCGGCGCAGGAGGTTCTCGATGTATTGGTGGAGAATGGAATTCGTGCCGTGTTAAATTTTGCGCCCGTTCATTTAGAGGTGCCGAGCGAGCTCGTTGTGCGCACCGTGGACTTGACTTCGGAACTTCAAAGTTTGGCCTACTATGCCAGAGACGGGACAAAATCGTGGTAAATAGGAGGAGCGCCTGTGGCATCGCTTTGGATGCAAGTGGTTTATCATATTGAGTCGTTGACGGTCGGGGAAATCTTCATTTCAATCCTTGACGTGTTGCTCATTGCTTATATTCTCTACCGCCTTCTATTGATTATTCGAGGGACGCGTGCCATCCATCTGGTTCAGGGGATTTTGGTGCTTTTATTTGCCACGATGGTCAGCGGTTGGTTAAATCTTTCGGTGGTCAACTGGTTGTTGGAGCAAGCCCAGTTTTCGCTTCTAGTGGCGATTCCGATCGTATTTCAGCCGGAGCTTCGCCGTGCGCTGGAGCATGTGGGTCGCGGACGTCTTTTCGGCCCGGGAATCGCATTCCTCGAACGCTCGGATCTCGAACAGCTTCTTAAAGATTTGCGTCGGGCCATTCGCATGCTGGCCCGAAATAAGATCGGTGCCCTGATCGTGATTGAACGTGAATCGGGGCTCGGTGACATTATTGAAACCGGGATTCCGATTGATGGTCGGGTTTCGCCCGAGGTTTTGGTGAACATTTTCGTGCCGAACACACCGCTTCATGATGGTGCCGTCATTTTGCGGGGTAACCGGGTGGCTGCGGCGGCTTGTTTTCTCCCATTGACCGAATCACCGGTTGATCCTAAAATGGGGGGACGCCATCGAGCCGCACTTGGCATCACGGAGCAGACCGATGCGGTGGCTCTGGTGGTCTCCGAGGAGAATGGGGCCGTTTCTTTGGCTCGGGATGGCACCTTGATCCGTAATTTGGATGAGGATAACATGCAAGAAATGCTTGAAAAACTTCTGTCGATTGATGAGCGATCCGGCGTCTTTTCCTTCTTGAAGAATGGAGGTGACACCACTGAGTAAGTTTCTGCATAATGACCGCCTAGTCTTGATTATGTCCTTTGTAATCGCCCTGGCGCTATGGGTGGGGGTGGCGAGCGGGCAAAACCGGGATGTCCAAAGAACTTTTCCCAATATCCCGTTGACTTGGCGTAACCTGCCCGAGAATCTTTCAGTGGTCGATACTTCACCGGAAACAGTGGACGTGACGCTTCGCGGGGATCGCGAGATTATGTCGGACCTATCGCCCGAAGATTTTGTCGCGGCGGTCAATTTGTCGGGGGCCAGCCGTGGTGCGGTCGATTATTTTGTTACCGTTTCGGTTCCTAGGGGGGTTCAGCTGGTTCAGGTGGAACCCCAAACGGTGACGGTGGAGTTAGAGCAGTCGGTTGAGGAAGTGTTTCAAGTTTCGATTCGTTTGACCGGCACTCCGGAGGCCGAACTGGCCGAGCCGACCGCCGACCCCGCACAAGTGGTGGTCAATGGGCCGATGAGTCGAGTGGAGCAAATCGCTGAAGTCCAGGCTGAGGTCGAGGTTGATGGGCTCGATCAGGACCTTCGCGAGCGCGTGGTTTGTACCCCGGTGGATGCCGAGGGGAATCCGGTCCGAGGGGTGCTCTTGATCCCGCGCCAGGTCGATGTGTTGATCGCTCGAGAAGAAACACAAGTCACGCGACAGTTGCCGGTGAAACCGGTAATGTATGGCGAATTGCCCCCGGATCGAGTTTTGACGTCGGTGACGGTGCGGCCACGGATGGTCAGCGTAACGGGACCGGAAGAAGCCGTGGAACAGTTAGACCATGTTCTGACGGAGCCCATTGACCTGACGGGCCTTGACCTCGACGATACGCTTGAGGTCGAAATACCGGTGGGAACGACCATTGAAGATCCTGCTGGAATGCGAATTGACCCGCAGGACGTCGTGATCGAATTGATGTTTATGGATCCTGATGCCCAAGATGAAGATGAAGAGTGAGCCGAGCGGCATCTGGATAATGGCAGGCGAGCATGGTTTAGGAGGGGTATTGTGTCATCATCACTTTTTGGCACGGACGGCGTGCGTGGGATTGCCAACGAGACACTCACACCGGAACTGGCGATATCGCTGGTTCGAAGTGGGGCCGTGTTTTTTAGTGAGGTCGCCGCGACGTCGACCGGAGCGTTGGCTGTGGGGCGGGATACCCGCCGTTCGGGAGATATGCTTTTTGGTGCTGTCGTTGCCGGCATAACGTCGGCGGGATTTGATGTGGTGGATTTGGGCACGGTACCGACGCCGGGCGTCGCGCATGCGGCAGCTAATGATCCCAATGTTATCGGCGGGGTTGTGATCTCTGCTAGCCATAATCCTGTTGAATATAATGGCATCAAGTTTTTTAACCAGCACGGGAAGAAACTTCGTGTTGAGGAAGAGCAAATCATAGAATCCCAGATGGATCGCCATGCAGTGTCTCGTCCGATCGGTCGTCACCTGGGACGGGTTGTTCCCGGCACCCGGCAGGTCTACGCATATCTAGACGGCTTGCTCACAGCGTTGGATCTAAGTTCGGAGTCACTAAAAGGTTTGCGCGTCGCCATTGATTGTGCCAATGGGGCGGGATATCGTTTGGGTCCTGCGGCATTCGAACAGGCCGGCGCTATCGTTTCGGTGTTGAATGCGAATCCCGACGGGGATAATATTAATGCGGATTGTGGTTCCACTCATCCTCAGGATTTGGTCGGTGCCATGCTTTCCGGTGGGTACGATGTCGGCTTTGCCCTCGATGGCGATGCGGACCGCTTGATCGCAGTATCGCCTTCCGGTCGGGTGTTCGATGGTGATGATGTTCTCTACATTATTGCCTGTTGGTTGTTACGGCAGGGGCGGCTTCGGGATCGTAAAGTGGTGACGACGGTGATCAATAACCGCGGTCTGGATGCGTCCCTGGGACGCCTTGGTGTTTCGGTCATCCATTGTGCGGTGGGCGATCGGGAAATAATGCATAGGATGGAAGACGAGGCAGCATGCCTAGGTGGTGAAACGTCCGGGCACATTCTCATGGGTGATTATGCTTCAACTGGTGACGGGATCCTGACAGCACTGGCAATCGCACGGGCGATGCAAGATGAAGACGCATCCATAAGCGAGCTGTTGCAGGGGTTGGAGAAATATCCGCAGATCGTCATCAACGTACCGGTCCATGACAAAGAGGGATTCTCGACGGATGAGGTGATCGCAAGCGCCGTCAAAGAGGCACAAGCAAAGTTGGCACCAAAGGGTCGGATTTTGGTGCGACCTTCAGGGACAGAGCCGGTTATTCGCGTACTGGTGGAGGGTCCCTCAGAAGATATGGTGCGACGGATTGCCGAACGCTTAGCCACTGTTGTTGGTGAGCGGTTGGGATTGGATTGCGCCTAAAAGAGGACAAGGCCCCTAGATGTGAGTTATGTCGGATGATGAGGGAAAAAAGCCAGAAGCAAGCGCCTGGACCCCAAGGAGGTCGGGGTTGACGAGGTCTGGAGTTCATCGAGTTTTCGGCGGATGCTCCACGGCAAGGTCGGTCGTTACCGGGCCACAAAACTCGCAGGCAACTGTGAGCACAAAGCGCCTCCGGGTGACCCTAGGGATTCGATTTTGTCCTCTTTTCAATCGTTGGAAGGAGGCATTAGAATGTGTGGAATTGTTGGATATATTGGAAAACAAGATGCCCAAGAAATATTGATGAGCGGGTTACGCCGTTTGGAGTATCGAGGCTATGATTCGGCTGGGATCGCGCTCTTATGTGAGGAGGGCAATCCCGAGGTTAAAGTGATTAAGCGCGAAGGCGCTTTATCCGAGGGGCTTGAAGCCGCCCTTGAGAAAGGATCCTTTTCGCAATCTGGGATCGGCATTGGTCATACGCGGTGGGCAACGCATGGGGCACCTAGTGATCGGAATGCCCACCCGCATACCGATTGTCATCAGCAAATTGCGGTCGTGCATAATGGTATCATTGAGAATTACTCCGAGCTCCAAGCGGATCTCGAACAATTGGGGCATTGCATCCAGACAGAAGTGGATAGCGAGGTGATTCCCCACCTGATCGAGCATTTCAAAAATGAGGACCATGATATCCTGAGTGCCGTACGGGAGACGGTTCGGCGACTTCAGGGTGCTTACGCATTGGCGATCGTGGATCATTCATCCAATTCGTCCTTGATCGGAGTTCGTCAAGACAGTCCGCTTGTGGTTGGAATCGGTGACGGTGAAAACTACCTCGCGTCCGACGTGGCCGCCCTGCTTCCCTACACGCGCGATGTGATCATCCTGGAAAACGGGGACCTGGCCCATCTAACCGTCGATGACGTTGTAATTTATGATGAAGACGGGGTAGTTATCGAGCGTTCGATCACCCATGTGGATTGGGACGCCGAAATGGCGGAGAAGGGTGGTTATCCCCATTTCATGTTAAAAGAAATCGAAGAGCAACCGGCATCTTGGGAGGCGACCCTTCAAGGGCGTATCAAGAATGGGGACATCCATCTGCCGGAAATTACGTTTACCCGGGCGGATTTAGAGACAGTGGAACAAATCTACCTGGTTGGATGCGGCACCTCCTTCCACGCGGGTCTGGCGGCCATGCCCATGTTTGAAAACCTTCTCCGCATGCCGGTAAGAACGGAGATAGCCTCGGAGTTTCGTTACCGGGACCCGGTATTGGGACCGGAGGTGTTGACGGTCTTCATCAGCCAATCGGGCGAAACCGCGGATACTTTGGCGTGTCTCGAATTGGCAGCGAAGCACGGTGCCCAGACGGTGGCCATCACCAATGTCGTGGGCTCATCCTTATCTAGAAAGGCTGACCATGTGATCTATACCCGCGCCGGACCGGAGATTTCCGTGGCTTCCACCAAGACCTATACCGCACAGCTTCTAGTGCTGCAACTCCTCGCGTGCCATTTGACCCGTTTAAGTGGGCTCCTAGCCGGCCACGAGATGAGTGAGGATGTTCGGGCTTTGTTAAAGGAGATGCCCCATCTTCCCCAGAAAATGAGGGATTTGCTTCAGGATCATGCGCCGATCAAGGAGATGGCCCGATATGTGGCGGGTTGGCAGGATGCTTTTTTTATTGGACGAGGCCTGGACTATGCAGCCGCCATGGAGGGTCAGTTGAAACTGAAGGAGATTTCTTACATTCACGCCGAAGCGTATCCGGCGGGTGAGTTGAAGCATGGAACGCTTGCGTTAGTGGAACCGGGAATTCCCGTATTGGCTGTCAGCACCCAAGCGCACCTGCGCAGCAAGATGAGTTCCAATATCGAGGAGGTCCGAGCGAGAGGCGGATGGATTGGCCTCGTCACGGACCTAAAAGAGGGCCGCCTAATCGACATGGCACAGTCCGTCATTTTTGTGCCGCCAACGGCCCCGAGTCTGGCCCCGCTGTTGGTGGCGGGTGTGCTGCAATTATTGGCTTATTATGCCGCTGTTTTACGAGGGTGTCCGGTGGATATGCCGCGCAATTTGGCAAAGAGTGTCACCGTTGAGTAGGCTAGCGGTGACGTCGCGGTTGAATGATAGAGGACATTCGGGGGCCAAATCCTGCGAGCATCGAGCCAAAGCGTCCCATCCTTAACGGGTGGATGGTAATGGGTTTTGAGGTTGGGGAAGGGGGGGTGTATGCAAGGGGCGACTCGGATCAGCGTAAGTGTCATCCTCGCCATCGTGATGATTGTGGCTCTCGCCTTTTCTTCGAGCGCCTATCCTCTTGAGCAGCTGTCGCAAAATGAAAGGGACCGCTTGTCCGATTATTTTGATTGGCTGTTGGCGGTGGACATGACACGTGAGGAAAGGGAAGCCCTTGATCAAAGGATCACGGATGTCGAAGAGGAGATTGTGGCCTTAGAGGAAACCCTCGAGACGGCCGAAGATCGATATTTAGATGCGAAGGGCCGCACCGTGACTGCGTTACGTTGGATCCATCGCCGGGGACCGACGTCGTATTTTGAAATTTTGATTGGCGCCACCTCGATTCGGGAATTTCTGCGAGAATCGGCTTTATTGCGATCCGTCTCACGGGGTGCCCTGCTTGCTTTATCCGACATTCGGGCAGAAAAGGAGGCGCTGGCTTTTCTCGAGGATGAGCTAGTGGAAAAGCAAGCCTTACGAGGAAGATTGCGCCAAGAACGCGAACAACTCGCGGAGGTGGAATTCGAACTCGAACGGCGTGAATCGGAATTGTCCGAGTATTTTGGGGCCGGGTGGCCGGATATCCGGCGGGAATTGGAACAGTTAATTGGTTTGTGGCAGGAAGA
>SLMV01000086.1 GCA_007133365.1 Clostridia bacterium
TTATTTTTGCCCGCCGAGGGACCGTGCGCGAGCGAGATGTTCAGGTGTTCGCCGAAATCTTGTTTTCGCTTGCCATTCCCGCTCTCATTTTTCACAGTGTCCTGTCCTCGTTCGAGCGTAGCATCCTGATCGAATCCTATCCCTTGCCCTTTTTTGCCATGGCGATGGCCCTTGGCATGATGGCGCTGGCCTATGGCATCAGCGTCCTCATTGGGTTTAAGAATTCGGCCAAACGCGATCTCTTCGTCGTCACCATCGCCTTTAGCAACACGATCTTTATCGGCCTTCCGGTGATCACCAGTTTGTACGGAGAGGCTACCGTCGCACCCGTGTTCCTTTTCGAGCTCGGCCACAGTCTCATCATGTGGAGCATCGGCATCACGCTAATGAATAATCTACCTCAGATGCGGTTACGTCATAATATCCGGCAAATTTTCAACCCTCCCATGATCACTCTGGTGGTCGCCCTCACCCTCGGGTGGTTCGGCTTGTCCCCGGGCTCCTTTATCATGGGACTCGCGGAAATGTTAGGGCAGATCACCACGCCACTAGCCATCATGGTGATTGGAATGACGGTGGGGATGATGAAACTCAATCGGGCCGATTTCGACCCCACCATCTACCTCATCGCCTTTCTCCGTCTTTTGGTATCACCGCTTTTCATGGGGCTTTTGGTCGTGGCCTTGGGCGTTCCGGTCATCGTCCAGCAGGTGGTAACGATGGAAGCCGCGATGCCGACGATGGTCACGGTGGCCTTGGTGGCCCGAAGATACGGGAAGGAGTATCATTACGCGTCCATGGCCATCTTTATCACCACCGTTTTGAGCCTCATCACCATCCCCTTGGTTGCCTATCTCCTCGACCTATGGATTCTCCCTTAACCCTCATCGCAAATGGAAAAACAGGAGGAACGGACATTGCCGTTCCCCCAATTCGTCTTCGTGTAATGCTCCCTTTCGTTGAAACCTTCTCAGCGGACGACCTTGATATCGTAACCCCAAATATCGTTGTCGAAACGCGGCGTGTACTCGATGTCATCGCTGATGCCCCAGAGGGTGCTAAGCTGGAACAGCCCGAGTTCCCGGGCACGGGCATCGGCCACTAATTCCAGAGCTTCATGATAGGCATTGATACTCTTTTGTTCGTCATCAACCGCCGTGTACGCCGTGTTTAACAAGGAATCCACGCGCTCATGATAGTTTTTAAGCTCTTCTGGCAGCGTTTCCTCATTCACCAGGCCCATTCCACCTCTAAGCGTCGCCCGATCACTCAGATAGGCCATGGTGGCGAAGAAGGGATTATGGTTACCGCCAATGGGATAAAGCAGTAATTCCTCGGATTTTCCGGGGTTATAGACTTCGGTATTGAGAAGCGGACCGGCCAAAATGCGCATGTCGACCGTGAATCCGACCTCTTCCAACATCTGTTTGACCACTTCGGCGATATCCGGGCAAAGATCCGGTCGAACGCCCGCATGGAAAACAAGCGTGGCCTCGCCCGGTGCATACCCGGCTTCGGCGATTAGGGCCCGCGCAGCCTCCGGATCGTACAGGTTGGCTTCCGGTCCATATAATTTGGGGCTCGCCCAGGAGGCCGGCCGCAAATTGCGAACCCGCATCGGTTCCCCTTCGCCACCGGCGATATCACGAAGCCCATACTTATCAATCGCCAACTCAACGGCTTTTCGGATCCGCCAGTCTTCCGTCAGGAAGTATCGATCCAACTGCGGATCGCCGGCGAATTGCGGGTCACGCTCGGTGCGGATGCGCATAATATAGCCTGCCACTGCTTTTTGCCAAAGGCTTTGAATACCGGGGGCATTTGCAACCCGGGCTTCGTCCTCGGGGCTGATATCGAAGGTTAGATCGAGCCCTCCGGTTAGAAGCTCCGCGACTCGGGTCGACATCTCCGGGATGATCCGAAACTCGAGCCAGTCATAGTTGGGCATCTTGTCGGTCTGCCAGTAGTCTTCATTTCGCTCAAACAGGATAAACTCATCGCGCGCCCAGGAATCTAATTTCCACGGGCCGGTTCCCATCGGCCACCGGTGAATGCCTTCGGCGCCCACTTCTTCATAGTAGGCCTTGCTCACAATACCGGCACCGTTATTCTGCTGAGTCAAGCGCCAGAAAAAGAGGGTCGTGGGCTCCTTCGACACAAAATCAATGGTGTAATCATCATGGATGATCATTTTGTCGATATAATCATACTGATGACTCACAATGTAAAGTTCGCGGGGTCCCTCAATAATGCGCCGATAATGACTCTTGACGTCCGCGGCCGTAAAATCAGTGCCATCATGAAACTTTACGCCTTCCTCGAGCCAAAAGCGAACGGTCAAATCGTCAATGCGTTCCCATTTGTAAGCTAATTCGGGAACCCACTCTTTATTCTCGGGGCATCGATAAAACAAATAATCATATGCGTTCTCGATGGTCCATTCTTCGGCGGAATGCCAATCCTGCGGAGGATCCCAGGATACGGTCCCGGTGAAGTTTTGCCCCACCACCACCTTACTCTTGGTCGGCTGGGGATCATCGACGGGGTCCTCGGCCCCCGGTTCATCCGGATCATCGGGTTCCACCGGAACCTCAGCACGCATACAGCCCACCATCAAAATCATGATCGAAAGGACGACGAGAAGGAAGACCCACTTACCCTTCAGATTCACCATTCACCACGCTCCTCTCCCAATACAAGACATCCGAGATATTCAGTTTTTGCGACGATTGGCCGCCATTCACCGAACCGTCAGACGATGGGCCACGCGAAATCAACGGGCCCAA
>SLMV01000133.1 GCA_007133365.1 Clostridia bacterium
ATTTTGCGAGAAGGTGTCAATGTGCGTGGGCTGACGACGGCCGCTAGCTTGTGGATTACGGCGGGTCTCGGATTAGCCGCGGGATCGGGCCTTTATCTATACGGCGGGTTCGCCATGGCGCTCACTTTGGTCACGCTGACGATTTTAAATCGGATTGAGCCTTATGCTGCCTTACAAAGGAGCTGGGGTTCTGGGGTCATTCGGGCTCTAGACGAGCCCGGCGTTCTCGGCCGTATCGGGGGTGTGTTCGGCGCCCATGGCATCAACATCTCGGGTTTGCAGATGACGTCGGATCACGAGGAAATGGTATTGGAGATGGACCTGAAGTTTCCAAAGCGATTGAGCATTGCGGACGTTGTCGAAGAGATTGAGCGTTTGGAGCCTGTGATTTCGGTGAAGATCGAAAAGGAGCATCCGGAACGTTAAGTCGGGCCGGGGCCGATCTCGCACGGCCCCGGCTGGGTTGGAATAATCAGGCCTTTTGCCCCTGTTTGAATGCTGCTAGATTGACTTCAATGGCCTTGGCCGGTACGCGTTCACGAATAACCGCTAGCCAAATTTCCTCATCAATTCCCATCAGCCGTTGAAGCGCCCCCAATAACGCAACATTACTAACGCGGGGATTCCCCAAGGCATTGGCGATATCCGATGCGGAAACGGGTAGGATCTGGTTTGTAAAGCGCTTGAGGCTTTGTTCAATTTGAGTCGGATAGGCTGACTGGCCAAGGGATACCGACAAAGGGGGAATGGGGCGGGGGTCATAGATGACCCATGCTCTTGGATGGGTCAGGTGCACATATCGAAGCGCTTCTAGGGGTTCGAAGGCCAAAAGGGCATCAACACATCCTTCCGGGATGAGCGGTGAATCGACCCGCCTGGCCGATCGGCGGACGTGACTTTCGACCGACCCGCCACGTTGTGCCATTCCGTGAACCTCGGATTTTTTGGCATCGAATCCGGCCTTGAGGAACACATCCGCGAGCACATCCGTCGCCAGTAGAATGCCTTGACCGCCGACGCCGGTCACCAAGACATTGTTAATCTCGCTCATTTACTTTCCCCCCTTGGTACGATCGCATCAAATGGGCAAACTTGGGCACACATTCCGCATTGGACGCAAGCATTGGCGTCGATGGCTACCGAAGTGCGCTCCTCGGGATTCTCACGGTACAAAGCCGGACAACCTAATTGTAAGCATTGACCGCACCCGGTGCAGTCGTCGGTCACTCGAAGTGAACGTGATCGGTCGATGCCGGGGAGTAAAACGCAAGGTTGATCAACGACGATGACCGAGGCCCCGGGCTGCGCATCGGCCCACTGAAGCGTCTCGGCAAATGCGGCCAGATTATACGGACGGGCTCGGCGGACATTCGGCACACCGAGACCTTCTGCCAATTTCACGAAGTCAATGCGAGGTGCCGCTTCGAGGTGTACATCGTACCCGGCCGTCGGATTGCCCTGATGGCCGGTCATCGCTGTGGTATGGTTATCAAGGATTAACGTCGTGATCTCCCCTCGATTGAAAACCACATCGGCGAGCCCGGTCATCCCCGAGTGCATAAAGGTTGAATCACCGATAACCGCAACCAGCGGGGGCGTATCGTCCCCTAACGCTTTCTCCATGCCGAGGGCATGCCCGATGCTAGCGCCCATACAGGTGGTCGTGTCCATCGCGGATAAAGGCGGCAATACGCCCAGCGTATAACAACCGATATCACCGGTGACGGTATAATTAAGTTTATTAAGAGTGTAAAACACGCCACGATGCGGGCAACCCGGGCAGAGGACAGGGGGTCTTCCGGGAAGATCCGGTATCGGCCCTCGAGGGGAAGGATCCTCCCTCAAGATTTTTTGTCGGATAATTTGTGGGGACAGTTCTCCCACCATTGGGAAAAGATCTTTGCCGCGGACTTCGATTCCGGCTACCTTAAGTTCATTTTCCCAAAATGGATCGAGTTCCTCCACCACGTAAAGCGCGTCAACTTGCCGGGAAAATTCCTTGAGACGCTGGATCGGAAGGGGGTAGCTGAGGCCCAACTTGAAAACACTGGCATCGGGGAGCGCTTCCCGAACGTATTGATAAGCAATGCCCCCAGTCACGATACCGATCGAAGGATCCCGCATTTCCACCCGGTTAAGGGTCGAATCATCTTCCACAAACTGGATAAGGCGCTCTAATCGCTCCTCAACGATCGGATGTCGTTTCCGGGCGTGAGCCGGAATCATCACCAGTTTTTCCGGGTCCCGGTGAAATCCGGGTGTGACGGCACTCGTTTGGGCTTTTGGCGGATCCACCGTTCCTTTGGAGTGGGAGATGCGAGTCGTGCTCCGGACGAGAACCGGGGTGTCAAAGGATTCCGACAACCGAAAAGCATCCGCCATAAAAGCACACGCTTCTTGGCTATCGCTCGGCTCAAACATGGGGATCTTGGCGAAACGTGCATAATGCCGATTGTCCTGCTCGTTTTGGGAACTATGCATACCGGGGTCGTCCGCCGTGACCAGGACCAGTCCACCGCCTACCCCCATGTATGTGACGGTCATCAGGGGATCCGCTGCGACATTGACGCCAACGTGCTTCATCGTTGCTAGGGCACGAACACCTGACAAGGACGCCCCGATGGCCACCTCTAGGGCCACCTTTTCGTTGGTTGACCATTGCACATAGATATCGGGATAGTTGCCGGCAACGAGGCTTTCGAGAATCTCAGTACTGGGTGTTCCGGGATAGCC
>SLMV01000056.1 GCA_007133365.1 Clostridia bacterium
AAGGTTGAGCACGGCGGCAACCGAAGGCACGCGATGGGCGAGTTCCAACTGGAAACTAGAGAGCTCCAGCACCACCTGATCCTCCGGCTTGATGTTCTCAAGGACGTCAATTAACGGGTGGCCGATGTTGCCGCCCAGCCAAACTCGGCCCGGGCGAGTGCGCAAACATTCGGCCAGCAAGGTGGTGGTGGTCGTTTTGCCCGCACTTCCGGTAATCCCCACCATGGGTGCCGGGCAATGATCCATAAAAAGCGCCATCTCGCTCGAGATAGCCGCCCCCATTTGCCGGGCTCGCGTAATTTCCGGGCCATCTTTTGGCATGCCGGGGGTGACGAAAACCCAATCAAACCCCTGAGTAGTTTGCGCATGTTCGAATTGTTCTAAATAACCGGGCCCGACGTTTTGGGGGTCAATACCTTCGATGGACGCAAGATCCGAATTTTGGTCGTAGACTACGACCGATACATCGCGGCGCATC
The DNA here is from genome assembly GCA_007133365.1 of Clostridia bacterium. Lineage (GTDB taxonomy): Bacteria > Bacillota > Sulfobacillia > SLMV01 > SLMV01 > SLMV01. The sequence goes on from SLMV01000056.1 coordinate 479, forward strand.
AAGAAATTGACCAACGCTCGGTTACTCTTACCAAAACCCAAAACGGCCACCCGCTGCCCCGGCTTTGGCATCGTCATGTCGATCACCTTGGCCTTTGACCGATCATCCCGGGCGGTTCATCACCGGCCCGGGATGATCAATATCTCCGTCGTCATCGATAGGAAATTAAGACGTCAACAGGTCCTCGAGTCGGTCCATGCCTTCTTTGATGCGGTCCATCGACGTCGAATAGGAGAAGCGAACATTTTCCGGCGAACCAAAACCGGTACCAGGAACAATGGCGACATAAGACGTTTCCAGAACCAGTTTGCAAAACGCATCGGAATCCGTGATGGTCTCGCCCTGGATCTCCCGACCAATGAGTTCCTTGATATTGGGGAAGATATAGAAGGCTCCCCCGGGCTTACTGCAGGTAAAGCCGGGCAAAGCCTGAAGGCGTTCCGTCATGTAATCGCGGCGCTTAAGATATTCCGCCACCATATCGAAGATCGGTTGTTTGGGTCCCGTTAGGGCTTCCAATGCAGCCCACTGGGCAATGGAGCCGGCATTGCTGGTGGAATGGCTTTGAACCGTGCCCATCGATTTGATGATGTCAAGTGGGCCCGCGGCATACCCGATCCGCCAACCCGTCATCGCATAGGCTTTGGAGACGCCGTTAACCACAATGCATTGATCCTTAATGGATGGTGTCACCGAAGCGATGCTCACATGCTCACGGTCATCGTACATAAGCGATTCATAAACTTCGTCGCTAATGACGCATACGTCCGTCTTGACCAGAACGTCTGCCAACCCTTGTAGTTCCTCCTGAGTATAGACACTTCCCGTCGGGTTACTCGGGCTATTGAGGATTAACGCACGGGTCTTTTGGGAGATCGCATCCTCTAGCATATCCGGCGTCATTTTGAATCCCGTGGATTCGTCCGTTTGAATGACGACCGGCACGGCGCCGGCCAAACGCACCTGTTCCGGATAGCTGACCCAGTACGGGGCCACAATGATGACTTCGTCGCCGGGTTCCGCCAAGGTCATCACGGCATTATAAATGGACTGTTTGGCACCCGTCGATACCAGAATCTGATCCGGGCTATACTCCAAACCGTTATCCTCTAGAAATTTGCGGCAAATGGCTTCTCTTAGCGGGGGAATTCCGTTGTTGGCCGTATAACGCGTTTCATCATTTTGAATGGCTTCTACCGCAGCCTGTTTAATATGTTCCGGGGTAGGATAGTCCGGTTCACCGACGCCAAACTTAACAATATCGTTCCCTTGCGCCTCCAGTTCCTTGGCCTTTGCATCAATGGCCAACGTCGCTGAAGGACTGACTGACTGTAACCGCTTCGAAATCATTCAGCAATCCCTCCACTTCTAAAACAATACCCTCTTCGATCATCAACACGTCGTACTCACATTAAGTTTAACGATATCGGCGATACCTTGAAAGGGGCGAAACGGCCCGCAATATGCCCAACCGCCACCCGAGCCCGCGAATTTAAGACAAAACGCCGGTTGCAATCGCCACCCTCGGCCCCGAGCCTGGTGTTTTATGCCCAATCCGTTCCTCTTAAATGGCATGCAGATGCCATTTTGAACGCCAAAAAGACCAATCAACGTATTGGCTTCACAAACACCCCGCGTTATGTGGTATTCTAAAGAGCAACTTAGGCTACCCATCGTAATTATCAACGACATTTCATTTGGTGAATCTAGAATATGATATAGTGTAAAAACACGAAAACTGAATCAGATAGAATTAGGAAAGGACTGGTCAAACTGGGCGCCCCGGATCATTCCGCCACCGAAGTCATGCAATCCCTGGTGACCAATATACAACGGGTGATCGTCGGAAAGGACACGATTATCCGAAACCTGATATTGGCCCTTGCCATCGGCCGACACGTGCTGGTCGAAGACGTACCCGGTGTCGGAAAGACGACCCTCATCAAGAGTCTCGCTCAATCCTTAAACTTAAGTTTTCGCAGGATCCAGTTCACCCCGGATCTATTGCCGACGGATGTCACCGGTACCTCGATGCTGGAATCCGAGGGCAGTCGATTTGTATTTCGTAAAGGCCCCATCTTCCATAACATCGTCCTGGCAGATGAGATCAACCGCGCCTCACCCAAAACCCAGGCGAGTCTATTGGAAGCGATGGAGGAAAACCAGGTAACGGTTGATGGTACCACGTATCCTCTCGAATATCCGTTTTTGGTGATGGCGACGCAAAACCCGATCGAATATGAGGG
>SLMV01000052.1 GCA_007133365.1 Clostridia bacterium
TTCAAAAATGCATCGAGTCGAAGGCGCTGATTGAGATCGACTGGCACTTTAATGGTCGTCATCGTCCTCACCTACTGCCTAGGCTTCATGGGGAGCACGATGTAAGAAAACTCGCTGCTGTCAATACCTTGCAGGTGGGCCGCATTTTCAGCATCGGTGAAACTAAAGCGAACACGATCGTCGCTGATGTGTTTGATCCCATCTAATAAATATTTCGATTGGAAGAGGATCGCGAGGGGATCGCCTTCGATTTGGGCCTCAATTTCGTCGTACGCTTCACCCAATTCTGGGGACTGGGCTTTAAATATGAGCCGTTCATCTTGGATGTGAAGATGCACCGGTCGAGCCCCTTTACGATCGTCGGCGAGTAAGGCGGTTCGGGAGCAGGCCCCAATGAACTCATCACGGTCGAAGGTCACATGGGTATTGAAATCGGAAGCGCCTGGCACCATGGACAAAACATCCGGATACCGACCTTCAAGCACCACCATGGAGTAATGGATTCCAGTGTTCAAACGAAGGAAAATATGATTTTCAGATAAGGCCAGTTCCACATCGTCATCCCCAGCGGAAGCTAAAATTCGAAGCAGATCACTGATTCCGCGGCGGGGAAGGACCACCTCGAGCTCACCCGGATATTCGATGGGCAACTCAGTATCGCAAACGGCAATGCGATAACCGTCAGTACTTGTCGCCTGGAGCATGCCCTCCTGAAGGGTCAGCCGGACCCCGCTAATGATGGGCATGGAATCGTCTTGAGAAGCGGCATAAACGGTTTTACTGAGGGCATTGTCAAGGGCGGCCGCCGGAAGGTGAAAGGATTGCCCGTCCTCGGGCGTGGGCAGCGGGGGGAATTGATCCGCCGGATATCCGTTTAGCACGAACTCCGAAGCCCGCCAGGAAATCACGGCCTGATGCTGATCCTCGGGAGCACTCAGTGTAATGTCGCCTCCGGGTATGCGATTGATGATTTCGTTGAACTCGCGTCCCGGCAAAACCAAGGATCCGGGTTGTTCAACACTCGCCGGGATGACGACTTCGATGCTCTTTTCCAAGTCGGTCGCGGCCAGATGGATGATGCCTTCTTGGGCCGTAAGCAGGATACCGGTCAAAATGGGATGTGTGGTACCGGATGATAAGGCACGATATGCCATCTGGAGTCCAAAATGAAGGGGTTCTTGCTGAATGATGGTTTTCATGTCACACCGACCTTTCCTCAATTTACCGGGTTGTGGGTCTATAAACGACGAAAGCTAATATTTAATTAATTTAGTCGTCGTAGTAGTAGGGGGTGTGGATACTGTTGATAATGCTGTTAAAGCCCGAATCCCCTTTACTCACATCCTGTGGACAATTTGTGAGTAGTCTAAAATTTTTATCCACAGTATTCACACCCTGCTTGGTTTCGCTTCTTTATCAACCCGTTACTGACAGTTTACCAACAAATTATCAAAAAGCTGTACACAGGCCTGCTCACCTCATGACAAAGTGCCCTTGATTGTCTTCATAAGATCATCGACCTGGGCCCGTAAGTCGGAATCCGCTTCCAGATCCTTATTTATCTTGTTATACGCGTGAATCACGGTACTGTGATCGCGCCCGCCGAAATCGGCACCGATTTGAGGTAACGAGAAGTCGGTGAGTTCCCGGGCGAGGAACATGGCCAATTGCCGTGGAAACGCAATGGCTTGGGTACGCCGACGCCCATTAATATCGGCAATACTGACTTCGTAATGTTCACAAACGGCTTGTTGGACGTCTTTGATGGTGATTCGCTGAGCCGCCGGTTTGGTCGGGATCAAATCCCGAAGGGCTTCCTCGGCGAGGGCCATGTCGATGTGTTGCTGCCGAAGCGATGAAAAGGCGACCAACCGAATTAAAGCCCCCTCCAATTCCCGTATGTTCGAGGTGATGCTTTGCGCGATCAAATGCAAAATGTCATCGGGAACATTCAAATTTTCGGAAGCCGCTTTTTTGCGCAAAATCGCGATTCGGGTTTCCAAATCAGGGGGTTGTATATCCGAGATGAGCCCCCATTCAAAGCGGGAACGAAGCCGTTCCTCTAGCGTGGGGATTTCCTTTGGGGGCCGATCACTTGAAATGACAATTTGCTTATTGGCTTCATGGAGCGTGTTAAATGTATGGAAAAATTCTTCTTGGGTTCGCTCTTTCCCGGCGAGAAACTGGATGTCGTCGATCATGAGCACATCGACATTTCGATAACGGTTTCGAAAGTTAACCGTTTTGGTATCACGAATGGAATTAATGAGTTCGTTGGCGAAGCGCTCGGACGAAACGTAAACCACGCTAAGATCCGATGAATCATGGGCCACCCGGTGGGCAACGGCCTGCATCAAATGGGTTTTTCCGAGCCCGACCCCCCCATAAAGAAAGAGCGGGTTATAAGCGCGTGCCGGCGCCTGCGCCACTGCGAGGCAGGCCGCATGGGACAAGCGATTGCTGTTGCCGACGACAAAGTTAGCAAACGTGTATTTTGGATTTAAAGGGCCCGTATGAATCGGTTTTGGTAAACGTTTTTTCATCGAGTCGTGATTTGTGCGATGGGCTTGGGAACGATCCATCTCGGGAATCGGTTCATCGTCTAACATATCCGACATTTCATCGGAGGTCAGCACCAGATCGACGGATTGCTCATTTCCCATCACATCGGTTAATGCCTTTTCGAGGGATTGGGCGTAATTTTCCTGAACCCAGTTTCGGGCGAATTCATGGGGAACCGCCACGACCAGCTCCCGTTTGTGCAGGTCGAGTTCCACGGCTCGTGAGTTTCGGAGCCAGGTTTCAAAACTAGGTCGCAAAACGTCTTTACGAACACGATCGAGGGTTTCGGACCAGATTTTTTCGGCATTGTTTTGTTCAGCCATTAAGAACGCCTCCAACGCACCGGTTGCCAGGGAAATTCTGTGTTTGGATCCTCATTTTTGCCTCACCATTCATTGCCAATTGATCGCGGCTCAATAGGTTTAGGATGTTGTCTATGTTATTAACTTGTGGATCCGGGCACAACCGCGAGGATACGTGCCGCGGTGACCGATTTGGGTCCACCGGCCACCTGGGATACGTCTTCGGCGGGACGACTTCTTTTCACCGGAGTACGTCTACATTTAATTCTCTATTGATGGCCCGGTTTCCTTCGCCAACGACCAATCATTTGAGAAGAAATCGCTTGAGGTCAGAAGGGCCTTCAAGCGGCGCTCGTCAGGGCATGCCATATTATAAGGGAGGGTGGGCGTTTTCATCCCCCATTTTAGGGGTGACCCTAAAGAAGAAAAAACCAGGTATTTCGGTGATTGAATTGGGGGTTGGGGGTCCAGCCTTCCCTTTTTTGTTGACACACCCCGCACAGGCAGCTATAATGGCCATTGGCTATCCATGTTATCATACGATGGCATTGGGTGCCCGTTTAATCGTGTTAACAATAGTGATTCGTTTTGATTCGGGTATGCTCCGGTCATTGATGAGTGGGGGTTTTTTCGTTGGTTAAACGCACCTATAAGCCGAGTCGAAGAAAGTCGGCGCGACGGCACGGATTTCGGCGTCGCATGTCGACCAAGGCCGGACGCCGTGTGCTCAAACGCCGGCGCACTAAAGGGCGAAAAAAAGTTGCCAAGCGTACACGGTAACCTTATCGGCTAGGGGGTACCCTTTTGGATGCACAACGACTCCGCAGTGGCTTGAGTTTTTCCCGGGTTTTCGAGGAAGGCTGTACCATTGTGGGTCGGTTGGTGGTGATCCATTATTTACGTGGCGTAACTGAGCACCCGAGGGTGGGATTTGCTGCTGGCAAGAAACTCGGGGGCGCGGTGGTGCGAAATCGTTTTCGGCGCCGACTCCGAGAAGCCTTTCGCCATTTACCAGGAGAACTTGCGCCCGTCGATCTCGTCCTCGTTGCCCGAAGCGCCATGCAGGAGGCGTCATTTGAACAGATCCAAAAAGACCTTATGCGCGTACTATCACGTGCACGACTTCTCCGATCGGCATCTTCCTTCTAGGCATAATTTCCGGCAATGGGTTAATCTATATAAGAGGTTCGTTCAATCCTGTTTGGGAGTCGAAAGACATGGGTCGATATGTCATACTAGTAATAATTGAAGGATATCAGCGTTTGATATCCCCGTTAGTGTCGGGGCGTTGCCGTTATCGACCAACCTGTTCTGATTATGCGAAAAAGGCCATCGAGCTCCACGGCGTTTTTCGCGGGGGGCTGTTGGCGGTTCGACGCATGCTGCGTTGTCATCCGTGGGGTGGTCAGGGATATGATCCGGTTCCCCAGCCAAGGGAGATCCCTGAGGATGCTGACGAAGTGAAAGAAAATGACGAAGTGATGCATTCTGAAAAGCAGCACGTGCAGGTTGGTGCCGCAATTCAAAATAAGGGGCGTGGAATCCCAATATGTGGCAAGCAATTGTAGATGTGGTGCGAAACGCGTTAGAGCTATTCGGTGGTGTTGCAGGCAATTACGGGGTCGGCATTATTATTTTAACGGTTTTGGTTCGGCTTTTGCTGGTTCCGTTGACCTTTTCACAAAACCGCATGACGGCCAAGATGCAAAAGATCAATCCCGAACTTCAAGAGATCAAGAAGAAATATAAAAATGATTCCCAGAAGATGAATGAAGAAACGGTCAAATTGTGGAAAGAACATGGGGTCAACCCGGCGGCGGGATGCCTACCGCTCATTATCCAGATGCCCATTATTATCGCCATGTTTACCGCACTTCGAACCTTCGAGTTTGGCGCGGATGCGAGTTTTCTTTGGCTACCGCATCTGGCTCAGCCCGACCCTTTGTACCTCCTCCCTGTTATGGCGGCGGTTTCGACCTTTTTCCAGACACGAAGCACGATGCAAAAGAACGCAGCCGGTGGCAATCAGGCCATCATGATGTACGGGATGCCAGTTTTTATCGGATATATTAGCGCACAATTTCCCGCTGGTCTGGCATTATATCTGACGGTCACCCAGGTGTTTGGCGTGGCCCAACAGTATGTGGTCAATCATTTCTTGGCAGTTGAAGCGCGCCAGGAACAGGAACAGGAAGGAGAGTCGGCCTGACGATGCAAGAGCGCATTATTCGTCACGGGCGGACCGTTGAAGAAGCCTTAGAGAACGCATTGCGTGATCTTGAGGCTTCTCGGGACCAGGTAGAAGTTGACGTTTTAGAGGAGGGGGCTTCCGGGTTCCTCGGCATTATCGGTCAACGTGAAGCCACGGTAGAGGTCCGCATGAAAGAAAGCAAAGAAGATTTTGTTGAGGAGTTTTTAAAAACGGTCTTGAAAGCGATTGATTCCGAAGCGGAGATCTCGATCCGCTCGGATGAAGACGCTATTTATGTCGATGTGGACGGTGAATCACTCGGCTTAATCATCGGTCGGCGGGGCGATACGTTAAACGCGCTCCAATACTTGCTGAACGTGACCGCGGGGAAACGGTCATCGGATCGCCGCTCCATTCGGCTTGATGCCGGGGATTTTCGCAGTCGGCGGCGTCGTGAGCTGGAACAAATGGTCCTTCGATTGGCCGATCGCGTCGCCAAGACCCGCCGCCCTTTCCATTTGGATCCGATGCCTCCTCACGAGCGTAAGATTGTTCATACTGTTCTCCAAACGGACGACCGCGTTCGCACCGAAAGCGAGGGAATGGACCCCAAACGTCATATCATTATTCACCCCGCTTAGCAGGTCAATGGCATCTGGTTTCAATAGACGATGGGCAACCCGGGGACGGTTCGTCCCCTTTTTGTTTGTTGCCTTTCGCCATCGTGATAAAATGGGTCTTAGTGATCTCGGCGAGGGGGGCGACAAATCGTGAGGCAAGGAGAGGATACAATCGTTGCGGTGGCCACTCCGCCCGGTGTGGGCGCGATTGGCATCGTGCGCTTGACGGGACCGGATGCCATTTCCATTGCCGAGCGGGTCTTTCGTCGATCCCATGGCCAAGACGATGATCTTGCCAATGTAGCCTCACACACAGTGAATCATGGATATATTGCGGATCCTGAAAGCGATGAACCGATTGATGAAGTGCTGCTGCTGGTGATGCGGGGTCCTCATAGTTATACCGGCGAAGATGTGGTGGAGTGCCATGGTCACGGGGGGCCGGTGCCACTTTCAGCCGTTCTTAGGGCGCTTTTACAGATGGGTGCTCGTCCGGCGGAACCGGGTGAATTCACCCGGCGAGCGTTCTTAAATGGCCGCCTTGATCTCAGTCAGGCGGAAGCCGTTGCCGATCTCATTGATTCGCGCTCGCAAAAGGGAGCGCAACTTGCATTGGATCAGTTGGCGGGACGGTTAGGAGCAGTTATCCGAGGCCTTCGCCATCAGTTGCTCGACATGATGGCGCATTTGGAGGTCGTATTGGACTATCCGGAAATGGCAATCGAACCAGAAGCGCGCGAGCGGTTTCGCGAACAATTGGTAAGCATCCGCGACGAGTTGGATGCCCTCATCCGCAGCGCCTCGACCGGAAAACCATTCCGTGATGGTGTTCGAACGGTCATCCTCGGTCAACCAAATGTGGGAAAATCGTCTTTGTTAAACGCCATGCTCGGACGCGACCGGGCCATTGTGACCGAAATCCCCGGCACGACCCGGGATGTTTTAGAGGAAAGTGTGGTGGTCAACGGCCTGCCTTTGGTCCTGACGGATACGGCCGGCCTCCGAAGCAGCGAGGATGAAGTGGAAAGAATTGGGGTCGATCGTGCGACGGCTGCCGCGCAACAGGCCGATTTGATTCTATTCGTGTTAGATGACACGCAACCGCTTTCAGAAGAAGAAGTGCGGCTGGCGCGAGAGTTGGCCGAACAACAAGGCGTCATCCTCGTCGTCAATAAGATTGATTTAGGGGTTGGGGCCATCGAGGAGAAGATGCTACGGGAATATCTCCCCTTTGCTCCCATCGTTCGCGTATCTGCCAAAACGCGTTCGGGGCTGGAAACGCTTGATGAAGCCGTTTCCAGCCGGATCCTGGGTGATTCCCGTTATCAGATGGGTGGAGAAGGGGTCATTATCACCAATGCCCGCCACGAGCAGGCCTTGCGCCGGGCGCGTGAGGCGCTCGATGAAGGGATGACGGCGCTCGATGGCGATATGCCCGCCGACATGGTGAGTATCGATCTTCGCGAAACGTTAGAAGCGCTGGGGCAAATTACCGGGGATACGGTGACGGAAGACTTGCTCGACCGCATCTTTTCGACGTTTTGTTTGGGGAAGTAGTCTTAATCGGGATGAAGGGAGATCAATATTGTGCAGGCGTCGGGAAAGTATGATGTCATTGTGGTGGGGGCGGGTCATGCCGGCTGCGAAGCGGCGCTCAAGACGGCGGCGCTGGGATGGCAGACGCTCCTTTTGACCATTAACTTAGATGGGATTGCCCTTATGCCCTGTAATCCGTCGATCGGGGGGCCCGCCAAAGCCCAGTTGGTCCGCGAGATTGACGCCCTCGATGGTGCTATGGCGAAGGCGATCGACTCGTGCGCTATACAAATGCGCACCCTCAACACGGGCAAGGGGCCGGCTGTGCAAGCACTTCGTGCTCAGGCGGATAAATCTGCCTATAGTGCTCATATGCGAAAACGGGTGATGACCCAACCCGGTTTGACGATCAAACAGGCGATGGTGCACCGGTTGTTTATTCGTTCGGGACGGGTTGAAGGCGTGCTGACCAAGACCGGGTTGACCTATCAGGCCGCCGCGGTTATTTTGACCACTGGCGTTTATCTCGAGGGCCGGGTGATCACGGGGAATCACGCCTATAAATCGGGTCCCAACGGGCTTTTGCCCGCAGAGGGTTTGTCGGAAGATCTCGCCGCCCATTCACTTAAGATCCGCCGGTTTAAAACGGGGACCCCGCCGCGTTTGGCGCGTCAGACCGTGGATTATGCTAAAATGCACCGTCAAGATGGTGATCCATTGCCACGGGCCTTTTCGTTAATGTCCCCCATCAATGACCCGGACCGTCCGGATGAACCGCTTGAAACCATCCGGGAGCAACTCCCGTGTTGGTTGACGAAGACCACACCGGGCACCCACCGTCTCATTCGCGACAACATTGAGCGCGCCCCCCTCTTCGATGGCACCATTGGTGGGGTGGGACCGCGCTATTGCCCATCGGTCGAGGACAAGGTGATGCGTTTCCCCGATCGTAACACCCATCCCATCTTCCTCGAGCCCGAGGGGTGGGACAATGAGGAAATGTATGTTTTGGGTCTATCGACCAGTTTGCCAGAAGATGTTCAGATGGCACTTTTGACCACCATACCGGGACTGGAACAAGCGGAGATATTGAGGCCGGGTTATGCCATCGAATACGACTATCTCGACCCGTTGGAGTTGGATGCTTCCCTCGCGGTGAAAAAGATTCAAGGATTGTTCTCGGCGGGACAAATCAACGGGACGTCCGGATATGAAGAGGCGGCCGCCCAAGGGGTCCTGGCCGGCATCAATGTGCACCAATGGCTCAGCGAGAAGCCTCCCCTCCTCCTCGACCGATCGCAAGCTTATCTGGGAGTCTTGGTTGATGATCTGACGACGAGCGGTGTGGATGAGCCTTACCGGATGCTGACGTCACGGGCAGAATACCGGTTGCTTTTGCGACAAGGGAATGCCGATGAACGCCTCACGGAATTGGCGTACCGGTTGGGCGCGGTTTCAAAAGCCCGCTATCAAAGGATGCGTCGCCGCCGCGAATTGATCCAACAGGAAATCGAACGCCTGCATCAGGTTCGCGTCAAGTCGAGCGCCGAAATAGACGCTTGGCTCAAAAAGCAGGGGACGTCGCCCCTTCATGATGCCGCCAGCCTTGCGGAACTTCTGCGACGTCCGGAGATCCGCTATTCGGCATTAACCGGGTTTTTGGACCCGACGCCGCCCCGTTTGGCGCCCGTCGTCGCGGAGGAAGTGGAAATCCGCATCAAATACGAAGGCTATATCGAAAAACAGCGCCAGCAGATTGCGCGGTTTCAACGCGCTGAGAATCGTCCGATCCCAGAAGACCTCGCCTACGATGAGGTGACCGGACTGAGCCGGGAGGCACGGGAGAAGTTGAAGAAGATCCGTCCCCGATCGCTGGGACAAGCCAGCCGTATTCCCGGGGTGACGCCGGCCGATGTCTCCGTGCTTATGGTCTGGATTGGAGCCGGTAAGAAGTGATGGGTGGGCGGGGACTTACGAACACGCTAGCGGGGATCCCAACGGCGCTTTTTCCCCGGAGCGCGGACGCGCTCGCCCTTTATTTGGACGAATTACGCCAATGGAATGAAAAACTGCATCTGGTGGCCGATGCTCGATCGGAGGTGCTTCTCGGCCGGCATCTTTCGGATTCGTTGATGGGGCTTCGTACCCTTGATGGATTGGCGGCGAAGGGTGCAGCGCGTTGCCGACAACCCCTGCAAATATTTGATCTTGGGAGTGGCGGTGGGTTTCCGGGCCTCGTTATTGCGATGGCGCGCCCTCACTGGGACCTCACCTTGATTGATAGTGAGTCACGAAAGGTTGGATTTTTGCTTCGAGTGGCGGCGGCGTGTGACCTTTCGAATGTTCGCGTCATTAAGTCACGGATTGAAGATTGGCATCCGGGAAAGGTCGCCGACATTTGTGTGGCGCGCGCCCTTACCGACCTTGGAGGCCTCGTGGCGCTCTCCACCCCCCTCCTTCGAAGCGGTGGCTTTGGGGTCTGGTGGAAGGGGCGCGGGGCGCTGGAGGAATTGGCCGAGGCGAACGATGAAATGAAATCCCAATATGTTCGGATCCGCGAACGCACCTTGTACCGTTGTCCTGACGAGACCTTCTCAAGGCAGGTTATCATTACCCAAAAGCGTTTCGCATCCTAAAATGAAGGGGTTTTGCAAGCGATCACGAAGTTTCTCTTTGGCGAAAGGTGGCGAATCCATGGCGTTTAATGAGCGGTTGAGAAATACGGCGACCGACCGGTTGTTTAGTGCGATGATGACCCTCGAATCTCATGAAGAATTCTATCGCCTATTTGAAGATCTTTGCACCGTGAGTGAGATAAATACGTTGTCGGCGCGTTTTCGCGCGGCTGAAATGCTGTATGACGGTGCCACATATGATGCGGTGGTCAGGGAGACCGGCATGAGCTCGGCGACGATTAGCCGAATCAAACGTTTTCTTTACTACGGTGCGGATGGCTATCGTTTGGCGATCGAGCGACTTCGGGATCAAACCGAAGCATCGGATGATGTGGGACCTTCCGTTTGACATTCCTCACCGAGTCGGTTATGGTAGGTTATGTTTTAACTCTTTAGGCACATAAAGAGATAAAGAGGTAAAGGGGGCTACCATGACTGAATCACCGCGACAAATCTCCGCGCTAACTGCTCGCATGCGCGCGGCCGAGTTTGATATTCGAAATGTCTTCACCCGGTGGGGGTATGAAGAGATTATGACCTCCGCTTTGGTGGACTACGAGATTTTTAGGAAAAGTTATGCCACCTCGGAGGCCCAAACCTACAAATTGATCGGGGAGGACGGCCGGATTTTGGTCCTTAAGCCGGACATGACAACCCCGATTGCCCAGCTTGCCGCCACGCAGTGGCAAGATGTGGCGCGACCGCTTAGGGTGGCTTATTTCACCCGATTGTTTCGCCGGGGTGCTGACAACGACACCCGATCACGCGAGCTCTTTCAAGCCGGTGTGGAACTGATCGGTGATGACAATCCGCAGGGAGATGCGGAAATGATCGCCTTGGCTGCCCAGGCCTTGGCGGAAGCCGGGTTGGTGGAAGTCCAAATCAATGTGGGGCACAA
>SLMV01000193.1 GCA_007133365.1 Clostridia bacterium
GGATCGGTTCTCTCCATCATCTCATCATAAGCACGGTAGACGCGACCCGTTTCGGCGTGGACCGGCGGGCACAACAAGATGACAAAATAGGGCCCGGAATACGACAGGGGAGCTAACTGTTCCCCCCGGCCGCGCGCATGCTGTGTGCCACCGTGAATGAAAAATGGCACATCGGCACCGAGGGCGAGGCATCGCTGCCGCCAATCAGGCAGTTGGTCCGGTGGCATCTGCGCCTTATCTCGGGCCAACACTGCCAAAGTGGAGGCCGCATTCGAGCTACCACCTCCAAGCCCCGCACCCAAGGGAATTCGTTTATCAAGGTCAACGTCAAACGATAGCTCGGGGGAAAATGCCTCAGCAGCTCGATGGATCAGGTTAGATTGATCTTTAGGGATTTGCGCATGCTGAGCGTGGATTCGGATCCCCGACGTCTGGGCCTGATCGAACGTAAACGTCAGCACATCTGCCAGGGTCACCACCTGCATCACCGTCGAAAGAGCATGGAAACCATCCTCGTACCGGCCCTCAATCGTCAACCCCAAATTAACCTTCGCAAACGATCTCACGCGATATGTTCGCACCCGTTCACCGCCCTCTCATCATTGTTCAGTTTAACACGATCTTAGGGCTTTAGCCGACCATTTTGGATCCTCTAACATCAGCTTTTCGAAACGGAAGCGATCGCGATTTTCGTCGCGTCGTTTAAAATTATGGGACCGCCGGTTTCGGCGGACCCCGCCGACCCGTCCGTTCCTTTCACACCGCTTTAAGATAAGCGCCCACGGTTCGGCGCTGCCCCTTCTGGATCACATAAAAAAAGGGGAGGCTGAGCCTCCCCCAAAACCAGATCGGACATTGTATTCGCTTATCCCGCAGAAAATTCCAGTTTTCTCGGACCTTCGTCATCCGCGATGAGCACTTCGACATCGGATGTCAAAACATCGGAATACGTATAAGAAACGCTTCGGTTATGCTGACTTTCGCCTAAACGAACCAGAAATACGTCCGGGTACGTTTCTTCCAAGGTACCCTCTCGTTCAACGATGCGACGACGGCCCCGATTGGCTCTTATTGTTACAAGTTCTCCTAAGTGACGTTCAAGATGAAGGCGGATCTGATTCAGCGGCATGGGTCGGCGATCTCGGCTCATTCGGTCACCCCTCTGAAATGTATAACAATATGTAGATATTGTAACATTTTATCGGGACCCGGTCAAATAAACTTTAAAATTTATCAGAAACTTGATTTAAAAGTCAAGCAATTCTCATCGATTGCACGCCAAGGACGGATCGGATTTTGTCATCTCGCCCACCGGTCTTCGCGCTCGCGCCGCGGCGACGAAGTCCCCAAACAACGGGTGAACCCGATTGGGCCGAGATTTGAACTCGGGGTGAAACTGAACCCCGATAAACCAAGGGTGATCGGTCAATTCCATCACTTCCACCAAGTCCCCATCCGGCCACCGGCCGCTGGGGATAAATCCGGCCGCCATAAATGCCTCCCGGTAACGATTATTCAGTTCGAAACGATGCCGATGCCGTTCGTAAACGATGGATTCACCGTAAGCCCGTTGCGCTAGGGTTTTCGAAACCAGTTCGCATGTGTAAGATCCCAAACGCATTGTACCCCCATAATTCTTAATGTGTTTTTGTTCCGCCATAATGGCAATTACCGGATGGGGTGTATTCGGGTGAAACTCGGTGCTATTCGCTTCTTCATAACCTAAAACGTTGCGGGCAAATTCGATCACGGCACACTGAAGCCCTAAGCAGATTCCGAGAAAAGGCACCTCGTGCTCGCGAGCATATCGGATGGCATTGATCTTCCCCTCAATTCCTCGGTAGCCGAAACCGCCCGGCACGATGATGCCGGCCACCTCCCGAAATGCCGCCGCTGCCTGTTGTTTGACCTGGTCAAAATCACTGGCCTCCAGCGTTTCAGCATCGATCCATTTGATCTCAACCCGAAGGCGGTGATGAATACCCGCATGCACTAATGCCTCCACAATGGACATGTACGCATCGGGTAAATCCACATATTTCCCCACGATGGCAACGGTCAATGTTTCTTTGGGATTCTTGAAATGCTCCACCAGTTGAGCCCAATCGGACAGGTTACGGTCACCGTTTTCGAGCCCGAAATGACGCATGACCAATTCCGCCAGCCCCTGTTGCTCCAATAACAACGGAACTTCATAAATCGTGGCAGCGTCCGAGTTTTCGATCACGGCTTCTTCTGCGACATCACAAAACAAGGCTAATTTTGATCGCACTTCGCTACTTAAGGCATATTCGCAGCGGCACACGATGACATCGGGCGCGATACCAATGCTTCTTAGGGATGCGACGGAATGCTGGGTGGGCTTGGTCTTCTGCTCACCCGCCGCTCCAATGTAAGGAACCAGTGTTACGTGCACATACATCACTTGATCCCGTCCCATGTCGGCTTTCATCTGACGGATGGCTTCCAAAAAAGGAAGGCTCTCAATATCGCCGACGGTACCGCCAATTTCGGCGATCACCACATCAATATCCGGGCGAGCCACCTGCGCAATCCGTTCTTTAATTTCGTTGGTGATATGGGGAATCACCTGGACCGTGGCCCCCAAAAATTCTCCCCGGCGCTCGCGGCTGATCACACTGGAATAGATGGAACCGGTCGTCAGATTGTGCGCTTGACTCACATTCTCGTCGATGAAACGCTCATAGTGTCCCAAATCCA
>SLMV01000003.1 GCA_007133365.1 Clostridia bacterium
GCGCCGATCGGCTTATCCATCACCAATTCTCCATCTTCCGCCAACAGCTGACCCCGTTGAAACACGTGCTTGACCCGTCCCTTTACCGAGTAATTTTTAAAAATGCGCGCCGCATCACGAAGCTTTAGGTAGAATCTGTCGGGCTCAAGCGTATACGTTTCCTCTAGGTCAACAATGACCAAATCCGCGTCCGCTCCCACCCGCAAACTGCCTTTTTGTGGGTAGAGCTGGGCAACACGAGCGGGCTTTTCGGCCACCACTTCCACCAGGCGACTGAGCGAAATCCGGCCCTGATTGCAGGCATTTAGCATCAGCGGCCATAAGGTTTCAAGGGCGGGCAGTCCTCCGCCGAATTCAAGCAAATTATTCATCACGGCCTGCTTCTCCTTTTGAGTCCCGGGTGCATGATCCGAGGCAATCAAATCAATTTGGCCGATGCTGGCTAATTCCCACAGTCTATCTCGCACTCCCGGGGATCGAAGGGGAGGGTCAACCTGCGCGTAAGGTCCGAGGCGGGCCGTATCCTCATCCGAAAACGTCAGATAATGGGGGCACGTCTCCACCGTCACCCGGGTCCCGCCTTCCCGGAAGATGTTGGCAAGCTGTATCGCCCAAGGCGACGACATATGAACGAGGTGCAAAATGCCTTGAGTTTCTCGGGCAAGTTCGAGTAGCGGAAGCATATCAAGGGTTTCGACAAACTCCGGTCGGCTCGCATGATAATCCGAAAAACGAGTGCGGCCCGCTCCCAGCAACCGTCCCTTTAGGAGTTTCATGGTCGCGTTATCGGCGCAATGAAACGCCACAAACCGATTGACAAGGGCCGACTGCTCGAGGACTTGATAGACATCGGCCGTGTCCCGGCAAAGAAGGCCTTCCCGATCGGCACGGTACGATCCGGTATAGCTCTTATAGCCGACGACCCCCGCTTCTGCTTGTGAAACCATATCAGGAATCGATTCGCCTCCCGCCGCCCCGAGCAAGGCAAAATCAACAAAGGATCGCGCCTTCATCGCCTCGGCACGTGATTCGACCCGCTCAGCAGAGTTAACCGGAGGGGTGCAGTTCGGCATGAGCACCACGGTGGTCACGCCGCCCGAAGCGGCAGATTGCGTCCCACTGGTGATATCTTCCTTTTCTAGGGTACCGGGCTCTTCGATATGCGTGTGCAAATCCACCGCACCAGGGAGCACCCATCTTCCTTCAAGGTCAATTGTCCTGGCAACTTCCGGGGCGAAATCGGGCTCACCGGGACGAAAGATGGCCGCAATCCGCCCTTGTTTCACGAGTAAATCCGCCTGATAACATCCATCAGGGGTGACCAGCTTTCCGTTTCTTAACCAAAGGTCGTACATGGTAAGCCCTCTCTAACGCGATCGCAAAAACCCCTAAAGATTGACGCCAAGGGCATTGCCGGGATTGACGGCGAGCATTTGGTGAATGTCGTCCTCTTCGATGCCCATCTTGATCATTAGCGGTCGAAATGATTCTAGGAGATACACGTATCCCAGCCCCCCAAGTTCCGGGTAGAGTTCATCCTGGGTGCAGCGGTCCGTCCCCAACAAGATGTGTCCAACATGGCCGCGTCGAATTAACTCCTTCAGAAGATCGACCCGTGTCTCATCGAGCAGCCAGTGCGTCTTACCGAGGACATCGAATTGAATATAGCAACCCAATTCACAAAGCTCACTGAGAAAACCAATGTCCGGACGCTCATCCGTGTGACCATTGATCAGTTGAGTTGGGGAAACCCCTTCCTCGAGGAGCACCTCCAAATGATAAGCGGCCAAATTACCCCCCGGCACTTCCTGGCGGCGCGAACCGCTGGTATGCGTGGTGATGGCCAGGCCCGTTTCAAGGGCCGCCCGGGCAACCGCCCGCAAACCTTTCCGCTCAATGCCTTCAATGCGTCCGGCAGCAATGCCCGATTTTAAGAGGCCGATGCGAATATCGGTGCCATCCATCCCCTCATGAAACTCCTCCAACATCCAATCGACAATCCGGGGGATGGGCCAATCCCAGACGAGTTGCGGCATATGAGGCTCAATATAAAAGCCTCCGGTGGCAATGATATGCACCCCGGTGGCGTGAGAAAGACGAGCCTGGCGCTCGGGGTTTCGTCCCCAATCCCCGGTGGTGACATCGACCATGGCACGTCCCCCAGCCGCGTAATAGCGATTCAATTCCCGCGTCAACTTTTCCTCATCAACAAGGACCATATTGTCGTTGGGAATTCGAGAGACCCGTTGATCACACGTGATGTGTTCGTGGGTCTGACATAATCCCAGCGCTTCGGGGGCGACATCTCCCAAGACGGTTCTTACAACGGACAATGATTCCACCTCCTCGTTCTTTAACGGCTCAAACCAAAACGACGTCCTCTCTTTCCAAGTCATCAAAAATAAGTCCCATCTCGCGGGAGCCCCGGACTTTGATCGTGCCGAAGGTCATTTCCGCGGTGGCGATTCGATGACTATCCAGGGTTACCCCTGCACAGCAATCGTGGACGATGATGACCCGATATCCGCTATCGGCCGCAACTTGCGCCGTATTTCGTATGCCAAACTCCGTCATCACTCCGGTCAACAATAGGTTTTCGATTCCCCGGACCTTGAGCGCTTCAGCAAAACAAGCCGACGAAAACGCACCTAAACCGGGTTTCGTGATCACGAGTTCATCGGCATTGGCTTTTAATGCGGGATCAATCTGGGCAGCAGAATCCGTGGTCGGGATCATGGCACCGATGGCACGCTGGAGCATTGAAATCTCCATCGGGTGCTCGTACGCCCAACGGGTGAAGAGGATGGGCATGTGAAACTCCCTTGCTCTTTGGCAAAGCGCCGGAAGGCGCTCCTTTGCCCGCTCAACTTGCTGATAATAAGATTCAAACTCCCGTTGGATGCCCCGCTCTTTCGCAGTTTTCCCAAACCCGATGCTGCGATTGGTGAAATACTCTTGGAAATCCTGAATCACCAAAGCCGTATTCTCCGGGCGGAGGGCAAGTCGTGGGATGGCCTTCGTGGCCAATGTAAAAGGATGTCTTACTTTCATCTGACAGCATTCACCACCTTCACTATCCAACTTTTGGTAAATCACGCTCCTTGGCATTTACGAAATCATGGTTGACGTTAGTGAGTGAGCGCCTCCACCATGGCATGCCGGTGATTTTAAAAATGAAGTCATTATCAGACGGGTGAGTCAATCAGCGATTGGAACACCATCGAGCTGCCCAAACCCTGTCACGGATCCATCGACCGATCCATTCTCATGTCCGGGCAGCCCCTGGCGCTCATCGCGATGAAACCACGCTAATCCGGAACCACGGCAATCATTTCAATTTCAACCTTGTATTCCGGCATGGCAAGTCCGGAAATCCCAACCGTGGTTCGGGCCGGGGGATCGTCGGGGAATTGCTCTTTATACACTTTATTCATTTCGGGGAAGTCACTCATGTCCGTTAGGTAAACGTTCACCTTCGCGACATCCTCCATGCCTAAACCGGCGGCTTCGAGAATGGGCTTTAGGTTATCAAAGCAGCACTGCGTTTGTTCGCCGACGCTCGTTGGGGTTTCCTTCGTGGTCTTGTTAACACCGACTTGGCCCGAGGTAAAGAGCAGATTTCCCACGATCACCCCTGGTGATAAAGGGAGTTTGCTTTTTGGTCCGGGTAGGGATACAATTCGACGTTTCATAAGTATACAGTCATCCTTTCCTAACTAAAGACATTTAATATTTACGCGAACAGTCATTGTCTTTCGCTCATCGACCCTTCATTCCTGCAAGCGTATCTTGAAATGTTTGGATATTCGCGGTTACGCCTCTCCCACCTGATTCTTGCTAGAACAATAATGTCCTTAGTGATAACGGCAAAGATTAGGGCTGGTGAGCCATCGAATCATCGACCTTCTATTGCTTCGATGGTGCCTTCGGATGGTCCTTAAAGGCTTTCGCACCAGCCCGAATGTCAAGAGATAGTGGCAGGTTCGTTTCCTTTAGGGAACATACCTGATTTCATAGCCATAGATGTCCGGATCCGTACGCCGAGGTGTGTAATCGATGCGATCCGACATTCCCCACAAGGTCGAACGTTGGATCAAACCAATGCGGGAATAGCGAAGATCCGCAATCATGGCCGTCGCTTCATGAAAGGCTGCATAGCGCGCTTCATCATCCGATACTTCCGTCCACGCTTGATTTAGAAGTTCATCAATTGCCTCGAGTTGATCCATAAACGGCGGATCATGTTCAAAGGTGGGAGGCGCCTGCCGCATGCGACCAAGGGTAAACTCCGAGGTGGCAAAGAACGGATTGTAGTTTCCGCCCGTATCGCTCAAAGTAAACTCTTGGAACCGTCGCGGGGTGGTGATATCCGTCAACCACGTTGAATAATCGAGCAAGATAAGGTCCACCGTAAAACCAACCGCCTCCAGTTGATCGGCAATGATGTGAGCGATATCGCCTTGGGGCCACCGGGTCGGGGAATGCATGACCAGGGTCGGCTCTCCCGGCTCATATCCGGCTTCTTCCAATATTTCCTGGGCACGGGCCGGATCATATAAGTCCGCATCCGGTCCATAGATATAATCACTCGATTCCGGAAGCGGGCCAAAAGGACCTCGTGAACGGAAGGGTTGGCCAATACCACCGGTGATCTCCCCCAGTTGGGTCTTGTTGATGGCGAGTTCAATGGCTTCTCGTACCCGGGGATCTTCCGTCGCGAAAACACGGTTGTGTTCCGGCTCATCAGGTCGATCAGGCTCTGGCCAATTCTCGTTGGATTCGACACCTGTGCGGATCGTTAACATAATTCCGCGGCCCGTTGCAACCCATTCACTCCGAAGATGATCCTGAGCATTGACACGGTCTTCATCTTCCGGCCGGATGTCATAGGTTATATCTACGCCGCCGGTCATCAACTCCGCAATTCGGGTGGAGACTTCGGGAATGATACGAAACTCCAGTTCATCATAGTTGACCGGCTCACGCCAGTAGTTCTGGTTGGTATCAAACAGGATATGCTCATCTCGTACGTATTCGCGCGGGATAAACGGTCCGGTGCCCATCGCCTCTTCATGTAAGCCTTCAGGTCCAACTCGCTCCGTATAAGCCTTGCTCACGATACCCGCACCATTGTTGGTCTGCGCAAGCTGCCAGAGGAAGAGACCGTTTGGCTCTTTCGAGACAATGTCAATCGTGTAGTCGTCATGAATCACCATATGATCGATCCACTGGTACTGGTTGAATACCATGAAAAGATCTCGGGATCCGTCCAGAATACGTCGGTAGGTAAATTTGACGTCCTCTGCAGTCATTTCCGTCCCATCGTGAAACTTGACACCTTCCTCAAGATAGAATCGAACCGTTCGATCGTCGATCCGTTCCCAGTCCTTGGCAAGCTCAGGCTCCCATCCTGTACCGTCACTGGTGCGCGAAAAGAGATAATCGTAGGCATTTTGGATGGTCCATTCCCCCTCGGTGTTCCAGTCTTGTGGGGGGTCCCACGAGATAGTCGTTTCACCTTGGGCGATGACAATACGAACGGGTTCATCCGGTTCGTCGGGCTCGTCGGGCTCGTCCGGCTCGTCCGGCTCCGAGACATCCGTATCGTCCTCATCAATGGGCTCATCGGCCGTCGGTGCTCGACATCCAGTAAATAGGGTAAGGCTGAGAAGCAACAGCAGAACGAACAGTAGATAGAGTGTCTTTCGCCTACTTAACATATTCAATACTCCTTCCACAGACTAGGGTGACAAGTCTTTACCGAATAATTAATCAATATTCTGCACCCAATACCCGTATCCTGCACCTTTTAAAATTTATCGTCGACATCGGATATTTCATGCACGTAATGAATATATATTCCGGAGTTTGATGTTGTTATCCGTAAAAGGATGTGCCACTCGAGCCAAGAACCCAACATCTAGTGGTCGATCCGAAATTCATATCGCCGACGCCGCAACGATTCTTCGAAGTGACATCTCCCGAAGAACAGCGCACTGCCCATCGGATGGTCAGGATACGCGAAACGAATAAGATGGAATCGGTGAGATCGATAACATCGGAAAACTCAACCGGTTCCTCGTGGAGAGTAACGCGAACGAGTTGCCAGCATTACCAGATACTCAAGATTTTTACCACCACCAACTTCTTGTTACCACCAGCAACTTCCACGATCTCACTACCAGAGACCCGCTCGGCACGTTGGACGTCACACGGAGCCGATGTGATGGGCTCAACCATTCTAAGATTCACAATCATTTGAACAAGATGAGGGTTCATTCGGTTTAAGCAATAGGCAAAGCCGACCTTGATTGATGATCCGAGCGCTTCGTCTTGCGTTAGAAAAGCGAAAGCGTCCAAGCATCCCAATGTCCCGGCGACATATCTAGATAAATACCCAAAGCAATCCCTTGCCGGGAAAAGGCGCGTTCGGCCTCTTCTTGGGCTTGGTCTAATACCTTGGCTTCATCTAAGGTTTTGACGTCTCGATCCTCCATCAGAATCTGACCATCAACCACCATCATTTCCACGTCATTTCCCCGAACGTAATAGGTGAGCAGTTGCGGGATGGCCACGGTGGGGGTCAGATGAGGCTGATGGGTATTGATGACGATCAGATCTGCCTTCTTCCCCGGATCGAGCGAGCCAATCTCATCTTCCATTCCCAATATGCGCGCTGCATCTCGCGTGACCATTCTGAGGGACTTTCCTATCGGCAACAGGGACATATCGGAATACCGTTGCCAAAGCAGATACAACGCGCGATGAATATTCACAAACACATCCGAGACGAAGAAGGGAGCGGCTCCATCCGAACAAATGGCGACGTCAACGCCTTCTTTTAACAGTTCGATGATCGGGGGCGGTCCGAAATCAAGGCCCCGAGGTCCCAGTGGAACCCAGGAAAGATTCGCTCCACTTTCGGCCATAATCGTGACATCCAGGGGCGTAAACCCATGCCCGTGAGCGAAAAAAACATCCGCACCAAGGATTCGTTTGAGGTTCTCCATCCCAAACACCTCTTTGCCAAACGAAAGGGTGCCTCGATACCCGTGGGTCTGAATGTGAACCCGGTGTTCATCGGCTAATTGCCGTGCCTTTAACGCACGCTCTAATAACAATTTCTTATCCTCTGGAGAATATCTGTAGTGGTGATTCCCACTCATCACTTGGGGGTCGAGACCACAAAGATACGGGATGGCCAAGCATACCCGCATACGGCCCGATTCGGCCCCGTGCCACTTGGCGATAACCGATTGCATGGTCGTTTCGCACTCGGCAAAAGTATAGTTATAGGTCCTTGGCGTGCCGCCCTGCCAATCCGTGGCCGACCATTGATTTCCGATGAAATCGTCCGGGGGGCCAATCCCAAGAATGTTTCGAATGCCGCTCTCCTTCATGCCGGCCATATGGGAATCCGCGTACACGGGATCATCGGCGCGTGCCGGGGTTGCTCCCAACACCGAGACGCCGGTGGTCACACCAAACTTAATGCGCTCGAGGGCCAGTAGTTCGGCATCCGCGCGCCACCAATCTGGCGTCGTGGCATGAAAGAAGAGCGGATTGGCCGCCCAACCAAAGCGTTGGTGATGGATACCCTTCACCATACCGTGTCCCGCGTGGGCGTAGGAATCAACAATTCCGGGCATGATTATACTCTTGGGACGTTCGATTTCCCGCCGAGGCTTCACTCGGCTCCGAAGATCATCCGTTGGGCCGACATCCACAATGCGGTCATCCCGAATGGCAACACTGCCATTTCGAATGACCGGATCCAGGTGATCACTCATCGTGACCACATTCCCTCCGGAAATGAGGAGGTCGACGACTTGAATCTGGCCTTCGCTAACAGGGAGCGAATCTGACATTTTCTTGACTCCTTTCCGCTACCAAATGCGGCACAAGCTGGAATTGGCAATAGTACCAGGTTCGAGGATGCTTGCATTGAGGTCACGAAAACATCAAAGAATAGGTCGCGCGTGACGCAATCTTCCCATCGGATCGGATTCCCCTCAAACAGACAGCCGGGTAGTGCTTGCTCGGAACCTTAACTCCCCATATGGCCGCATGTTCGGCCTCGAATGATTTAATTGAACTTTTCGCCCTAGTTCTTTCCATTCCTGCCATCTGCTTTAAAAAACAGACCCTATGACGGGGATTTCCCGGCACTTGATGCGCAACAAAACCGGCACTCAAACGACATTATCTGAGGGGGTACAAGCTCTTTTTCAGAGCAACGCTTAAAGAATTTGCAACCTCGGCATTTCGTGGGATTTCGAGAAGGAATCCATTTTTTCGAGGCGAACAAGGCTTTAAGAAGGCAGCCGTATTCTGTGGAATCCCCGCCATTGTTCTACGTTAAGCCTTCAGGATTTCAATCTAGAAAATGAAAAATAGAAATAGAGGAGGGAAGTCGCCAAGTGGAGAGCTTTTCAGCATAAACGAATATCGACTTTGAGTTTTTCGATCGAGGGAGGAGTTTTACGATGAAGATCTACATTGCAGTGGATATCGAAGGGGTATCCGGCGTCGTCAGTCGGTCGCACACTTCCGAGACCGGGTTTGATTACGGGCATGCTCGGGAGTGGATGACCGGCGAAGCAAGTGCCGCGGTTGAGGGTGCCATTCAGGCTGGCGCCAAAGAGGTATGGGTGGCGGATTTTCATGGGGGCAATGGTTTCCGCAACCTGCTGCTTCACAAGATGCATCCAAAAGCACAGTTGATCAGTGGTTCGCCCAAGTCATTGGTAGGCGAAGACGCTTTGGATGACAGCTTTGATGCGCTATTTCTCGTCGGCTATCATACCCGGAACCGATCCCCCGGTGTCATCAGTCATTCGATTAACGGTGTGGTTGTCAACGAAATCCGAGTGAACGGCCAAGCCCTGGGCGAGGTCGGATTAAGTGCCGCAGCAGCGGGCCATTACCAAGTCCCAACGCTTTTGGTTACCGGAGACGATGCAACCGCCGAAGAATCGCGGGCCCTGATTCCCAACATTGAGGCAGCGGTGGTGAAATGGGCCGTAAGTCGTGGTGCCGCTCGGTGTTTGTCCCATGAAATGGCATGTGAGGTCATCCAAGATGCGGCCAAGCGGGCCCTCGGACGGCGCGGTGACATTGCCCCGTTTGTTTTGGAGCCGCCCTTTGATCTTCAGATTGAGTTCACGCATGCCGGTGCCGCAGATGGTGGGAAGGGCGTTCCGGGGGTGACCCGGATGGATTCCGTCACGCTTCAGTATACGGCAGAGAATTTCCAGGAAGTGTTCGATATGTCCAAGACGATCATTCGACAGGCCATGTCCGGAGTTTCTTAGCCAAGTGGATTCATTCAACTGATATCAGCCGACATCTGAATTCATCGACACCTTGTGACAGGTGGAAGGGAGGGACCGATTTGGAGAAGGTAGATATCCTCATCATTGATGGAGCAATACTCACCATGGATCAAGCCTATTCCATCTACAATCCAGGGGCCATTGCGATCCGGGGTGATCGCATTGTCGCTGTTGGAAAATCGTCAGTGATTCAAAAGCAGTATGTGGCAAATAAAATTATCGATGCCAAGCAGCAGGCGGTCATGCCGGGGCTGATTGATACCTATTCCCATGCCGGCCATGGCATGATTAAGGCCATTTGGCACAGTAAACGCGGGTGGCCCGGTAATCCGGTTTATTTCCACGCGACGGATTCCGACTGGTGGTACACGGAGGGTCTTTTGTCATCGCTTGAACGAATCCGGTTTGGGGTCACCACCGGGGTGACGATCATTGGGGCAACACCCGCCCGAGCCGACTCCCCCGTGTTTGCCCTTGAAAATGCGCGCGCAGTCAACGACTCTGGACTTCGGGGGATAATTGGCGTGGGACCTCCGGATCCCGTGATCAAGGGAGTCGGTGCTGAGTATACCACTCTATGGGAAAATAATCGGCCTCGTATCCACCGCTACTCCTATGAGGATGCTATGGAGAATACCCGTCACGTCATACAAAGCGTGCATGATCCCAAAGGTAGCATGATGCAAGTTTGTCTGGCAATTCCTTATCTTTTTGGGCGTTATCCACGGACAACTCGAAGAAATGAAATTTCACCACACTACCAACAAGCCGACCGAGATCTCATCATCGAAAAGGCGCACGCGGCCCGCGAATTCGCCTCAAAAGAAGGGGTACTCATCCATACGCACATGTTTCAGAGCACCCTGGATGAGGCGGTGACTCATTATGGCCGTGATGATGTACTTAAGATCATGGGATCGGACGTCGTCATCGCCCACGGGAATGGATTGAGAGCCAGCGAAATTGACCTGATCGCAAAGACGAAAGCCAAGGTTGTCTCCGCCCCCTCCATGGGCGAGAACGTCTGGTATGGCCGCTGTCCGGTCCCAGAGTTGATCACTGCCGGTGCATGTGTCGCCATCAGCACGGATGGCAATGCCCCTTATGTGTCGATGGATCTACTAGCCCAAGTCTATCGATCACTCTTTCTCAATCGTCTATTCATCGGCGACAATGATATATTCTTACCCGGGAAAGCTCTCAACATGATTACGAAAGACGCCGCCACGGTCATCGGAATGGCCGATCGAATTGGCTCTCTCGAACCCGGAAAACAAGCGGATCTCATCATATTGGATTTAAATCAACCGCACCTAATCCCCCAGACCCACCTACCTCAAATCCTAGCCTTTTATGCGACCGGTCACGATGTGGTCACAACCATGGTCAATGGGCAGATTTTAATGGAGGACCGAGTGGTA
>SLMV01000034.1 GCA_007133365.1 Clostridia bacterium
CTCAATCAATCGCACCAAAAAGCCTAAAAAGAGAGCAACGCTGCCTTCCTGCTCGTTCTCTTTTTAGGAAACCCCATCGCCCACTTTGAAGGCAAAGCGAAATCAACCTCCCGCTGACACGAAGAAAATGACCCAACGACTGCTCTCATCGCCGTCCGCCCGCTACCGCCAAATCCCACTTCGGATCGCATCTGAAACAAACTGGACACTCCTCGGAAACCATCTCTTACCGTCTTCCGACACAGTTAATACCACTGGAGTATTGGCTCAGACTATTGGGAATCGGAGGCATCTCGCTTATCTCGGATGGACTTGAAGCCGGATACGATATCGAGAAGCTCTTCGGTAATGGCATTTTGTCGCCCCTGTTGGAAGCGTGCCCTGAGCGACTCCAGGCGTTCATCAATGTTCTTCTCCGCCCCTTGCATGGCCATCAAGCGACTCATGTTCTCGGCGGCCAGAGACTGTGCACAGGCCCGATAAACGGAAACGAAGAAGTATTGGCGCAGCAGTGCGGAAAGAAGGTTCTCCGTTGACATAGTGAAAGTGGGCAATGAACGAGACTGCCAACGAAGTCGCGTCCGGCGAAGGTCTTCCAATCGGATGGGTAGCAATGTCTCAGCCCGTGGGCTGAACCCGCCTGACAGGGGGCGGTTATAGAAGAGTATCACCCGATTGATCCCGTCCCGGGAACGCCATTCCTCTATTCGCTCCAGTATTGACTGAACGAAGGGAGTAATGGCCGCGATGGAAGTCGGCATAGAAAGTGCATCGGTCAGGTCCACGCCGGCCGCGACTGCCCGGGTAGTCACCTGCTCACCGGCGACCAGCACGACACCGTCCAGGGAGGATACGCCCGTTTTGTCCCCCTTGCCAAACCAATATTCATCCAAAGCATAAGATGTTATCTGTTCATTGAAGCGACCGACCAGGCCATGATCCGAGCCGAGAACGATGGCCGCGACGGGGTGAAATTGGTCTGCCGATAGCGATGGCTCTTCGGCTCGCGATTCGAGGACGACGGACAATCCCAATTGGATTGTATGAAAGTAGGCATCGAGGGATTCCGATGCCCTCTCATACTGCCGTACGCTGGTCGCCGCCAGCGCCTTCATTGTACTCACAATGGACTGGAGGTCGTCCGCGCTCTCAATTTGTTTCTGAAGTGCCTCAAGACTCAAACTCAAGGAACTCCCCTCTCTTCGCGCACGTCAACTCGACACCTGCCCGCTCTCACACGTCATCACTCGGATACGACTATTCGACTTCGAGTTTCTCAAACGAGTCCAAGGCGTCGCGCACGCAGTCGAGGATGGCCGTTTTGTCATCCTCAGCGAGTTCTTCTCCGTCTTCGATCTTCTGCGAAATACCAGGAAGGTCGGTCCGGATCGCCTCTACAATCTGGATTTCTGCACGGGGGATTCTCTCGACGTCAAGATCATCAAAGAGTCCTTCGGTGACGGCCAGAAGCACTGCAATTTGTTCGGGAATTGCAAGCGCCTGATGCTCCGGCTGGGTCAACACTTTCCGCACCCGCCGACCCCGCTCGATGGTATCCCGCGTTCTTTTGTCGAGGCGGGTGCCAAAACGGGCAAAGGTTTCCAACTCCTCGAATTGAGAATAGGAAAGCCGAAGACTCCCCGTCACTCCGCGATATGCGGGTAACTGCGTCTTGCCTCCGACCCGGGAAACCGATTTTCCCACGTCGATGGCGGGCAGATGGTTCCGCTGGAAAAGCTGCGGGGAGAGATAAATCTGCCCATCGGTAATAGATATCAGATTGGTTGGAATGTAGGCCGAGATATTCTGCCCCTGGGTCTCGATGATCGGCAACGCTGTCAACGAACCGCCGCCGAATTCAGAGCGCAAATGAGCAGAGCGCTCCAGAAGTCGCGAGTGCAAATAGAAAATGTCGCCGGGATACGCTTCGCGGCCGGGAGGTCTTTCCAACAGCAAAGAGAGTTCGCGGTAGGAGCGGGCGTGCAGGGTGAGATCATCGTAGACCACCAGGACATCTCGACCCTTCTCCATAAAGTATTCGGCGATGGTGGTCGCCGCAAAGGGAGCAAGGAAACGTAACCCGGCCGGCCCGTCGCCCGAGGCAATCATCACCACGGAATATTCGAGCGCCCCGTGCTCCGTCAACTGTGCCACGAATTTCGCCACATCGGCCCCCTGCTGCCCGATGGAACAATAAACGCAGATTACATCCTTGCCAGCCTGGTTAATCATGGTATCGAGGGCGATGGTTGTCTTTCCGGTTTGGCGATCGCCAAGGATGAGCTCGCGTTGTCCACGACCGATGGGAATAAGTGCATCGATCGCCTTCAAACCCGTCTGCAAAGGTTCCGTCACGGGTGAACGGGCAACGATCGGGGGCGCTTCCCGTTCCACCGGCCATCGCTCCTCAGCGCGGACTGGGTGGAGACCATCCAAGGGTTTCGCCGTGGTATCGATGACGCGCCCGAGCAGTCCCTCACCCACCGGAATGTCCGCCACACGACCAGTACGGCGCACCCGATCACCCGACGTAATGTTCCCGGCATCACCGAGCATGATAACCCCGAGCTCGCCGGGATCGAGATTGAATGCCATCCCCAAGGTGCCATCGGAAAACTGTACCATCTCCTCTGCCCCGATGCCGGGTAAGCCCGACACGAGGGCAATGCCGCTACCGATAGCCGTCACCACGCCGATCTCTTCGACCGCGAGTGGGGGATGATCCGCGTCGAAAGCGCGTTTTAACGCGCGTTCGGCCCCTTCAGCAGCACCGCGGAAATCGGATAACAATGATCCTCGTTCACTCTCCGATCCCGCCATCGCCCAACACCTCCGTCCCGGTCATCGGTTCGTCCATCTCCCCGAGGATGCGGGCTTCCAATCCGTTGAGGTAGTCGTCGATGCTCCAACCAACTCGGTGGCCACCGCTTTCCAACTCAAAGCCGCAAATCAAGTCGGGATCGCCCTCGACGATAAGGCGGATTCGGTCACCCGCCTCCGGCAAGATTTCTCGCAGTGTCGCCGCCAGTTCTTCAAGCCTATTCTCCTCAATTTCGAAGACGCTACGGAGGGCAATCACGTAATCGGCTGTTACCACGGCATCAGAAAACCTCCCGAGGGATTCCTCGGAGAAAGAGCCCATTTCGACCAAAAATTGCGCCCAGATGAGTTCTTCGAGATGGGCGTCGGCCAAATCTGAGAGACATCGACGGGCGATGGCACAGGCCTGTTCGCCAATTCGTCGCCGGAGTTCACGTATAAAGATGTTGCGCTCACGCTCAAAATCTTGCTCCCACAGCTTCTTAGTTCGCTGAACATCTAAACGCGCCTCTTGAAGCATGGCGCGCTTCTTCTCTTCAGCGTCAACCCGCGCCTTTTCGATTATCTCGTCGGTGCGCTCCTGCAATTCCTTGGTCTTTCGCTGATAGGTTTGGGACGCTTCCATCGCCTCTCGTTGTCGTTGGGCCGCCTCCTCCTCACGCCTCATTATCTTTTCTTCGCGTTCATCCATGGTTCTGATGATGGGCCCGTAAAGAAAATGGCGCAACAAAAAGACCAGGACCATGAAGTTGATGATCTGAAATATGATGGTATACCAGTCAATCATCAAGATTTACCCCCCGTCTTAAATTCCTCATAGATCCAGTGCTCACTGCTGGAGGAAATAGTTCCAGAACGGGTTGGCAAAAATGAGAATCATGGTTACCACAAAACAGTAGATCGCGGTGGATTCGATCATGGCTAATCCGACGAACAAAACCCGCGTGATCGTGTTGGCTTCGTCAGGCTGTTGGGCAATAGACCCTAAAGCCTGAGAAACGGCGCGACCCTGTGCCAGGGCGGGACCGATGGAGCCCAACGCCATGGTGAACCCAGCAACAGCGATCGAGACGATGCCGACGAGATGTAGATTTTCCATTTCACTTCTCCCCTTTGTCTTTTCGACTCTCGTGCGCTCTGCTAGCCGAGGCGATATAAACCATTGCCAAAATGGCAAAAATATAGGCTTGGATCAGGCCCGTGAGCAAACCCAGCACCTGCATGACGACGGGAAAGATCAAAGGTGTAATCGTGAGCAAGATTGCAACAATGACGGTACCACTCATCATGTTCCCGTAGAGGCGGACCGCCAGGGCCAGCGTACGGCTGAGTTCACCGATTACGTTAAACGGTAGCATTATGTATGTGGGTTGTACGTATTGGCGGAGATAATCCCCTAACCCGCGTCGGGCGATGCCAAATACGGGCACGGCAATGAAAACGCAAATTGCTAAGGCGGCCGTCGTCGACAACGAACTGGTCGGGGGGATGTATCCGGGAACCACAGCGATAATGTTGGAGATGGCGATAAAGATGAAAAGCGTGCCGACAAAGGGCAAATAAGGTCCGGGCTCTTGCCGACTGACTTCGCGGATTTGGCCGTTGATTCCGTTAATCAAGACTTCGAGTAGATTCTGCCAGCGCGAAAGCGTCCCCTTGCTCGTCAGATTCCTGGTAATCAGCCAAGACCCGAAGGCCAATAGGAACATGGTGATCCAGGTGAAAAGAAGGGTCGCATTCACCTTAAACCAAGCCCACTGGAAGATGATGATTTCATCAGGATTGATCGTCACTTTGCATAACACCACCTATCTCAATGCTTGGCTTTGGTCCCAACCAATGCGTAAGGAAAATCCTCACAACCAAGAAGGCCAGCAACCCGGCCATCAGTTGCAACGGACCGAACCGCAAAAGTAAGTAGAAACCAACGATGGCGACAGCGGAACGAAGCAGGAAGCTGATCCCAAAGAACCAGTAGGATGCATCACCATCCCTCACCTTGCGCACCGTCCACCAAAGCCCACCGAAAAACAAGCCCCCCAGGCAAGCGCCGATCAGAATTGACAGAACCATTTGTAACCAAAGCACCATCCGTCGCCCCCCTACAAACATGAACCATCACCGCATCCGTCGGGGAATCCCCCCGGCTCCGGGGCAACCGGCACGCAGGCGGCATATCGCGGTGAAACCGGACCCCCTCAATGCTTTCATACATGATACTGCGTGCCAACACATTACCATCTACTCCTCTTCTTCGTCCTCAAGACGACTCTCTCGGCGAATCCAGTACCAGGCATTCATACACCCGGAGATCAAACCGAGAATGAACATTGTCAAAGTCCAGGAATACCTACTCGGCCAGGCTCGATCCATCCAGATGCCAAGCAATATCCCCAGCAAGGTGGTGAGGGCGACGGTCCAACCAACCATGCCGAACATTCCGATCCCAAACCACACGCTGCGGTCTCGTCGCTGACGCGCCTTGACGCGGCGATCCGCCTTCTTCCCGACCGTATCCGGCAGGCATTCGTCGCGGCTCGATCGATCTCCCTTATTGCCCTTTTCCTCGGAGCTCACGAACCTTCTCCTCCCAGACGTGTAAAGCGTAACAGAGTATCCATTTCGAGTCGTGCAATCACCGATCGCGCCTTTTGCTCACTCTCACCCAAAACTCGCAACTCTCGTTCCACGATATCTCTTAACTCCTCCAGATCGTCCCCGGGAACCCCGCGGGCCGTCGAAACGTGGACTTGGTCGCTCTGTTTCACCAAAATGCCTTCGTCCATCGCCACGAAGTGCTCTTCATCATCCGCCGTCACGTACGCGAAGATACTCGGGACCAGGGCCGCCACGAAATCTACGTGATGCGGCAGAAGGGCAAAAAAACCGTTTTCGGCCTCGGCGACCACCTTCGTCACACTTCGCTCCAAAAGGATTCGATCCGGAAGGAGGACTTTCAGATTCATAATCATACCTCAAACCCCTCCGTCGCCCCGCCGTGCTCGGAGTCCAGTTCCCCGATGGTGCCAAGCATGTAAAGATCCCCCTCGGGGCGATCGGCGAATTCATCGGCGAGAATTCGTTCAGAACCCTCGATTGCCTCTTCCAGATCCACAACCTTGCCGGTTTGCCCGGTAAATTGCTCGGTGGTAACGAAGGGCTGAGTGAGGAAGCGCTCGAGGCGTCGGGCTCGGTTTACGACTTGTCGGTCCTCCTGAGACAACTCCTCCAAGCCGAGCATGGCGATAATATCCTTTAGTTCTTCGTATTGGGCTAGGGTACGTCGCACCTCCAGGGCCACCCGATAATGCCGCTCCCCCACCACCGAGGGCGTGAGCATTTTCGACCACGAACGCAAGGGTTCAACGGCCGGATAAAATCCTTCGCTGGCCCGCTTTCGGGAGAGAATGATGGAAGCCGACAAATGCGCAAAAATGTGAGTGGCAGACGGATCCGAGAAGTCGTCGGCGGGGACATAAACCGCCTGAATCGAGGTGATGGCCCCGGTGGCCGTGTTCGAAATTCGCTCCTGCAAGCCGGCGATCTCCGTGGATAAGGTGGGTTGGTAGCCTACCCGGGACGGCATCTTTCCCAAAAGTCCCGATACCTCGGAGCCAGCTTGCACAAAGCGAAAGATGTTATCGATGAGGAAAAGGACATCGCGTTTCTCTTCGTCGCGGAAATGCTCCGCCATGGTTGCGGCAGAATGCCCCACTAAAAAGCGAGCACCCGGGGGTTCGTTCATCTGGCCGAAGACCATAACCGTGTTATCAAGAACGCCTGCGTCCCGAATATCCCGATACAATTCTTCCGCTTCACGGGACCGCTCGCCGATGCCGCAAAAAATGCTTACCCCTTCGTGTTTGCCCACAGTATTGCTGATGAGTTCGGTTATGAGCACGGTCTTGCCGACTCCGGCCCCGCCAAAAAGGCCCGCCTTTCCGCCTCGCTCAAGGGGAGTAAGTAGATCGATCGCCTTGATGCCCGTCTCGAATATCCCGGGAGTCGTGATTCTCCGGGACACGGCGGCAGATGGCTGATGAATCCCGCGCTTCTTTACATCCACCAGTGATGGCCCCTCATCGATCGTCTCCGAAAAATTAAACATCCTACCGAGCGTCGGTTCGCCGACCGGCACCTGTATCATGTCTCCCGAATCCACAACCGGATCAGCACGACTCAGACCCTTGGTGGGCGTCAGCGCAATGCAACGGGCGATCCCGCCCTGGTGATACGATACCACCTCCATGACAATGTGGCCGGCATCCAGTCGGTTATGAAGGCGCGGAAGATGGTCGCCAAAATGGACGTCGACAACGCTTCCCCGCACCGATGACACAGTGCCAACTAGACCCGGTTGAACGGATTCATCCATTTTTCGTCGCAACAATGTCAATGATTGCTCCCCTCTGATAGGAGGTCAACGGCTCGGCAAGATTCTCGATCACCGCGTTTGAATAGATATATTCCCCGAACATTTTCACCATTTGCCCGATTCGCTTCGAAATATTCAGATTCTATTACGTCAAATTGTACCAAAGGCACATTTCCCCGGCAAACGCCACCACCCAAGGCAGGAATCATTCACTTTGCTCCTACAATGACCGCACCGATGACTCACACTTTAAAATTCCCCCAATATGACTTCCGGAAACCAATCTGTTCTGACAAACCCTTACGCAACGTAACCCCTGCTGCCCACATCGTGGTGCTTAGACCACCCAATTGCAAAAACGCGCTATCTTCCGTTGCGATTTTTGTAATGAGAGCATGAGAACCGATTGATGTGGGGGAGCTGAGGCAATCCATTGGGTGCATTTCCGTCACCGTTGTGATAGGCTAAGTGGTCCAATTGGTGTCATTGAAGTTAAAATAGCGCGAAAACGACGGTGGCGAGACCATCGCCCTTCTCGTTATAAGGAGGATCTTAATTTGGTTGGTAACTTGGTTGGAAAGACCGATACGATGCAGATAAGAAATGTGGCCATCATAGCCCACGTGGACCACGGCAAGACGACATTGGTCGATTGCCTGCTCCGACAGAGCGGAACATTCCACGAAAATGCCGATGTCATAGAGCGAGTCATGGACTCCATCGACCAGGAACGCGAGCGGGGCATTACCATTATGGCCAAAAATACCGCCGTTCAATATGCCGGCGTGAAGATCAACATTGTGGATACGCCAGGCCATGCAGACTTCGGCGGAGAAGTCGAGCGCGCCTTGAGCATGGCGGATGGCGCCCTCTTGGTCGTTGACTCCTTCGAGGGTCCAATGGCTCAAACTAAGTTTGTACTTGGAAAAGCGCTTCAGGCCAATCTTCAGCCCCTCGTCGTCATCAACAAGTCGGATCGTCTCGATGCCCGACCCAAAGGGGTACTGGACGAGATCATCGACCTCTTCTTCGAACTCGGAGCCAGCGACCAGCAGCTGGATTTTCCCGTCCTCTACGCCTCTGCCAAGGAGGGTTGGGCCATCCGGAACTTCGAGGATTCCCGCATCGACATGAAACCCCTGTTCGGAACCATCGTGGATGCCGTCGTGCCCCCGGCAGCAGATGTCAATGGACCCTTTCAAATGCTGGTATCGAACCGCGAACACGACAACTACCTCGGTACTTACGCCATCGGGATGATTCACCGCGGCACCATCAATCGGGGGGACCCCATCAGCATCGTTCACCACGATGGTTCTCTCTCTCAGGGTAAGGCGACCAAAGTCTTCGTCTTCGATGGTTTGCAAAAAGTGGAGGTCGAGGAGGCGGTGGCAGGTGACGTAGCCGCCATCGCAGGCCTGGAAACAGTCAACATCGGGGAAACCCTGGCAAATCCCGAAAAGCCCGATCAACTCCCGGTCATTCAAGTTGATGAGCCAACCCTCACCATGACTTTTATGGTTAATAACAGTCCATTTGCGGGCCAGGAAGGGGATTATGTGACCTCGCGCAAGCTGCGGGAGCGACTGGCTCAGGAACTCAATACCAACGTGAGCTTGCGGGTGGAGGACACAGAAAGCCCGGATCAATTCCGCGTTTCGGGTCGGGGGGAGCTGCATCTGTCCATTCTCATCGAAAGCATGCGACGAGAGGGTTACGAGCTACAAGTATCCAAGCCCGAGGTTATCTACAAGACCGTAGACGGGGTATTGATGGAACCGATCGAACGTCTCACCGTTTTTGTACCTGAAGAGGCTCGCGGTACGGTTATGGAAGATCTGGGCCGACGAAAGGGTGCACTCGTTAACATGACCTCCGCGGGTGGCGGTGACATACGTATGGATTACCTGGTCCCAACCCGGGGACTGGGCGGATTTCGAGCAGGATTCCTAACGCAAACCCGGGGCGAAGGCGTTATGAACTACAGTTTCCACGGGTACGAACCCCACAAAGGAGAAATACAAACGCGCTTTCAAGGCGCCCTCATTGCCTGGGAAACGGGTACGGCGGTCACGTACGGTCTGCTCGGGGCAGAAGACAGGGGAATCCTCTTCATCGATCCCGGTACGAGAGTATACGGAGGGATGGTCATCGGGATGCACAACAGAGAACAGGACCTAGAAATTAACGTCTGCAAACGAAAGCACCTGACCAACATGCGGGCAAGCGGTTCCGACGATACGGTCAAACTACAAGAACCCCGACGCATGAGCCTAGAAGACGCCATCGACTTCATCGGTGATGACGAGCTGGTGGAGATTACACCCCGGACGATTCGCCTGCGCAAGAAGTGCCTGGTAAAAAGCGAACGGGATCGTGCCAATAAACGGGCCAAAAAGCATCTGGCGGAAGAGACCGGAACTTGAGTGATGTTTCTTGCCTCGAGCCGATCCACCAGCATCTGCCGCACTTCAAAATGGCCCGCCTCATCACGGGCATACTTTACGTAGGGGTGATCGATCAGCCAACTGGCGGTGTCGTAGCCGTCAATCAGCGCACCGATGGCGGTTACCGGCAACTCCGGGGGATCGAAAGAGACCCAGGTGATGTCCGGTCTATTGCCGCAGTGTGAAGATTTAATCTCGGCCAAGCAGCATCTCGGAAAGGGAAAGGTGCTACCTCGAACAAAATTGATTGAAGGTCCAAACACCGATCCTCCGGCGAAAACTCGATGCCAACGACTTCTCTGGGCTTCATCAATCCCAACGCATCGACGAACAACTCTCATTGGCTCATATGCAGTCCCACAGTCTCCCATAACGAAATGGATGGATGCTCGCAGTAAAACGGGCTACCCACAAAACCGGCGAGGAACCGGTTCTTATGGGGTGGACAAAGCCCTTCGCCCACCCCAAAGGGTTTTCTAATTCATTGCTTGATCAAAACGCTCGTTCACGCCATCCCAGTTGACCAGATTCCACCAGGCTTCGATCCACTTGGGGCGTTGATTTTGATACTTGAGGTAGTAGGCGTGCTCCCACACATCGAGCGCCATGAGGGGAAGTGCTCCCCAAACCGTCAGATCCTGATGCTTTTCCACCGTCAGGATTTGAAGGGTCTCAAGTTCTCGGTTCCACGCCAACACAGCCCAGCCGGATCCTTCAACCGCCCCGGCCGCTGCCGAGAAAACGTCACGGAACGATTCGAAGCTGCCAAATTGGGCTTCAATCCGTTCACCAATCTTCCCGATCGCCGGTCCTCCTCCATCCGGGGACATCGACTCCCAAAAGAGGGTGTGTAGGACATGACCGGATCCATGGAAAGCCAATTCGCGCTCCCAGTGCTTGATGAGCCCGAAATCCTTTTCTTTTCTTGCCGCTTGCAGTTTTTCTTCCGCCTTATTTAATCCGTCGACGTACGACTTATGGTGGATATCATGATGAAGTTTAACCGTCTGTTCATCATAGTGCGGCTCGAGCGCGTCGTAGGCATAGGGTAGCTCAGGTAGTTGATAGTTCATTATTGCTCCCTTCCACGCTGTGATTAACGATACGTACTGCTAACAATTAGGTGTTCGGATTCAATATCCGTCAATGCCCGAAATACCTCTTGCATCCTCGGTTCCGGTGCTCGGTTCGCAATGGCCTGATACAAGAGAATGGCGCGCTTCTCTCGACGATGCGCTTCGGCCATATTCTCCCGGTCATCATCACTGCAGCTGACCTCTGGTGGATCGGGCTCTTCAATGCCCATCATCTCGGCCAAAAGTTCAGCGTGCTCTCCCTCGTGCTTGGATAAACGTTTGAAGAAGGATTCCATGATTTGATCTTTCGTCTTTGCCGCAGCACACTTGTAGAACGCCATATTGTCAAGTTCAAGTTCAACCGATCGTTCACAATCTTTGTAACTTTGCTCCGAAAGGTCAACTTTGCCATGGTCCACCCACTCGGTGGCCATCACAATATGCCGTTGGTCGGCACCGCAAAATGGGCAACGATCCGGTTTCTGGGTTCCAAGATATGTTTCGCCACAAATTTGACATCGATTCGGTCTAAACATCGATCCAACTCCTTTCGTAGCTGAATAGATCTATACCATTACCATACAGTAATGACTCTCGATGCAACAAGGGAAGTGTCGGTAATAGTAAAGGCTTTCGCCTCGAAACCCGCAGTTCCCTTCCTTTCCATCAACGCATTGTTTTCAAATCGACTCGCGCAATCTTGGGATCTCGTTGATAAGCGACAAAATAAGCCACCACACCCGCCAAAAGGGCACTCGCCGCCATTAGTTCAATGGATTCTTCCACCAGAAAGTCCATGATATAAAAGCCGATTGGTCGTGGCACATTCGTCGGGATGAAACGCGCGTTCATCAGTTCATAAAGGCCGGCAATTTGAAGAAGCCAATTGCCAAAATGATCGTACCAATCCGCAATATGTCGGGTTGCGGACGCGAGCGCGGCCAAGGCATACGCCCCGTACCCAAACAACAAAAAGCGGCGAGTCGTTCGCTGCTGCCAGATGACCCGTGCATAGCGCACCAAAATGTACAAAAGGAAAAGGCCCAAAAGGCCGTAAAAGACGAGTTCGACTGCGATTCCCAATCGCATGGTATCGCCGAAGATCAGGCGAATATAATACTTAATCTGATGCCGCAGGTTTCCGGCATCCTCCATCAGCATGATGGTGGTGCCGACACCTAAGAGAGTAAAGAATCGAGCCGGAAGCCATTGGCGTTTTGCCGCGAGCTGTCCGCCTAATATCCCGCTCATCAGCACGGTTGCCCCCAGGTAGCACCACTGGAGCCATTCTGTGGGGCTCCCTTCCATAAACAAGTAATACCACATAAAAGGTCGTTCGGCACCCCGATTGATGAGGCGATCGGTCAAACCCAAAAAGTTGTGGACGTCCCCTAGATACGAAATCAGCCAGGCCAGTCCCAAATAAGCCAAGGCAAAACCAAAAACGTAGTAGGGTAGGTAGCGTAATCGGGTGCGGAAAGGCTTCTCTGGTCGATTGGATATCATTTCAACACTCCCCATCATGTTTCGGCGAAGCGAGACGCTACCCCTATCATACCTTGTGCCCAAAGAGAATGCGATAAAACGGCAGGATAAAGAGGTGCCTTGCCTCGGACTTACTTTCACCTGGGGAAGCACTCAGGATTTTTGTCTCGTCCTTTGTTTACCTCTGATAACGTAGGCTCAGCTCGAGTTTCACCATGGGGGGATAATCGTCTAACACCTCGATGATGGCCATCTCTGGATGTTCGGCGAGGGATCGATCATAAGTATGACGGAAAACTTCGCCCGATTGTGTGGCCACCACCCGCACTATCGGCCGATCTGCCGCCCGCTCATCCTGCCGACTCACCACGCCCACTTTCCCGTTACTCAAAACCAAGATGCTTCCAACGGGGTAGTGAGCAATTGAATGGCTCAAGAGCCCCACTAATTCGGAATCAAATTCTTGATCTGATAACCGTCGCAGCAACATCATACCTTCATGAGGGCGCTTTTTCGTTCGGTAAATACGATCACTGGTAACCGCATCATAAACATCCACCATCCCGACCACCTGACCCCATCGGGATAACGTCCCTCTCGTCAATCCGCGCGGATAACCCGTACCGTCCAAGCGTTCATGATGCTCAAGCGCGATGGTTGGAATCCAAGAATCAAAGAAAAGTTCTTTCAGCATATTATAGCCGGCCATCGAATGATTCTTCACGATGGCATATTCCCCTTCTGTCAGCGGTCCCGGTTTCAGCAGGATCTCCAGTGGAATCGATAGTTTTCCGATATCATGGAGCAAGGCCGCCGCCCCCAGCTCCTTAAGTTCGCTTCGTTTTGATGTCAAATGTCGGCCCAGGATAAGTGACAAGACGCAGACATTCACACTGTGCTCGAAGGTGTAACTATCAATCGTCTTGATCGAGTTAAGGTTTAGCACCACTTCGGAATCGATCAGTAATTGGTCCAAAATCGTATCCACAACCTCCGTCACTTGTTCGACATCGGGTGCACGCGCTTGTGCCATACTGCGACTGAACGATTCAATCGTTTGCACCGCTTGTGCTCGAGTTTGAGCATCAATGGCATCCTCAACTTCGATTTCCGGGGCCAATTGATTTTGTATGTGAACCGACATGTACCCCCTCGATTGGAGTCGGCGAATATAGCTTTCGGTCAGCACGACCCCCCGTCGGAGCAATACTTGTCCCATCTCGTCATAAATGGTGTGGCCGAGAACTTGCCCCTCCACTTCATGTGATAACTTTTCAACTCCCATTCGGTTCCCCCACGATCTCGGTTCATTGGTAATTCGATAAACCGTCAAATTGAAGGGCCCGTCCTATCGAGCAAAGACCCTCCTCTTTATTTTATCGGTCACACCATTTCGATATTGAAGTGGAGTAAAGCGGGAAAGGAAACAAAAAAACGACAGCAACAGGTCCTAAAAAATGACGCCACCAAGACGCGCCAGGATACCGCCGATCAGGAAGGCAAAGGACGTGGTGCCAATCAATACCATTAAGCCAAACCGAAGTCCAAATTCGCGCGATAAAACCGCAACCATGGCAATGCACGGCACATAGAACAGCCCGACCACGGCCCCGACAAAGAGTTGGAGCGACGATAAGTTCATATCCAATAATGGCAGTACCGCCAGCTCACGGCGGAAAATCCCAAGCAGCAACGGGGCGGCGGCCTCTTCGGGCAACAAAAGCCACCCGGTGACCAACGGCCGTAACACCCGGGCGATATGCACCATAATGCCGGTTTCATAAAGCACGGCGGCCAATCCGACTGCTGCAATCATGGGCATCGCACCATCTTTTAAAAAGTGACGGATCCGAACCCAGATTTTCTTGAGGATGAAGTCGGGTTTGGGTATTAATAATTCGGGAATTTCCATGACGGTCATGGGACGCCTGCCGGAAATGACCCGATCAAGTCCCAATCCCGCCAAAACGAGCACAATCATCGAGAGTGCGATCACCGCCAACAATGCGCCGATTGACCGCTCGGCGAGCAGCGAGATAAAAGCACCCGACTGGGCAATACACGGCACCGAAAGCGACACCATAAACGCCACCATCATGCGTTGTTTCGATGATTCCAACGTCCGACTTGCCATGATGGCGGGTATGCCACAGCCATATCCCAAAAGTAAGGGAATGATCCCCGAGCCAGAAAGGCCAACCTTTGCCAAAAGCCCATCAAGAAGAACACCTAAGCGGGGCATGTATCCGCTATCTTCGAGCAAACTCAAGACCAGGTAGAAGGAGATGACGTAGGGCAAAACCAAGGTAAACGGCCATTCTAAACCCTTACTTAGAAAACCGTACTCACCGATGATAACTTCCTGGATGCTTCCCGGGGGCACCACCCACATGATGGCACTCGCCACCAACGGAAAGACGAACGCTTCAAAAATGGGTAACAACACCCAGCGCCGAAGTCCCATCCCCAAACCAATCAGCAAAGCCAGCGCCAAGATCAGGACCCCAAAGGTCAGGGGAAGTCCCGGCCACGGCTTCATCAGCCAATCGCCTAAACGTTGACGGAAATTGTTAGCGGGGGTTGCCAAGGGAATTTTCACCTTTTCCACCAGTTCTTCGGCAACCTGCCAGTTTGTCTCGAGCGAAATCGGCCGTTCAAACTTACCGATAAGGCCTTCTAAAATCATTTCCTGAAGCACTTCCATCCCCTGGCCGGACGTGGCGATGGTGCTGACCACGGGAACGCCTAGGAGCGCTTCAAATGTTTTGAGATCAATGCCAAACCCCTTATCCCGCAAAAGATCCATACGATTGATGACCACCAGGGTGGGGAGCTGTCGCTCTAGAACCTGCAAAAGCAGGTAAAGACTGCTTTCCAGATTGGAGGCATCGAGGACACTGATGACCAGTGCCGGGGTTTTTGATAGGAGCTCCGTGGTGACCCGCTCGGCTTCATTCGTCGCGTCAAGGGTATAGGTGCCCGGGGTATCGATCAGTGTGATGGACTGGGTACCGAGCTGGAGGCGGCCCTTGGTATATTCCACGGTGGTGCCCGGGTAATTTGCCATGCTAACATGAAACCCGGTCAGGCGATTAAACAACACGCTTTTTCCAACATTCGGTGGACCGACCAAATAAACGGTCGGTTTTGCAGGGTGACTAGAACTCGTCATTCATCAAGCACCTTCCCGGAGGACTTCGATATCGCCGGCCAGCCGGCGGTCCAAAGCCACCCGCCGATCACCCGATTCCATCAACAAAGGTCCTCCAAACGGCTGACGAGCTCCCACCCGAACCTTCTTACCAACTCGCAACCCCAAAACTGGAAATAATGGATGATAGGTCAAGGATGAAATGATGCCGGCCTCACCGGCCTCGAGTTGGTCGAGTGGGCACGCTTTCGAACGGAAACACGACTCCGTCACCAAAGATCTTTCCTCGACTGCACCCTTGTGCATGACCACCGTTTCCTTCCCCAGTAACTGCATGGTTCGACTCACTCGCGCATCGCAATCAAGATCCGCTGCTTCGATATAAGGATATAACCACTTCGAATAGGCACGTGGATTTCGGTACACTAAACGGGACCCTAGGGGCATCATCCGAAGCGCGGTTTTTACAACCGGCTGTTTTGGAAACACGTGAAGGGAGATCCAAACGGCATCAAAACCACTAAAGTCGATCCGATGACCCTCTTCCAACTTAAAATCAATATTCTTCGAAAACTCCGTCCCCCGAATGGACTGACGGGCCCGCTCAAGCGCTCGCGGGTCATGATCGACCGCCACCACGTGACAGCCTCGTCTCGCCAATTCGACCGCGGTGAAGGGCAAAGCCCCGCAGCCCACATGCATCACCTTATCACCCGGCTGGATACCTGCTAGCCTGGCCTCTTGATCAATCATCCCTTGGTAAAACCGGGCCTGATATCGATGCGCAAATCCCTGCCAGCGACTCCCCCAATCCTCCATAGCCTTGATCACTTTTGACACAAGATAGGTCACGCCCAACCGCATCCCAGGCGGTGTATGCGCGATGCATTCTCTTTGCGCTCGCATCAAACCACATCCGTTTCAATTAATATCGACTGATCAAAGGTTTTCATGGACTGTTCCACCGAGTCCGATATCCGCCAGGTGCTCGGAATCGCATCATAATGTGACTGAAAGCGCTTGGCCGGCTGGCGAAACACCATCCGGGCCCCGGGCGCGGCGGCCTCCCAAAGGACTTCCATAATCTTGGCTTTAGGCGCCGCTTGTAGCGCCACAATCGCAACATCAAATCCTTCCGGAACCCCGAGGCTAGCATCACAGTGGAAAACGCTCACTTGATCATCGAGCCCTAATCGCTTCAGGCAACGCCTCGCCCCTTGGACCGCCCGACCATCATAATCCACTGCCCAAACTTCCGCCCGGGTAAGATTTGCAATATGAAGGGCGGTGAAGGGAATGGTTCCGCATCCTACATTTAAGACTTTATCTTGACTTGTCACGCGGGCTATTTCAATCTCTCGTGCCACGATTTCTCGATAAGGATAGGCATACAGATGGACAAACCAGGGATGGGCGTGCCCCAGCTTCTCTGCTAGGGCCGTTATCTTGGGAATGATTCCAAGCGTTTGCTTTCGCTCCTCATTTATTGCTAAAACGTCGTTTGTGGCTCGCATTTGATCACAACCCTTACCAGGGTCTTTTTATTGATAATTAGTCTCAATTACAGTTTAGTTGAGTCCCCTGCTCGCGTCAAGCCTTACTTTGTCATTTAAGAGTCACAAAACTCCCCCGATGCAGAACGAACAATGCCCCTTATAAGGGGACGTTCACGATCGTCACGGGAGGTAACGTAGAAAACGCACCGCCCATAACGGGGGACGGAATCGGATGCTTTCCCCCTTGCTGACCCGCTGAAATATCGTGATCATATTGTTCACTCGCCATGACAGCATCGCCTCGCCCGCTTCGACCGAACTTTCTCGCGGAGCGCCTATATAAGCAGATTTCGTGGTTCGGCTCCATCGGGCAATGCTTCCAAGCGCCGCGAGGTCCGTTGCCAATTGCCAAAATCCC
Organism: Clostridia bacterium; assembly: GCA_007133365.1. Lineage (GTDB taxonomy): Bacteria > Bacillota > Sulfobacillia > SLMV01 > SLMV01 > SLMV01. The sequence goes on from SLMV01000034.1 coordinate 17,269, forward strand.
AGACGACACAGGAAGCGTTCCAACGTCGTCAAAATCCAACCCGGAGACGGTGGGGCTTCCGGCGAAAGCTGCCGCACCACGTCTCGCACACCCTCGGGATGGGTGGCTCGGAGTAAGGACGTCTCGTTGGTACCAGCATGAAGATCATTCAAAGCGCCCATTCGGTCGTTTTTGAGCCCGGTCACCCTCATCAAATCTTCCGATGACGACAGCATCTGGGCAAATTCATCGACAAAGGGATTGATTAAATAGAAATTATATTTTCGAAAAGCACGTCGAGCGGCTGCTTCCATCCCGAGTAAATGGCGCGGTCCCCCGTGATTATCGGCAATCACCAAATAGCGAAATCCTTGTTGAGAGAGCATCTTGGCGCAATGGACGAGGGTTTGCTCCAATAGACGGGCCGGCACCCCAATCGAACCCAAGCGCGGCAATACATCGGCACCTAAGACCAAAGAAGGTAGCCGAACCGGTTGGTAGTCGGGAAAGGCTTCTGAAAAGGCGGTGATGTAACGATCGCAGAGGGCCTCGGAAATCATGAGATCCGACCCAACGGGAAGATGCGGACCGTGGGCTTCTAAGGGACTGACGGCCATAAATAACACACACATCGGAGCTTCAAGTTGGGAAAGTTCGGTCATCGTCAAATCGGCGTAATTTAAGGATCTGGCGCCCGACGGCATCATCACAACTCCTTTGGTTTCACTCGACTCGGCACCTGCATTCGCTTATTGATTGACACCCAACTTATAAAACCCCATGGACCCTCGTAATGAGGATTCGACTCGGCGCTTCGCTTGCTACGATCCCTTTCACCAAAGGCGTCGATCAACCCGACCCGCATCATAAGATTGCGATCCGGCGAGGACCTATGGATGATGGTTCCCAAGGTGATGGATTGTTTCAATATCATCACCCACCGTAAGAAAAAAGGAGACGGCTTCTCAAACTTGAGGTTGGAGACTGTTGACCCGCAACCGGTCCGGTTATGGGCCAACAGTCCGACATCCTTATGTGCCCAAGAAGGGGTATCGGTAGTCTCGGGCGGGAATGAAGTTCTCCTTAATGGCACGCGGCGACGTCCACCGGATCAAGTTCCATGGACTCCCTGCCTTATCATTGGTGCCCGATGCCCGGGCGCCGCCAAAAGGCTGCCGCCCGACAATGGAGCCTGTTGGTTTGTCATTGATGTAGAAATTGCCGGCCGCCTGGCGAAGCGTTCGGCTCGCCAAATCGATGGCCGCTCGATCTTGTGCAATGATCGCGCCTGTAAGGGCGTACGGTGATGTCTTATCAACTACATCCAGTATTGCCTCGAAGTTATCATCATCGTAGGGCGCGAGCGTCAAGACAGGGCCAAAGATTTCTTCTTCCATCGTCTTAAAATCGTATTCTTCCGTGGTGATCACCGTCGGATCAATAAAATAACCCGTTGAATCATCATAATCGCCACCCCAGAGGATGGTTGCATCTTCATGGTCTCGGGCATAGTCGATATACTCCGTGATGCTGTCAAAAGCATCCTTATCGATCACCGCATTCACGAAATTACTCGGATCCGAAGGAGACCCCATCTTGATGGTTTGTAACTCCGCCTTCAAGCGGCTCAGCACCTCCGACCACATGGAGCGGGGAATGTAGGCGCGAGATGCAGCCGAACACTTTTGCCCCTGATATTCAAAAGCGCCGCGAATAAGGGCGGTCACCGTCACCTCGATATCCGCCGTGGGATGGACCACAATAAAGTCTTTTCCGCCCGTTTCTCCGACTAACCGAGGGTAGGTTTTATAGGCGTCAATTTGTTCGCCCACGGTCCGCCACATCCCCTGGAAAACCTCGGTACTGCCGGTAAAATGCACACCTGCAAGATCCGGATGCTTAAGAATTTCATTACCGATGACCCGGCCACTTCCGTACACTAAATTAATGACGCCGGGGGGTAATCCCGCTTCCAAAAAGACTTGCATGATGAAGTGGGCTGAGTAGATAGCCGATGACGCCGGCTTCCAGACCACGGTATTGCCCATGATGGCGGGCGCCGTGGGGAGATTGCCCGCAATCGCTGTAAAATTAAATGGGGTCACCGCGAACACGAAACCCTCGAGGGGGCGGTAGTCAAGCCGATTCCACTCGCCCATTACCGAATCCGGTTGTTCCGAGTAGATCTGACTCGCATAATAAACATTGAATCGGAGAAAATCGATCAATTCACATGCCGCGTCAATTTCCGCCTGATAAACATTTTTGCCCTGACCCAACATGGTAGCCGCGTTGATAATGTAACGATACTTGCTTGCCAGAAGATCCGCCGCTTTGGAAAAGATGGCGATGCGATCATGCCAGGGCATCTCGGCCCACTGCGTTTTGGCTTTAAGCGCGGATTCGATCGCCGACTCGACTTCCGGCGTTTGGGCCTGATGCGCATGACCCAAGACCTTTTGATGATCATGGGGACACACGACCGGTTGGGTGTTTTCGGTTCGAATCTCCTCGCCACCAATCACCATCGGTATGTCCAATACGTCCTCGGTCATCTCATCAAGTTGATGTAAAACGGCGGACCGCTCGGGTGATCCCGGAGCATACGACAAAATCGGCTCATTTTGGGGTTTTTCGAGAATATAGTGTCCAGTATCCAATCATCTTCCCCCTTCATTCTCAGGCGGTCGATATCACGACCCCCCGCCTCCAATGGTCACGACAAATCCTCCTTAGAGGATATCAGAATGCATGATCACCTTAAAGTTCTCCCTGTGAGCCAAGACCACAGGCGCACTCCCGATTTGGCATCCTATCACCAAATCGATATCCCCCAAAAAGACGACCCCCATGGGAATTAAAAATGCATCCGTTCATCTTCCTAACGATGGCGCACCCAATGGGCGCCCCGACACAGCAGGAATCCGGCGATAAAGTCAGAAATTTAATAAAGGCAAGTCAATGCCATTACCACCGTAGGAGGGGTGTTAAAATGCAATATCGAACATTTGGCCGAACTGATCTCAACGTGTCAACATTGGGCTTTGGATTGATGCGACTCCCGACCAACTCGGAGGGGGAGATCCTCGAAGCGCCCAGCCGGGAAATGGTCCAATACGCCATTGATGAGGGGATTAACTACCTCGATACCGCTCATGGATACGTCCATGGGAACAGCGAGCCTTTTACCGCCCGACTCCTCAATTCGGGATATCGCGACCAAGTCTATCTGGCGACGAAATTGCCAACCTGGGACGTCGAAACGGCAGCGGATTTTGAAAGGTTTTTGCAGGAACAAATGGAACGCCTTCAAACCGATTATCTCGATATCTATATGCTTCACAACTTAAATAGCGAACGCTGGGAAAATCTTGAGAAACTCGGGGTCACCGACTTCTTAGATAAGGCCGTAGCAGACGGACGGATCGGTGCAACCGGCTTTTCCTTCCACGACGATCTCGACACCTTCAAGCGCATCGTCGATGGCTATTCCTGGGACATGTGTTTGATTCAGCTGAATTTTATGGACCAGCATTATCAGGCCGGCGTGCCCGGCCTAAAATATGCGGCGGCTAAGGGCCTCGCGGTCGCCGTGATGGAGCCCCTTCGGGGCGGGAAGCTGGCCGGGCGCGTGCCCGATGAAGTCCAAGCGCTTTGGGAACAGGCCGACACCGCACGTTCCGCCGCCGAGTGGGCATTCCGCTGGGTGTGCAATTTTCCTGAAGTCAGTGTCGTATTAAGTGGCATGAACACCATGGAACAAATTAAGGAAAATATTGCCATCGTGAAAGACGCCTATCCCAATTCACTGACCGAAGAGGAACTGGCCCTCATCGATCAAGTCCGAGACGTGTACCTAAGCCGCATGGTGGTCAATTGCACCAGCTGCGACTATTGCATGCCCTGTCCCCAAGGCGTTAATATTCCGGTCATCTTGAACCAACTCAACGAAGCCTCTATGTACGAAAATGAAGACGAAGTCGCCGATCAGTACACCAACCTTTACCAGAACGAAAAAGGCGCCAATTTATGCATCGCATGCGGGCAGTGCGAAGCCGCCTGCCCCCAATCGATTGCCATCATTGACGCACTGGAAGAAGCCCATCGGCGATTTTTAAAAAACGACTAGGACGATCGGGGGCCAAACACGGCCCCCAAATCTTTTCGATACGGGGCCATCCCGAATCAAAAACCAACCAAAAGCGGAAGTAAGAGGGGGACGAGCGCCGTCAACACCCCGCCACTGATCATTGCGGGCAAGACAGCCTCCCCTTCGCTAACCTTGGCCAATAGGGGAAGCGTAGAATCCATCGCCGTGGCCCCGGCCCCGGCCACCGGCACCCAATCCCCGTATCGTGCCATCAAAGCCGCAAAAAGGAAGATGAGGATTTCGCGCAAGAAGTTGGTGGTAAATGCCAAAGCGCCCACGGCCGGACTAACGGCTTGGGTTAGAAACACTCCTGAAAAACTGTACCACCCCATGCCGGCGCCCACAGCCGCCATCTCCATGATGGAATAATCTAAATCCAGAAAAAGAAAAAGGACAACGATCCCGAGAAGGCTCCCGAGCAAAGAACCCATTGGAAGCCATAGAAACCGAAAGAACTGGCTGGGACGTTTAAATAAAAAACTGCTCCGGCTAAGATCAAAACCCACCAGGAAGATAAGGCCATACAAAACGACATCGCCGAGACGGCGGAACAGTTCCACACGGACAGGGTCCACAAAAAACACGCCCAAAGCCAACCCCCCCAGTAAAGCCATCATGATCAGGGCGGGAAAGCGAAACTGCCCGCTCGCTTCCGAAGCCGCTCCTGATGATCTCGAGCACCATCCCGTTCGGGCAAACGAGAAAACGGAAAACAGTACCAACGCGGCCAAAACGCTGCCCGCGGTCACCGTCATCGCCGTCAAAAGCGAAAGCCAGCCGATCAACTGAAGTTGTTCCCAAAGCGAAGCGTCCCCACCAAACGTGACGCCCATGACGAAAACCAAAAACACCAGCCCACCCGATAACGCACCGGGTGGCACCCCGACGTTTGACATCCAACGCCCAAGCAATAATCCCAAGCCTAGTATGACCAGATAGGGCAAACCGGCACCTCCCGCAAAATCAATCGGTCCAATCGTTAATCGCTCTCAAACGGCGGGGCATCAAGAACCAACCACGGGTTGATCGGCGTATGCCCAATACTTACCGTCCAGTGAAGGTGAGGCCCGGTGGAAAACCCGGTCGAGCCGACCTCACCAATGAGTTCGCCGCGTTCTACCGTATCCCCGACGTCAACCAAGATTTCGTCCAAATGTAGGTAGGAGGTGAACAAATCGAGGCCATGGTCGATGATCACGGCTTTCCCACTGACGATGAGTTCCTGGGCCAGCCGGACCGTGCCTGCCTCTGCGGCCATTACCGAAGTGCCGGTCGGTGCCGCGATATCGAGCCCGGAATGTCGCCCCACCGGCACATCATTGACAAAACGGATCACACCGAACTCCGTGGTAAAGCGTCCCTCGACGGGCATCAGGAAAGGACCCTCCCATTGGGGATCGGCGTGAGTCTCGGCTCGGGCCTTTTCGATGTACTTGCGATCGGATTGAAAATTGGCTTGCGTGCGGGTGGACTCCAACTGGGGAGTTACCTGCAAATGCTGCACTTCAAACTCGCGAGGTTCAACCTCAACGGCCACCGTTTCAGAAAAAACCTCATCGCCTTCCCGAAAAACCCGAACATTGAAGGTGAGCGTCTGGGGAGGCTCATGATAACTCACCGGCACCAGGGCTCTCAACCCATCGGAAAACGGTTTGAATACCGGGGGGGTCTTCAGTGAGGTTCCCACCCGATCTTCCGGTTCAACCGGCCCTACAATAAGCCAGAAATAACCTCCTGGATGAACGGCGGAGCCCGCATGGTCGATTTGCAGCTCAGGATCTGGAGGAGTGGGTTCCCAGGCCGCCCGAGGTGGCCGATGGCGCGCCAACCGAACATGATCCGGTAAAACATACGCCAACGGCACATCCTCTTCCTCCCCGACCCCGGAATTCGAGGCCGGTTGACAACCGAGCATCCACCCAACGCTGCTCAACACCAGCAAGATACTGCTCATGATGATCAACCAAAACTTACGGTTCACTCGCCTTCCTCCCCCAAATCATTTTCTTTCCCCATTTACCAAAAAGTCCGGCGCACCGCCTAATCGGCCATCAGCGCATCGATTAGCGCGTAATACCCCCTAAAGGCGTCCTTCAACTCGGGGATGGTCACAAACTCATCGACAACATGTGCACGTTCCTCTTGCGCAGGGCCAAATCCAATCGTTGGGATCCCGGCTTCGCCGGCATAATGGCTCCCATTCGTGCAAAATGAGTAGGTGCCGATGTCCCCTGACCAACCCAATCCTCTGAGCGCTTCCTGCGCCGATTTGACCAAAAAATGATCTTCCGGGATCAACCAAGCGGGATAGAAACGTTTGGCACGAATTTCTTCGCCGGTCCAGGAAGTGGCGCGACCCGTTTCGATCGTTGCCTTTAGTTTCAAGCCCGGCCAATCCGCCTCAACCGCCTGGGCAACCTCTCGAAGCGGCTGCAAGACATCGTCCATTGTCTCATCAACTAGCAACCGTCGATCCAAGGTCACGATACACCGCTCAGGAACCGTCGAAGCCCCGGGATAGGGGGATGAAATGATATCGGTAAGTTCGATGATTCCCGGACCTAAAACCGGATGTTTCGGGATCGCGCGTTGCCTCAAACTCCCTAGGAAGGCCATCATACCATAGACGGCATTGCAACCCGCATCGGGATTAGAGGAGTGAGCCGCCCGACCTCGTGCCTCCACCCTGACTTCAGCGCGCCCCCGTTGGCCCCGATTGATCTTTAAATCAGTCGCCTCTCCGATAATGACCGCGTCGGGCTGGAACCGCTCACTGATCAAGCGTGCGGCAATACCCTCAAAGGGTTCTTCACAAACCGTACCGGAAAAGCCGATTTCACCCGCAAAGTCGCCTTTGCGGTCTTCCACCCACGCTTGAGCCGCCAAAAGCATTGCCGCAGCAGCGCCTTTCATGTCCGAAGCACCACGACCATAGAGACGATCTGCCCTACAAAGGCCTCCAAGAGGATCAACACTCCACAGGTCGTGATCCCCCACCCCCACGGTGTCTAAGTGGGCATCCAAAAGGAGGCGAAGGCCCGGCCGCGTGCCGATAAGAGAGCCAAAAACGTTGCCGAGGGCGTCCACGCCGAGCCGCCGAAAACCCATCCGGCCCATCAAATCCTTTAGGTAGTGCGCGCTTTCACCTTCACCACCCGAGGGGCTCGGTATGCGGATCAAATGACGAGTATAATCAATTAACCGTTTTTCGAGGCAATCCGTCAGCATTGACGCCTCCCAAGCGAAATCGCTGAATCGATCCTTCCCGAATTACGACCCAACCTTTCACCGAATTCCCCGGGCACCCTTCCCTCATCGGTTCTCCAATCTTTGTCAGACATGCTATAATTATTCAGTAGCGAACGGGCATGGTTTCAATCGGATTACCGTGCTCAGGCCAACGCTTCACAGTGAGAAGGGGTGAACCATGAAGCTCGTCATTGCCGTCATCCAAAATCAAGACGCTCCCAGTCTACTAAAGGCTTTGACCAACGAAAACTTTCAGGTGACCAAATTATCGAGCACCGGCGGCTTTCTCCGCCAGGGCAATACCACCTTACTCATCGGCTGCCAAGATGATCAAGTGCAGCATATCATCTCCATTGTAAAACAAATTTGTTCAACCCGGGACCAGGTCATTATGGGAACCACCGGCGAATTCTATGATCTCCAACCCGTTGAGGTCACCGTCGGCGGCGCCACGCTTTTTGTGGTCGCTGTGGAGGCGTTCAAACAGGTATAAACTAAGGAACTCAACTCCATGAAACAACATGTTTAGTGGGCTTTTTATGCTGGGTCGGATCCCACTAGGACTGCTCACTGCTAAAGCCTTTTCGTCCCCTTTGCCGATCAAAGGCCCTATATCGAGACGTTCCCGTTGAATAAATCGACGACGAAAAGACGAGATCGTTTCGTCTCCTTCGCTCACTGAGTCATCTGTTATTTGGACAAATCCCAAAAATACTGAAAAGCCGCCTCAAACGGATGATCTGCCTTTTCCGAATACTCATTAAAAAGCTTGCACCGCGCGGTTTCCAAATGCTGAGACGTAATCCCATGTCGTATGGAAAGCGATGCCTCGACAAAAGCAGCCAGATCATCACAGGCCTTGATCCGACTGTCTTTTAGCGGACGAGTGTAATGGCGCAGTGTCTCACGCCAAGATTCAGGCACGAGGGGAAGCAAGACATTGTCCATCTCTTCGTGTTCAATTCGGGTAATATGTTCTTCTAGGTCCGGAATGGACTTTTTCACAGGAGAGACGATGTCGCGGGTGAGCGCTTCGGGCAAATCATGAAACAAGCCACGGAAGAAGCTCTCCACATCCTCCTTTTTGGGGCTACTCAGATAAGCCATAAAGGCCACAATCAACATATGCCCCAAGACCGACGTTTCGGGTACTCGTGGCGATTGGGCCCAGCGTTGTTGAAACCGTAACTGCCCCACGAGATCCATAAAGCGATAGGCTTTTCGCTTTAGGGCGAGACGTTGAACCCCCACCAGGTCACTGTGATCTTCCAGTTGATTCTCAATGGCCTCGCGCGTCGATTCCAACCCATAAAACCCCTGATTGAGGTGGTAGATGGTCCGAAATTCCCATTGGGTCGCCAGGTAGTGGGCCGCGGAGAGCAGCTTTTTCTCTTTGGTCTTTTCGGTTTCGAAGTATCGCTCCATCTCCTTAAGCAGGGTCGAATCCGCAATCTGCTGGTTTAACTGCTTAATCACCCACTCATTGAGGGCCGGTCCTTCTTCGCTCATCAGGCGATGAAACACCGGCGGCTTAATGTCCGTCAGCTTAATGCGATGCAAAAGCTCGTATAGCGCGCCGTCAATGAGCCCGATCCAGTTCAAGGTGCAATTGTGAACGTCCTCTTCAAATTTCCCGAGGACATAGGCAAAAAGCATCTTGTGCGCTTGCTTATCAAGTTCGGTAAAACCTTGTGACGGCCGGATGTGATCATTCCACCTTTGGATGCTGGCCGCCTCAAAGAAGAGGCTGATAAATTCACCCGTCAGACGCATATCGAAACCCTTTCAATGAAAACGCTTTTTCAATACCTCGTCTACCTCGTCTGTTTACTTCGCCTCCACCAGGAGTCAATCCTCTTAAAAGAGAAAGAACGTGCCTGCCCCTATGATTCCGAGTTTCAAGCCTTTCAAGTCGTTAAGGGCATACCCCAAGGGTTAGGCCTTTGCCCAGCGCTCAAGAAGATACGAGGCCCGCTAGTTCTTTAGCGGCGGCTCCAAATTGATCGACGGGAATAACCACCGGTCGCGGCGTGTGTGTTCGTACCGCTTTTGGAATTATTCGATTTCAAGTAAAATGGCGACAGTGTTTGACGTTAGCGTGAGAACCTAACATTGGTGTTTTGCCCCATCGTGCGGATCCTTCAATGCTGGAAAGGGATTGTGTGCCAAACGAAAACGCTCAGAATACGAACACCTTCTATCTCGTCGGTCTTCCCACCGGGAGGGTCTTGCAGCTAGCGACCCGGTTACAGCATCGTATTGCCCACGAACAAGAACTTTACGATCCGCCGTATCCCTCGCTCCATATTACGGTCAGCGTTTTTTCCACTCACCACAATGATGAATTTCGGCGAGCCAACCGTCTGATTGAGTGCATTACCCAAAACGTCCCTCCCATTGAAATTCAAGTTACCGGCGCCCAATGTTTTCATGAACCGAAGCGCTCGTTAAACCTTGCCGTCGAGGAAAACCGCGAACTCCGAAAACTGGCCGGTGAAATCAACGATGCCCTCAACCATCATTCGATCGAAGCCGAGGACATGTCCACCTGGGACTTTCACATCACCCTGATCAACTCACGCTATACCAAGCGGGAGTGGTGCCGTTCGGAATTCGAAGCGGCCTGCCGCCTCATGGAGCAGGAAAACTTATACGCCACCTGTCATATTCATCACCTCGAACTTTGGAGCCCGGAGTTCCCCCCCCTAAAAGTGCTAAACACCTTTCCCTTGCAGGGCCGGCGCTAGTCGTTTCGTTGCCGCAACATTCGCTCGATGCCAAAGCGTCCTCGCCCGAACGATGCTGACAATGTCGCAACAATATCTTTCTTTAACCAACCGGCAGCGACCAGCTGGCGATACTGCTTTTGGAGGCATCGCCGTTCCGCTTCACTCCAGCGCTTGCCCTGATTCACCGGTCGCTTCCCTCGAGGACGCCGACGCTCGGATAAAGAGGATCCAGGGGCCAGCGTCTTTACAAGCTCCACGCCGTGAGAGAATAACGACGACGAGATTTCAAACCCGACAAAGGTCCGATTGAGTTCGATCGCGACCTTGGCCGTGGAAAATCCCCCCATGAATAAATCGGCCACCCGGTCCCCTTCCCGACTGCTATACTGCATGATCTTCATCAACAGCGTCGAGGGCAATGCATTCTTGTTCTTGCGTTTTCCCGGCTGATACTCCCGGTTGATCACCCAAACGTCCTCACGATCTTGATAATTGAGTGAGCGCCCACGGACATCCTTTTCCGTCAAACCGTAACGCGCCTCCACGTTAAAGGTGCGGTCACCGCCCGGTTTAGCGTAATAGAGAATGTGATAGTGGGACGATACGAATTTGCGCGTGGTGTAAACGCCAAAATTATATTTCCAAATGATGTGATTGATTTCTATCAATGAGGACTCGCGCAGGGCGGACAGGATATGGTAGAGGTTGGTATAACCGGAGACGACATACATTTGACCCCCGGGTCTTAAGATTCGCTCCGCCTGTTCGATCCATTCCTTGGTAAAGACGCCGTATTCTGCCGCAGGAACTTCAACATAACCCTCCAACACCCAACCCTCGTCCCGATTGTAGTGCTTATCCAAGGTGTCACCTTCAATGCCATAGGGCGGATCGGTAATGATGAGATCGACGGATTGATCGGGAAGATACCGCCGACACCCTTCAACGGCATCAAGATTATAGAATTCGCCCCCGTTTAAATGAACGTACACCCAACCGCCCTCCTGTCACGGCCCGGGTTTTCACCGAAACGCCCACCGGAATCATGCATTTTGACATCCACAATCGAGGGCCGCTTTGAGCCCTTCCGCCATTTCATCGAGTTTCTCCTTCGGCGGTGCATGGTGATTCCAGTGAAACTGAATGCCGTCACCGGAAAAACGAGGAAACAAATGGAGATGAAAGTGAAAGACGGTTTGCCCAGCACTCGGTCCATTCGACTGAAGCAGGTTCAGTCCATCACACCCCGATACCCGTTTGATGGTGCGTCCCAATTTGACCGCCGCCTGAAAAACTGCGCTGGCTTCCTCGGGTGTCAATGCATAGAGATCTTTACGATGCGCTTTGGGGATGATTAATACCTTGTAGGGATTTGGCTGGACGATATCCATGATGGCAAAAACCCGATCATCGTCATAAACCCAACTTGCGGGTGCTTGCTTGGCCGCAATGTCGCAAAAAATGCAACGTTCCATCGAAATCCCCCTTACCCATAGTTAATCCCAGATTATCAGGAAAGCACTTTTTCCTTCCAGGGCCCACCTTGCAACAGCAGGAGATTCTGCCTCCCTCAGGAAGACTAAGGTAACGTGGCAACATCATTCAATTTTGTGAAATCGTGAGGTCTTTCATGCCTGAGAAATCCTATGTTCTTATCACCGGCGCAACCGGGGGAATTGGGGCTGCCTTTGCTCGGGCCTTCGCGGCCCGTCACCACCACCTCATTCTCACCGGCAGACAATCCGCTCGCCTCCGAACGTTCAGTGCAGAGCTCGCAAACGCCTATCCCATCACCGTATTACCCGTAAAGGCTGATCTCACCCGGGAGTTTGATCTTGACCGATTAATTGGGGTCATGGATGAACATAACATCCAAGTGCTGATCAATAACGCGGGCTTTTCCCATCACGAGCGCTTCGATCGCGTCCCCTTTTCGCGATGGCAGGACATGGTGACGCTTCACTGTACGGCTTCGATCCGGCTCATCCACCAGGTGCTTCCGGAAATGATCCGACAAAAAGGTGGCATCATCATTAATGTTTCGTCTTTAAATGCTCTATTTCCCATGCCCCATACCGGGGTCTACGCGGGCAGTAAGGCGATGCTCAACGCCCTCTCGGAGGCTCTCTATTGGGAACTCAAAATCCACGGCATTCAGGTCCAGGTCTTATGTCCCGGCCTCACCGATACCAAATTTCTAAAACGCTCGAACGATACCACCGGCAACGCCCACGAGGCTCGGGGTTGGATGTGGCAGACCCCCGAAGATGTCGTCGCCGCATCCCTTGCCGGTCTTCGACGCGATCGGCTGTTTTGCATCCCGGGATGGCACAATCGCCTTCTCGTCACGCTTGGCAAAATGGCACCGCGTCGCTGGTATTATCCGCTGGCCATTCGGTTCTTTCAAAACGTGATGCCGACGGAGCCAGCGGAATGATGCCTCCCCATCTTTCCCCTGCTTCACCCATCTTCCTTGAGCCATCGAGAAAACCACTCGAGCATCACATCGTACCGAAGCACCCGGTGCCACGGGGCGCGAATCCCGTGCGAATCGTTACCGATTCGAACCAGTTCGGAGGGAACGCCTAAATATTTTAAGGCGAAATAGAGCTGTTCGCCTTGTTCCACCGGGCAGCGATGATCATCCTCCGCATGAATGACCAGGGTCGGGGTTCGAATCCGGTCCACATAGCGCATCGGTGAGTACTCCCAATAAATATCGTTTGCGTCCCAGGGTGATTGCCGATCAAATTCCACATGGTTAAGGAGGGCGGTCATGTCCCCCGTCCCGAAGTGGGAAAACCGATTGAAAACACAATTGATGGAGACGGCGGCCTTAAATTCCGGATGACGACTGATCATCCAATTCGTCATATAGCCCCCGTAACTGCCCCCAAACACGCCGAGTCGCTCTCGGTCCAAAAAGTCGAATCGCGCCAGGGCTTCGGTGAGAGCATTCATATTGTCACGATAGTCCGCTTCTCCCCATCGACCGCGAATGGCGGAGGAAAACGACTCGCCCCGGCCTTGATTGCCCCGGACGTTGGCATGAAGCACCGCATAACCATGAGCGGCTAGAAGCTGCGATTGAAACGAAAAAAGGCCGGTTCGCATGCCACCGGGTCCACCGCCGTTGAACAAGAGCAACGGCACCTTCCCCGCACCTGATGCGTTTGGCGGTCGCACCACCCAGCCTTGCATGGGAATGCCTTCCGATTGAAACTCGAACGGTAACACGTCTGCGCTTTCGTTCGTATCGAGTAATTCTTGGTTGAGTGTTGTCAGTCGCTCTTTTTTGGGATCGGCCTCGGTCAAGTCGAGTAGGTACAGATCGCCGGGTTCGGATTCATCCGCGTACAAAAGAACCGCACGCTGTCTGGCCGCATCGGTGGTAAAGGCGAGGAC
>SLMV01000176.1 GCA_007133365.1 Clostridia bacterium
CGTTTCTGCGGAATAAGAAGATCATCTGAGCATGGGAACGGCGGCAGCCCGATGCGCCGAAAAAGTGGTTCAACGTATCGCCTGCATCCTGACCATCGAACTCATTGCCGCAGCGCAGGCGGCCGAAATCCGTCGATAGCAACTACCAACGCATTCATCCGGGCTGGGATAGTTATCGAGCAGAGAGTCGCCCGGGCTTAGGCAACCTCAGCCTTCTGACCTGGCACCACAGCGTTCGCACAGAGTCAGAGGGTCATAACAACCACACCCTCAATTCGAGGGGAATGATTCTCTCCTTTAGTCAGTCGCTTGTGCCGGCAGATCTGTCGTGAATTTGGAGGAGTTAGGGTGGAAGATCGCGAATCCTGACTCGAACCATACTTAGGATGATCCGGACTTTAAGAAAGGATATGATAGGAATCGAGTTTTCACTCTCAGATCTCGCCTTTTCCGTTTATGTGTTCGATTCAATGACAAAATATACTGAGTCGTATTGTGATTTTCGATCAACTGTTGGACATAACCTCGATCTGAACCGGCACGATCACCGGCAAGAGCTCATTATCTGGCTCAACCGGTGGGGGTGTCGCCAGTTTGCGCTCGATCAACGCCAAGCAGCGTCAGAGAACATCGCACAGTGGTATGAACGAGTGGCAGGCAAAATGCTGGATTGTGACCGTGAAATATGGGAATTAAACGATCGCGAGTTGGAACGGACGGAGGCCTTATACTCTGATCTCTTCCGGCTAACTGCTTCATTTCGAAAAAGGGGAAGCCAGATGCTACGAGTGACGGTTGGTCCTACGGGGGCATCAAAGATCCTTTTCGCCTTGCGGCCTAGGGCATACCTCCCGTGGGATATCGCGATTCGAAGGTCTCTTGGATACGGCAACGACGGAAAGGGGTACGTTGACTACCTGCTTGATGTTGGACAAGCACTTAGGGTTCTCGAACGGAGTTGTGTCGAAACCGGGTCTTCTCTGAAAGAACTGCCTTCTCAACTGGGCAAACCCGAAGCGACAATTCCGGCGTTGGTCAATGCTTATATATGGGTGGTGCACTCTCAAGGAGTTAGACCCCCTGATCGTGATCAGCTCCGACAATGGGCGAAGTGGAGCTCGTGATTCAAGGTTCGGGAGTCGCTTCGGAGGGATTCTGCTATGCTGATTTTTGATTACAGCTGAATCGTACCCTGGGCCGAACCTTGGGGGTGCATTCCTCTGATATGCTTACGATGCGGTGCGCGTTTCCTGACGCGCAATTTGTATTATGTGGGCTACTACACCATCTATCATAATGATCCGAGCGAGAAGGCAAAAAACTGCGGAAATCCGCTGACGTCTTTTCGGCCTGACATGAATCGGTATGAGCCAGACAGGTGGATGCCATAGACTGGAATCTGTTGATCTGGGATGTCTTGCAAAATTTCTTGTTCGCGTTCGAACAGTTAGAGTAGTTTGGGAATAGTCGAAGGAGCGTTTTATGCACTACCGTGGACATCAAGAATACTTCTATAAGCTGCTAGACTCCCTAATTGAGCGGTTGGGTGGCCCCCGATACCTGAAGAACAGTCATGGGCGTATGAAGTGGCCAAAGCGGGGCCTATACTTCTTTTTTGAACATGGTGAAAGGAGAAGCGAAACCAAGGCTTGCCGGGTTGTGCGGGTGGGTACTCACGCGCTGAAAAAAGGTGCGGGAACAAGTCTTTGGGAACGTTTGAGAAACCATAGAGGTCACCTCAGCGGAATGCGTCCCGGGGGAGGTAACCGAAATGGTTCAGTATTTCGCTACCACGTCGGGGCAGCCCTGCTGAATGCTGCCGATGACCGAGATCTTCTCACCATATGGATGTCGAATAAGACGGATGAGAAAACTCGAGACATCCTGCATCCCGTGGAAGTGATGGTGAGCGAACATATTCGCCGCATGCCCTTTGTGTGGTTGACCGTCGACGATTCACCTGGACCGTATAGTGCCCGAGCATACCTGGAAAGAAACTGCATAGCACTATTGACGTGCGGATATCCGGATCAGATTGTTGACCTACCTTCTTCGAGTTGGCTGGGGAGTCATTCACCCAACGAGATCATCCCCCGCGCCGGAATGTGGAACGTCAACCACGTTGGAGATCCATATGATCCAAGAACGTTGGATCTTTTGGAGAAGTACGTTCAACACATGTAAGGGAGTTGAACCATGAAGACGATTGGGCTCGTATCGTGTACAAAAACCAAGCGATTGAACCCTTCTCCTGCGAAAGACCTCTACATGCCTTCGGCTCTGTTCAGCAAAGCCCGAGCGTATTCTGAGAGTGCCTATGATGAATGGTATGTTCTGAGCGCAGAACATGGATTGCTGCATCCAGAGACGATAGTTGAACCTTACGATGTGACGCTGAATAACATGGGTATAGCTGCCAGGCGAGAATGGGGCCGTCGAGTCTGGAAAGACCTACGGACACTGTTGCCATGTGTCATCTTCTTCCATGCGGGAATCCGGTACCGCGAGACTATTGTTCCTATCTTGCGTGAGTTCAATATCACGTTTCATACACCACTCGAAGGGTTGAGATTTGGAGAACAGATGGCTTGGTACGAAGAACAATTGCGGCGCAGTCAGGATGTCCGGTAGGACTACACTCCACCATTGGCCATTTGGCTGCCGATGTGGCTTGTCGCAGTGTGTGCA
>SLMV01000203.1 GCA_007133365.1 Clostridia bacterium
GATAAAGAGTTAAAGGCAACCATGACGACGACATGTCCCATATTGCCGCGCGAGAGGTATCCCCACACCAACACCATCGCCGTGCACGGCGCAATCCCCAGCAAGATCATGCCGGCCATCAATTCACTCCCGAGATCATAGCCGACGAAGGGAGCGAAGAGCACGCGGAAAAAGAGCCAGGCGATAAAGGCCATGGTAAAGGGTTTGATGAGCCAATTGAGGATCAAGGTAATGGTGATGGGCTTGACCGATTTACCCGCCTGAATGATCTTTTGAAAATCGGTCTGAACCATGATGGGATAGATCATGAGAAATAAAACAACGGCCACCACGACGGGATAGCCGGCAATTTCAAAAGCCTGAAAGGTATCGGCCAACTGGGGAAACATCTCTCCCAAGACGAGGCCTAGCACAATGCAAAGCCCCACCCACAAGGTGAGATAGCGTTCAAAAAAGCCAAGTTGGTGTTCGTCCGACATCGGGAATCCTCCTCATCAAAATAGGCGAATGATCGGCTTCGTCCCGCCATCATGCCAATACATGGATCTCAACATTTCTTTTTAGTAGGGACTCCATCTGAGGCAGTTCCTACCACACACCATGTTGATTTTAGCGAAAACGGCGGGCCCTTTGCAATCCTATATCCTCATATAGCGATTTAGCATTTTGCAGACATTCTCTTTGAGCAAGACCACCGAACGTCGCTTTCTGAAAAGCAGCAACTGATGGTTCTCGATGGGGCGAAAAAGCCAAAATTAAGGGCTTCGCTAGCGGACTGAAACGGAGATGTTCCGTTCGAACTCGGTACCATCGGCTAACGTTACGCGAAATCCCACCTGGTCGATGGAAACGGCCTCGCCCAAGATGAGCGTGCCGCGCCAGGCATCATTTTCAGCAAGCGGGGCCTCTTGAATAATTCGCCCGTGTCTGTAAGCCAAAAGGTCAACCGCCGAAATACCCGGCATGTCCCACGGCATTTCCCGAACAATCATCTCACCCTCATACTCCACTCCGGCTTCGGTTTCTCGGATGTTTCCAGCCCAGGTGCCGCCCATTTTCTCCAGGTTCAAGGTTCGAATTTCTCCGGCACGATACGATTGGGCATCCTCAGCATAAATTCGATATTCCAACGAGGCACCGCCCTCATGCATGCTCCATGCTTCGCCTACCGACCCCGGTCGGCTGGGGACATAACTAAAATGAAATGCGATCGCCTGGGTCATCGGAACCTCAACCGTGGCCTGATAATCGAGATCACCGGCAAATTGGACCGGCGCTTCCTCCCAGTTGCCGTCTCGAAGCCGATACTGAAAGCCCACGTCGGAATCCTTGGCGAGTTCATGAAACGTCCAGGTGAGCCGAACCGTAAGATCGGAGGTCTCGTCGGCCACCCCCACCACATCCACCGTCGGCTGCGTGTACCAGGCCTTTGATGCCAAAACCGCATCGACCTGCCGTTGGAGTTGATAGATACTGGACGTGAGGTCGATCTGTCTCGAATACATTTGGTTACGAACTTGATCGATTTGATCCCCCATGCGTGAAATCTGACGAAGCACGAAAAGATTGAGGACAATGCTGATCACAATTAGGACAACTAAATAATTCCGGGATTTTGACGTCCGGTCTTGTTGCTCCATTGCCATCACCTGCTTTCAATTGATCGGGTGAAGCGTCTATCGATCTTGCGGATATTCTCAGCGGCCGCACGAGATTACTCATTTGGACCGGCTCGATTATTGACGGCCGATCCCGAAAAGGGTTCCCTTTTCGTTAGAGGGTTTCGATCACATAAGACCCAGGGACGTTCGCTTAATTCGCAAAGCATTGCATGCGCTTTTAAACCATCCTTAACCCCGGACCCTCGATGTCCCTATCCAATGGTCTCAGTTAACCCGATTTTCACCTTTCAATCCACCCCCCGACTGCCATGAAAATGACGAAAACCAACGGCACCGAACCGGAAAGAACCACCGTGATATTGGGCCAATTCCCTCGATCCCGGCGCGGGGATGCGATTGTCTTGCGTTAACCGCTGATTCCCTATAAAGTAATAGAGAGAAAAAGGATATCGTGTGAGCAAATGGATGCTTACCGAAAACGGCAAACTCGTCGCAAGGCGAGGACGCAAAGTCATGGGTCCACAGGCGTCGGATCGCCAGACTACCGAAGTGATGCATTTTTCTTTTTGTTGACCGAAGCCAAAGATCTTGACACCGAACACCGAAACGGAAGCATGTTACCTTGAGGAGGGAAATCATGAGCACATCACGGAAACTCGTAATCGCCGGTTTGACCATCCTGCTGTTCCTTTTCTTCGCAAGCACGGCCATGGCAATGCCACCCGGACTTCAAATGCAACAAGACCGGCGTTTACCGACTCCTAGCGAATCCGCCCAACAAGAAGATGAACATAATCAAGACAACGAATGGCAACCCCCTGGACTTCGAGACAAAGGGACCCCTCCCGGACTCGAGGATAAAGGCGGTCTGCCACCGGGCCTTCAGGATCGTGAGATCCTGCCTCCCGGCATTCGCATGCGTTTTTCGGAAGCACTCCGCGATCGCACCGATGAACCCGATCAAACGATGCGTATCGAAGGGCCGATCTTCCTTTCGATCCCCGAAGAAGACGATGTTGACGTCGACTATCAAGCGCTCTTGATCGAAGACGAGGAAGAGAC
>SLMV01000140.1 GCA_007133365.1 Clostridia bacterium
GGGTGAAGGCCTGCCGATAAGAAGTTTGCACAATCCTCCTTAAGGGCTGATCGGCCGTGATTGGCGGGATCTCTTTTAGTTGGTGAAATAATAGAAAGCCCAGTAGGGACAAGATGGCATAGGTGAGAAAGACCCATTCTAATCCAAGATACTGACGAACCACGCCGGCAATGATAGGACCGGCCAGGGCACCGGCCCCCTGAAAGGCGGTATTATAGCCTTGCATGGCCTGCCGGGTGGCGTTTGTTGAAATCCGATAATAGTAGTTGATCATTTGGGGCAAGTAGAAGCATAAGGTGAGCCCGAAAGCGACTTGGGGGATGATGAGCAACATCGGTGTAACCGCCAGGGCATACGTGATGCCCGATAAGATCCCAAGGAGGAAACCGAGCCCCATCAGACGCGCCAGTCCGAGATGAGAGCCGAGGGAAGCGATGGGAATGCCGAAGAACAACGATGTGAGGGGGGCAACCGCAACAATGAGCCCGACGCCAAAGGGGGTGGCTCCCAGAGCGCTGGCGTAAACTGGGACCATGGGTAAGACTAAAATCATAGTGAGAGCGAAGGTCATGGTGATAGTCGCTAAGACCGCAAAATTCAGTCGATCGTCCATTTGGGGCCCTTTCCGATCGCCAATATTATGAGGATATTCCTATCCGAAAATGCTCAACGGCACTTGTCTTTTCCCCGACCTCACGACCCTCGAAACCCCTTCGTTTAACCGGCTGTCCATGAAACAAAGACCGGTTAATAGGAAAGAGGATGTCGAGGTCGATTTCTTTGGTCAATACGGATCGATTGACCCAAGCGCCTTTTTGATAATTTGTCTTAATGTTCGAGCGCATGGGGTATGAACTCAATAAAGAACAACATGAGTTTATCACGGGAGCGGATTTATTGCCCAGAGAAGCGAGTAGAGGCATAAAGTCGAAAAGGCGGAAAAATGATACTGTGAAAGAAGCAGAGTCGGAATTAGCCTCGGAGGTTGAGATGGACTAGGGTCCCGATTGAATGATAAGCGGCTACGGCTGTGTAAGCCGCTAAGGCTAAAACGAGCAGGCTAACCGACACCCAGCCTAGGCCACGGCGTTTGCTCCAAACGAAGTAAAGTCCTATCGGGATAAAAAATAGTTTGACGATACCGAACCAAGCCGTGCCAAGAAGTGCGTCCATAAGAGGATTTCCTTCCGGTACGCCGAGAAGATATACGGCTTGAATAGTGCACAAATAATCAAAAATATTGAGGGCGGCCAGGGCAATGAGCACCCATACTAGAATACGATCCGTCATCGTACACCTCCAAATTTACTATATCCCGACGTACACCGTAAGACTACCAGCTCGATGGGATTTATGTTGAGTCACAATGGTCGTATCGAGATTATCGTTTGGGGTGTGAGATTGATCTTCTCCTTCGAAGCGGTAAGATATTATTAAAGGATGAAAAGACGAATGAAACGTGGAGAGGGAGGGATCTGGAATGTACCGTGAGACGAGAATCCAAGCGGAAGGTCGAAATGCTTTTTACGCCGCCTTGACTGAACAAATGGAGGCGCTGCTCGCGGATGAAACGGATTGGATCGCCAATCTTGCCAACGCAGCCGGATTATTGTTCTATCAGTTGGAGGATGTCAACTGGGTGGGTTTTTACCTCAATCGGAATCAAGAATTAGTATTGGGTCCGTATCAGGGCAAGCCGGCGTGCACCCGAATTCCCTTTGGCACCGGCGTATGTGGGACGGCGGCCGAACGGCGTGAGAGTCAGATCGTGGATGATGTGCATGCGTTTCCCGGTCATATTGCCTGCGATGAGGCCTCCCGTTCGGAGCTGGTAATTCCGATGGAACGAGACGGTCAGGTGCTCGGTGTGCTCGATATTGACAGTCCCGTATTAGCCCGGTTTGATCCACAAGATGAAAAAGCATTGCGAACGATAATGCGAACGATCATCAAGAAAAGCGATTTCAGTTTTTGAAAACTAGTTGGGAAACCGAGTCTGGCCCGAAAGACCTTAACGAAAGGTAAGCAGATGGGGTCATCATGGTAGCGTGAGGCGGTTGGTGAGTCATGGAAGAAGGGGGCGCCGCTGGTGAATATTAGCGTTCGAGTATTGGGGACCGCACAAGATGGGGGCATTCCTCAGATCGGGTGTTCGTGCTTAAATTGCCGATCGGCCCGACAAGATCCCAAACGGCAGCGTCATCCCAGCTCGCTCTTGGTGACGGACCCGTCCGGACCCACTCATGTACTTTTGGATTGCACGTGGCGGCTTCCCGAGCAATTATCTTTGGCAAATGACCGCTTACGGGATCAATTGCCCCACTGTGTGTTGCTCACTCACGCCCATATCGGGCATTATGCAGGCCTTTTTTATCTGGGCAGAGAGATCATGGGTGCTACTCGGGTACCGGTGATGTGCACCCCGGCGATGGCGGAATTTTTGAGGACGAATTCGCCTTGGCAGGGACTGATCGATTGGAACCATATCGTCCTTGAAACTTTGACACCGGGCAAGGATTTTGCACTGAGCCCGAATCTTACCGGGCGTGCGTTTGTGGTGCCTCATCGTGGTGAATACACGGATACGGTGGGATATTTGATTTCTGGACCCCGCAAAGGCCTGCTCTATATTCCGGATCTTGATGGGTGGGAAGGGTTTGTCCCAACGTTCAATGA
>SLMV01000201.1 GCA_007133365.1 Clostridia bacterium
CAGGTCAAGATTACCGTGAATAAAAACACGATTCCTTTTGAAACGCGGAGTCCTTTTGTCACCAGTGGAATTCGGATTGGAACGCCGGCCTTAACCAGTCGGGGCATGGGAACCGACGAAATGGATCGGGTTGCGGATCTCATCCATCGGACGCTTACGGCGTCGGAAACGGACGAGAAAACGTTTGCGAAGGTGCGCGACGAAGTGTCGGAACTTTGCGCGGCTTTTCCCTTGTATCCAGACCGCCCGTAATATGGGTGCTCAGAAGCGAAAGAGGTGGGCAATGCATCGACGATGGCTGGGATTGGCCCAAGAACTTGAGAGTCACGCCCTGGAGGCGCTTCTCGTCACCGGGGGTGAAAATCGTTATTACCTTACCGGATTCGATGGATCAGCGGGGGTTGCCGTTATGACAAAGGCTTCGGCGCACCTGATCGTCGATTCACGTTATGTCGAGCAAGCGAAGCAACAGGCGGTCGATTGCGAGATCATCGCTGCCGGTCAAGACTTAAAGACAGCCCTTCCCGAGGTTATCGACCAACTTGACGTAAAGCGCTTGGGGTTTGAATCCCAGCATATGACGGTCGCAGAGCACGCCCGATGGCAAAAAACGGTGGGTCAACTCGACTGGGTGCCCGTTGAGAATGTGGTTGAAAATTTGCGGATGATTAAGGACCCGGACGAGTTGGCGGTGATGCATCGGGCGGCACAATTGGCCGATGCCGCGTTTAGGGAAGTGCTTCCTACGATCCGCAGTGGTCGAACTGAGGCGGATATTGCGCTTGATCTCGAGTTTTGTATGCGGCGTCGCCAAGCAGACGGGGTGTCGTTTCCCTTAATCATTGCGTCCGGGCTTCGATCGGCCTTACCCCATGGTCGCGCCTCGGACAAGCGCTTGAAGGCGGGGGAGTTTGTGACCGTCGACTTCGGTGTCCGTTATCAACATTATTGTTCGGATGCGACCCGAACCCTGATCCTGGGTACCCCCGACCGCCGGCAGCAGGACGTATACGACACGGTGCTTCGGGCGCAAGAAGCGGCACTAAAGGTGCTGGGTCCGGGGATAACCGGCCGTGAAGCAGACCAAGCCGCCCGGACGGTGATTGACGACGCTGGCTTTGGCCGTTACTTTGGACATGGCCTGGGACATGGACTCGGACTTGCGGTGCATGAGGCACCGCGGTTAAGTCCCACTCACGGCGAGACGGTCCTTCAACCCGGAATGGTCGTCAGTGTTGAGCCCGGCATCTACATTCCGGGGTGGGGTGGCGTTCGCATTGAAGATGTAATTGTCATTACGGAAACGGGCTATGACTGTTTGACTGGCCTAAATAAAGAATTGGTGGTGAATCACGATGATTTCGAGTAACGACTTAAGATCGGGTATGACCATTGAGCGGGATGGGAATTTGTATCAAGTCATTGAGGCACAGCACGTCAAACCGGGAAAGGGTCCGGCCTTTGTACGCGTTAAGTTTCGCAATTTGATGACCGGAAGCATTACGCAAGATACCCTTCGCGCCGGCGAAAAAATGACATCTGCTCACTTGGAAAAGCAAAAGATGCAATATCTATACCGTGACGGTGACCTCTACTACTTTATGGACGTCAACACGTTTGAGCAGCGCCCGCTCAACGCTGAGGATATTGGGGATGCCGTCAAATTTCTAAAGGAAAACGAGATGGTGGAAGTTCTCACCTACCAGGATAAAATGGTGGGGGCTTCGCTTCCGGTGACGGTTGAACTCGAAGTGACGCATACGGTGCCCGGCCTTAAAGGTGATACGGTGAGCGGCGGTGGAACCAAACCGGCGACGGTTGAAACCGGTGCCGAGATTCAGGTGCCGCTCTTCATTAATGAAGGGGATGTTATTCGGGTTGATACCCGTTCGGGTGAATACCTAGAAAGGGTGCAGCGTTGACGGGTTTTGAAAAATGGTTCGATAGTCACGTCCATAGTCACTATTCTCCGGATAGCGACCGTAGTCCCGGGGCAGTTTGCCGCCAAGCGGTTGCAGATGGACTGGCCGGTATTTGTTTTACCGATCATGCCGAGTTTGCTCCCGGCGATTATGTGCCGGATGCGGCGGCGATGAGGGGCTTTCAAAATGAAATCGCCAACCTACAAGCCAAGTATCAGGGGATGCTCGAAATCCGATGGGGAATTGAAATCGGTTATTACACCGGTTTTGCCGATAGCATCCAGGCCTTTATTTCGCGATATCCCTTTGATTTTGTCCTAGGATCCATCCATGTGGTCGAGGACCGCTATTATTCCATGCCGAATGATTCGATGGGGCAAGATCCGCTAAAATATTACACCACGTACTTCGCTCAAATGCAGGAGATGCTCGACAAAATTGAACTCGATGCCGTCGGGCACTTCGACCTTCCGAAACGATATGGTCAATGCGAGACGGCAATGACGCCCCATTCTCCGCTTTGGCCTCAGATCCAGGCCGTTTTCAGCACCATGCTGGATCGCAATGTGCTGCCCGAGGTTAATGGGTCTGGCCTTCGCCAATCGCCTGCTTCCCCCTATCCAACCCAAGAGCTCCTTCGGGAATATGTCCGGCAGGGCGGTACGACGATCACTCTAGGAAGCGACGGTCATCACCAGGGCGAAGTCGGCTATGGTTTACGAGAGGCTGCCGCGTTGAGTCGGTCGGCCGGGC
>SLMV01000108.1 GCA_007133365.1 Clostridia bacterium
CCCTCCTTTAGTCATCCGATCCATCGCTTCTTCGGTCGTTCAATAAAAGAGGCCGATGCCGGATCTTCGGGCACCGACCTCCATGGTGTCATCCATCGACCGACACGATATTAGGAGAAATCGACATCCACGACTTCAGCAATATCGCCCAATAACGCAAGCCACATGCCCTGGTCCACCGTCGGCCACAATTTACCGGTATTGAGAACCGTGCCGGCATCCGGTGCCAGGATTTGACTCTTGAGTTCACCGGTGTAAGGGTGATAAACACTGGCAAACGGCTGATCCTTCTCCAAATAATCTCCGTGGGTGCACTCCCACAACATGATGCCCGCATCAGTTCCCGCGAAGATTTCGTGTTTTCCGTCGCAAATCTCGACCTTATCCGATTCGGTCTCGATTTCACCATCGATCATATCCATTAGAATCATGACGTTCTTGATCCCTTGAGCGGCCCGTTCAATCTGGTACATTCCGTTTTGCTTAAAGTCGGTACCGCCGCCGATTTCCGGCATGATGGCCGGCTTACCCTGATCCTTCGCCACGGTATGGAAACCGGCCCAACTCGCGGGTGTGCTGCGAAAGACCTGGGGCAATCCGAAGGCAATTGCCATGTCACGCGATTTTTGGATCACGTCGGGATCACCGTATTCGCCCGGATAAATCGTGTACCATACGAAAGAATCCGTGCCACCGGCATGCATATTGATCAAGGCATCCGCTTTGGGCAATAGTTCCGTCAGATACAAATACGCAAGCTGCGCACTGGGAGACCCTTCGGGATCCGCTGTCTCCATGGTGCGGTCCATATTCTCCCCATCAAACCCAGTGATGCGCGTGCCTGCTTCAAACGCCGAGGTGTTAATGATCGGGACTGCAATGAGGGTTCCCCTCAGTTCGGCCAAATCGAGATCTTTCATCACCTGGTGTAATCCGATCGAACCAATGATCTCGGCCCCATGAACGGCTCCACTGACCAGAAGGGTCGGCCCCTCCTTGGCACCGTTTAATATGTTGACCGGGATGTGAATCGGGACCTCCGATTTGGTCCGACTGGCCTCCAAGTAACCAAAAGCGCGCTCGCCGGGTTTCGCCTCGATATGTCGTATTTTCATAAATCCAGCTCCTTTCAAAGAACGAGTCCTGAGTTAGATCACTAATTCTTGAACCAAGGAGCTAATCCTGCTCCTCACCCAAAAACACCTGGATTTTCACCGGTAACCGAATCCTCATTCGAGGTATTTGGCGATGTTGGCCAAATGTTCCTGATAAGTCACCGCAAACGCGTGGCTGCCGTCTCCCCGAGCCACGAAATAATAATAGGGAACCGATGCAGGGTGTAAGACCGCTTCGAGGCTGGCCGAACCCGGAGAGGCGATGGGACCCGGAGGAAGGCCCGGATGGCGATAGGTATTGTACAAATCGTCAACCAGCAAATCGACCTCCGTTAGTGCGCCCTCGGGTTTTGCCAATGCGAAACGCACCGTGGCGCAGGCTTCGAGTTTCATCTCGGCTTTTAGCCGATTGAAAAAGACACCTGCCACCATTGGGCGCTCATTCGGCCGCACTGTCTCGCGTTCGACGATGGAGGCTAAGGTCACGGCCTGATGAACTGTTAATCCTCTCTTTCTTGCACGATCGAGCCGGGCGGGGTCCCAAAAATCAGCAAAGTTTGCGATCATGAGATCAAGAATCGTCGCTTCGTCCGCATCCATTGGCACCTGATAGGTATCCGGATGCAAATACCCCTCCAAAGGCGACTTTTCCGATTCAAAATCAGCGGGCAGCCAGTCGGAAACTCGGGCAGGATCTTCGAACAGTTCGGAGAAGGTCGTTGGATCTCCCAGCCCAGCCGCCACCAGACGTTCCTTTGTTTGCACCGCCGTCAGTCCCTCCGGGATGGTAAACGTGCGATGGGCCATCTCTCCCCGGGCCAGCTGCCTCATGATCTCGAGCGGACTTGCCGATGAGGAAATCTGATACCAACCGGCCTGAAGATCACCTTCGAGGTCGAGAAGTCGGCCTAGCACGATAAAAAGCGTCGGGTTTTTGATGAGATCTTGTGCGTCTAACTGATGCGCGACGTCCCACGTCGTGCTCCCGGGCACTACCTCGAAGAACACCGTTTGCCCCTGTCCGGCATCGACTGGCTCTAATCCACTTTGAAGCATGGTAAAGCCAAGATATGTTGTTCCCAAGACCCCGGCAACGAGGAAAATGGCAATCGTGATTAAACACCGCATGTCGGCCTCCCGTTAAGCGGGCGGACTTAAAAGGCGCGTTCTTGCTCCCAAGCCTGGGCGACCCGCTCCCACTCCGCCTCGTCTTCGATTTCCTTAAGATAAACAGACGCATCCTCGACGACGATTCGAAAAGGATAAAGATCCGCACCCTCCTCCTCCGCTGGGGCACAGATCGCATAATCCGCATCCTCAATCGACAGAAAGTCCACCACCTCGTAGTGCAAGCGCTCATCATCCGGGCCAATGAGTTCGATGGTTTCCCCGATCAATTCTTGGGGCTCCGAGAGTGGTTCATCGACCATTTGTTTCGTCTCCCTTCCTTGCCCTAACACTGCTGGGTCCGGCGAAGATAGGTATCGAGTATCAAGGCGGCGGCCATCTTGTCGATCCTTTGCTTTCGTCTCCGACGGCTGACATCAC
>SLMV01000019.1 GCA_007133365.1 Clostridia bacterium
CAACGTCCACACCAAAAGGCACCTTCCCCTTCAGTTCGAGGTAGGTCCCCTCTACCGGCTGCATGGCCTGCTGATGGATCACTTCCACTTCTTCCAAGCCCAGTTTTTCTGCCATTTCAAGCGCCGCGTAATGGGCCACATCCGATGAGGTGGGAAGCATCAAGTTTAGCGTCACCACACCATCCGATGCCCATTCCACTTCCGGCTTGAGTTTATCCGCATCCGGGCGTTGGGCTTGGTTTTCGAGGCGCTGATGCACGTTGTCCTCCGGATCCAACTCATCAATATAGATGATTCGGTCTGGGTTACACAGGGTACAGCCGCCATAGTCCTCACAACACCAATCGGTATCCGCTGGTGCCTGGTTGCGCCCGAAGTGTTCGCACACGGGTGCCCAATAATCTTCATCTCGGGGCACCACGGAGTCCGGGGCCACGCCACCTTCTGGATCCCGCGCAATGCCATCGCCATTTCGCTCGGGATAATAACCGGAATCGACAAAATAGCCGCGCGCAACGGCCTCGAAGTAACCGCCCACATCGCAGATCTCTTCTAGGAACAAGACGGCTCGCTCAATAATCTCTCGCTTCTTCTCACCCAGAGGTCCGTCCATCTTCAGGCTCACCATATCCCGAAGCCCGTCCATCCCGAGTAGCGCCTGTTTCGCAGTATCAAGGGCGGCGACCGTGTTTTGATGCCACGGCACATTGCGACCTTCGTCAGGCGTAATGGTGCTTTGGATATCGGCCGACGTCAACCGCGAAATTAACATGTTAAGAACATGGGTGACGGTGGCTTCTCGGGTATCGGATTCAATATATTTGGTATTCATCTGAGCCCGCATAATGCAGTCCTCGAACAAGTCGCGAAGTGCCACGGCATACGGCAAATCCATAAAGACCGCCGGTGCCGGTGGGGCGGTGGGGGGAACGGTGGATAGCGCAATCCGCTCACGAGGCATGCCGATGGCCTCGGAATAACCGGTATTGATGGCGTGCTGTACCAATAACTCCGGCATCACTTTCCACGCTTCCCGAGCCGTCGCATTGGCGTTATGAGCCCCATCAATTTGGAGCATCTCGGCCCAATTCATGATCGTCTTGGCCACGGCCGCATCCACGAAGGATCGGATCATATTCACGTTACGATAAAGTACGTTGTATTGCGGATCCTGATGCGCCCCTTGCATGGCTTCTTCCGCGAACAAGACCGCAATTTCGGGTCCGGCCACGCCGCTGACATACGAATGAAAATTGAGCGGCCGACCGACCTCGTCTTCGATCATGTCAAGCGCTTTTCGGGTCGCCCGAATTTGTTTTCGGGTGATGGGGATACCGCCGATGCCCTCGGGCGTACCCTCGATCAATCCATCGTAATGACTTTGTCCCGCCGTCCGAATCACCATAATGTGATCCGCTCCATGCCAGGCGGCCATCCGCATTCGCCGAAGGTCATCTTCAAATCGTCCAGAGGCAATTTCCGCCGTGATGACACAATCCGGCTGGGGATCGATCCCGGCAAAACTCCGCGTGGCGGCCGGAAGCGGAACGCCCCGTTTTTGCGGCTTGGAGATTTCTCGATATTCGAGTTCACCGACTTGTTTATCCTCCGCATCCGCGGGAGGCCGCCAATTCCAACCGCGACTGCGGGGGCGATATTGATCGAGATCGCGTAAGATCTCTTCAAGATTCAATTTCTCGTCAGGACACAAACTCATGCTCTATCACCCCCGGGCGAAAAGAACGCCATGATATCCTCCCAATACTTTCCCTCCATGAGCGCTAAGCCCGCTTCCCGGACATCGAGATCCCGGGCTCCGGCCAAACGATAAACCACGTGGCCGGCTCCTTTACCTAATAAACCCCGATCCAACACACCTTCCACGATAACGCGTGCTTCTTCACTGGAAAATCCCATGCGCAATAGCACCGAACGCTCAATCGACGGTGAGGTATGCTCGTGGGCTAGATCAACCAGCGGGCGTACGATTTCCTCGGTCAATTCCCAAAACCGTTCCTTTAACTCGGCCTCGCTCAAGTCATTCAAATGCTCCCGCCGAGTTTCGAAGTCATCCGGACGGCTTTCAATCATTTTCTTCTTGTCGGAATGCATGAACATCATACCTCCTCCAGCTGGACCCCGAGTTCCAGTAACTGCTCACGGATCCAATTGACATCTCGTTTGGTCTCATCGGCGAGATACCGGACCTCTCGTTCACCCGCGATTTTGATTCCACTTTCCCGAACCGCATTTCGTACCAACGAGCGCCGCATTTTGTCGAGCGAAAACTCGCGAGCACGCACTTGATCCGGTTTTTGGGGAATAATGATTGATTCACCGGGCACGCTTGCCTCTGGGTCGCCGCGTCGAACGTCAATGCCGCGCTCGCGGGCAAAACTCAACTGGGCCGAGGGGTGTTTGCCTGCCCCGGTATACTCGCTTTCTTGTACCACCAACACCTGGTCTTGATCCATCTCTTGTGCGAGTGACAAGG
This sequence comes from Clostridia bacterium, assembly GCA_007133365.1. Classification (GTDB taxonomy): domain Bacteria; phylum Bacillota; class Sulfobacillia; order SLMV01; family SLMV01; genus SLMV01. The sequence goes on from SLMV01000019.1 coordinate 2,495, forward strand.
CCGCAGCCAGGGCGGTGTTACCCGCCGGACCTCGTTCGAGCCCTTCGAGCACCGCCAAGAGTTCGGTGATGTAAAAGACTTCCCCTTGATGGGTCAGGACATACCGGTCCAGATAACGCAAGGAACGTGCGGCATTTCGCGGAACATCAGCACGGTCCGGCCAGGTCGCAAACGGAACCCCAAAGCCGGTATGGCCGGTGGTGAAGGACTTGCGGTTAAAGTCGCGATCGCTGGCCATGTGAAGTCCGCTGAGATCGACGCTGGCTCCGACCACCTGGGTGTTTTCGCTCTCGGCTTTTAATAGCCCTCGAGCCGTTCCGGTCACATTCCCGCCTCCGGCGTGGGTCACCACCACCATATCCGGATCACGCCCGGTTACCGACCGCACTTGCTCGGCCAATTCGAACCCAATGGTCTCGATGCCCGCGATTCCAAACGGTGTGTAAAGGGACGCGTTGAAAAACCCAGTCTCCTCCAACAAGCAAAGCATTAGATAAAAAAGTTCGGGTCCCACGGTCAACTGCAAAACTTCGGCACCATACGCCTCGCACTTTCGCCCTTTTTCCAGGATTTCGGGTTGGCCGACCCAGTGACTGTCAAAAACTTCCTGAACGATGAGGCACTTGAGACCCCGCATGGCCGCCTGGGAGGCCAATGCTGCTCCATAATTGCCACTGGTGGCGGCGATGACCCCAGGATATCCTTTTCTTTCGGCTTCATAAACACTGAGCGCGGCACGGCGCGCTTTGAAACTTCCGGATGGATTACACGCTTCGTCCTTGAGAAAGATCCGAGCGCCTTTTCCGGCCGGAGCCAAGGACCGCGCCAATCGCGTGATATTGTTCAATTCAATGAGCGGGGTGCTCCCCACCGCAACCGACTGTTGAATGGCGCGGACGTCACTTAAAGAATACCCCACCCGGTCCATCATGCCCTCATAGTCAAAAACCATCGGCCCCTGTTCAAATTGCGAATAATCGATCCCTAGGGCTTTTGTTATAATTTCCTGACGGCGACCCATGACTTCATCATAGGAATCATACATCCGCCGACACCCCCTCAAGCCATTCTCGCGCATTCAGCCCAGCGCGAATCAATTCCGGAATCGGCCGGCCAAAACCGTGGACGTCCGGCGGATCAATCGCGACGAGCCGTCCTGTGATTTCCCGTCCAATGACCGTCGTAATCGCCATCTCCTGTCCGATCGTCGCCTCCTTCTGAGCAAAACCCTTCACCCGCATCAATAAGGGGAGGGCCCGAGTATCGTCGGGAACGGCCGCCGATCGCTGAGCGCTGGGCAAGACCTCCGCTTCAATTTGCACCCAGTCACCAATCTGTGCTCGTTTGCTCATGATGAATCCCCCCATTGGGTATCCGGTTCTCGTAGCGTCTTAACGATGTCACGTACATCAGCAACGGAAAAGCGCGGAATGGGCAAATCGGCCATGGTCACCAGCCCAGAGGCAGCTGCCATCACCGCCGGCAGCATGTTGCACGTTAGCGCGATGGTCCCCAATCCCCCGGGAATCTCCGGCTGGATCGCCATCGAGATATCGGGCGTGCCTTTGATCTCAATAAAATCACCGGTTTCAATGCCCGCCGCCTGAGGCTCGATTTGCTGAGGATGTTCCAGTTGGATCACGGGCTTTTCATTCATGTACCCGATGGCCGTATGATGACAACCGGCCACGAAACCAGGCGATACCGTGACGTGTTCCCCGGTGCGCGTTTCCTTTGAAAGGATCGGGGCGCGCGTTTCTTCGATACGATCGAGGGACCAACCCAAGGCATCCGCAATCAAGCCCATCGACTCCGGGAATCCGACATGCCCCACAATGGTGCCCGCCTCGAGCCCCGCTTCAAACTCCTCCGGTGACGTTCCCACCCCCTGGGTTGTCATCACGGTGGGGCCAAACGGCGACAAGTCGTTGACGCGCCGGGCCACAATTTCTTCAACTTCGACGCAGGCACCCGTGAGCGCAATGATGAGCGTATCCAGGATAAAGCCGGGGTTGATGCCCGTCCCCAAAACCGTTTGGCCATTCGCCTTCGCCCAATCATTGATCGCTTTCGCCATTTCGGGGGAGCGCGCTTTGGGATAGGCCATTTCCTCCGCAATCGTGATGACATCGTATCCGGCAGAAACTGCCGTCAAGATATCTGGTTTGACTTCGTCCACAAAAGAGGAGGTGGCAATGATACAAACATCGGCTTCGGCCGCTTTCAAGGCAGCCTCACCCTCCGCCTGCACGTTAATGCCGAGATCGGAACCGAGTTCCAAAACAGCCCCCAAATCACTGCCTTCATATCGGGGATTGGCGTCAATGGCACCGACAACTTCGACGCCCCGCTTTTTCATTAATACGCGTCCGATACCGCCACCCATGGCACCTAAACCCCACAAAACCACCCTCACCTTGCTCATCCGCTCACGTCCTTTCGCATCGATCAAACTTAAACGTATGCTTATCCGATCACGTTACCGGGATCACCTTTGATATTTTCCAATAGGGCCACTTCTTGGTTCGAGTGTATCAAACTGACCCCTTTCTATACAGTCTTTGTATAGAGGGCGAATAAATAAAAAGCAGTCAGGGCGTTGCCGTCTCCCTTCGGAACCTGCCACGGAGTCAAATGGCGAGCGTCACGTTTTGAGCGTTTTGGCGCTAAAACTAAAGTGGAACGGGTTACCAACGAACATATCGGAAAATTGGGCAGGATTGGACCGTGGAATCTGGAAACTTATCGGGTAGCCCAGCGTCGCGTAGGGAGGTTCAAAGGTGACTTTTCAGCCCATCGATATCACATTGCCGCTGAGGGAAACGACAACCACCTGGCCCGGCGATAAGGCCTTTTGTCAATCGTGGACCCAACGCATTCAAACAGGATCGACGGTCAACCTATCCCAGATATGCTTAAGTCCTCACGTGGGGACTCACGTTGATGCCCCTTATCACTATGACTCAGCGGGTCTGACCATCGAGCAGCTTTCTTGGGAACCGCTTATCGGCCACTGCCAGGTCGTAACCCTTGGGCTTTCGGCTGAGCAGCGAGCGATCACGGCCGACGAGTTGAAAAAGGCCCTAAAGAATGTTAGGCGGCCCCTTCCGCCTCGTTTGCTCACCCAAACCGGTTACCGCCATGATGAACCGTTCCAACGTGGTTTTCGTCATCCTACCCCCGAAGCCATCGATTGGGCGGCCGCACACGACATTCAACTCTGGGGAACGGATGCACCATCGGTCGACACCTATCTAAGCAAAACACTCCCCGCCCATCGACGCCTTCAACACCACGGCATCATCATTTTGGAAAACCTCGACCTTTCCAACTGCTCGCCGGGACGCTATCAATTGTACGCACTACCCCTTAACACGGTTGGCGCAGAAGCGGCGCCGGTTCGGGCCATCCTGCTCCCATCAACCCAAATGTCAACGGAAACAGCGAATTCACCGCCGTTTTCTCCACCTGACAATGCCGAGTAAACGACGACAACGCGGTAACACCAACTTGGAGGTGACAAGATCTTGAAAGTTTCCATTTGCACCGATATGGAAGGCATATCGGGCATCGTCGATCGCAACTTGCTGACGCCGGAGGGCGTTGATTACGAGCGCGGACGCCGATTCATGACTGAGGACATCAATGCCGCCATCCGCGGCGCTTTCAATGCCGGGGCCACCGAAGTCATCGTTTCCGGAGGTCACGGGGCCAACGGTGCGCGAAATGTGCTGCCGGAAGCGCTGCACCCGGAAGCCATCCTGATTAGCGGGCACACCCGTAAATTTCGCCTACAAAGCCTCGATTCATCCTATGATGCGGTCATTCAAATTGGTTTTCACGCTCGTCACGGACTTCAAGGCATCTTAGACCACACCATCACATCTCGCCATGTCCGTGAGATTCACCTAAACGGACGTCCGATCGGTGAAATCGGATTGAACGGGCTGGTGGCAGGATATCATGGCATCCCCATGATATTGGCATCTGGGGATCAATGGGTGGCGCAAGACACACGTGAATGGTTCCCCTGGGCCAAGACCGTCATCGTCAAATATGCCATCAACCGCTACGCAGCCAAATGCCTTCATCCCAAAAGAGCACAGCGTCTCATTGAGGCCGAGAGCGAAACTGCTTTAAGAAATCTCGAAAAAATGCAACCCTTGGTGCTTAAGAAGCCACTGCGGGCAACCTTGGGTTTCCGACTAACCACCCATGCCGAAGCGGCCGAAGATGCTGCCGGGATCGAACGAATCGACAGCTGCACCATCAGCTACACCACGGATGATGTGCTCGATCTATTGCGAACCCTGCGGATGGCGATCCGTCTTGGTGGCACCGCCGAACCCCGAATCACCACCGCATAATAGGAGGAGGTCGATAACATGAAAGTCTATATTGCAGTGGACATGCCCGGAATCTCCGGCATCGTCGACTTGTCACAGGGTTGGGTTTCCGGGGTCGACTACTCGATCGGCCGACAACTGATGACCAAAGAAGCGGCCGCTGCGGCAACGGGCGCTTTCGAGGCCAACGCCCAAGAGGTGGTCGTGTCCGATGCGCACGAATCTAATGGCTACCGAAACATTCTGATCGAAGAACTTCCCGAAGACGCATGGCTCATCAGCGGTGATGAACGCCCGATGGGGCCGATCGAGGGCCTTCATGAGGGGTTCGACGCCCTTGCCTTAATCGGATACCATGCCCGACATGGAAATGAAGGCGTCCTCGATTCCACCATGGAACCGAACGCTATTTTTGATATTCGTGTCAATGGTCAATCAATGGGGCACATTGGGCTAGCCGCTATGGTAGCGGGGCATTTCGACATCCCCGTCGTGCTCGTGACCGGGGATGACAGCGCAGTGCGGGAAGCCCAGGCAATACTGCCCAACACTCACGTCTTATGCGTCAAAGAATCAATCGGGCGCCACGCCGCTCGGTCCATTCATCCCCAAAAAGCACGGGATCAGATCCGTCAAACGATAAAAGAGGCCCTCGAAGCCCGGGACGATATCTCCCCTTTTAAAATCAAGAGCCCGGTCAACGTCGCCATCACGTTCAAATACACATCCATGGCCGATCGGGCCAGTCAAGTGCCGGGCGTCAAACGACTAGAAGGCATCCGGGCGGGATTCGAAGCCGAAAACCCGGCCGCGGCTTACCGACGTCTGGAAACAGCCGTGCAATACGCATCCAGCGCCATCGCCGCGAACAAATTGATCTAAAAGACAAAGGGGGGTGGGCACCATCGCCCACCCCTTAAAAGGAGGCAAACGATGAGGACCCAAAACACCCTCAAAGTAGGCTTACTCGGCATTGACCGGGAGGGCCGGGGGTTTGGCGCTCGGGCGCACATTCCCGGCATCAAGCACGCACCCGGCGTCGAATTGATTGCCGTTTGCACGCGCCGCGAGGAAAGCGCAAAGGCCGCCGCCGAATATTACCAAATTCCCCGCTATTACGCCGGCGTGAATGCTTTGCTTGACGATCCGGATATCGACCTCATCAATGTGGCGGTTCGGGTTCGCTCTCACTATCCCGTGGTCTGGGAAATTTTACGCCGAGGCAAACACGTATACTGTGAGTGGCCATTGGGCCTTAACTCCCAGGAGGCCCAAACGCTGGTCAAACTCGCACGGGAAAAAAACGTCATCACCGGGGTTGGAAATCAAGGACGTTTCGCTCCCGGAACCCTATACATGCGCGATCTGATTGAAAAGGGCTATATCGGACAACCGCTTTCGTTTCATCTTCGTCAATTTTTGCCCCGTTTCACCATCCGTTCCGACCACTGGTGGTCGGCCATGGGCGTCGGTGAAGAACATAGCGGTGCGCTTGGGGTCGCAACCGGTCACTTGAGCAACACGCTTCGTACGGTGCTCGGGGAGATCACCCGAGTTGCCGGTCTTGCGAACACCCTAAAACCCCATGATCGCTATGAGGATACCGGCGAACCCTTCGAATGGACTGCCGAAGATTCCGTTAGCTTTTTGGCGGAAATGGAAAACGGTACAACCGGAACCTTCCATGTATCCCACCTGGCCAGTGTCCAGATGGGTTTTCAATTCATCGTATTCGGGACCGGTGGGCAACTAGTCCTCACCAGTCCCTACAACAGCAATTACAGCCCGCTGACACTTCGGGGCCGAAAATTTAGCGAAGGTCGTCCCGAATCCGGCTACCACGGCGTCGAACTGGAGCCCCAAGGGCTCGAACCCCTCACCATTCCCAGCGACTATTATTGGGTCGACGATCTGGACGAATCGAACACCGGTCACAATTTAGGCCAGGCAATGGTCGCCTTCCGCCGCGCCTGGGAGGGAGGCGCAGCATTTCGCCCTAGTTTCGAGGATGGCCTCCGCACGCATCGTCTGGTGCAAGCTTTGAAGACGTCGTCGGAGACTCGAACGTGGGTCGACGTTTGAATCGTTTTCGAAAAGGTAATCGTGGTCGATTGACCGATTCTCCGGCCTCTCCTGCCTCATTTCACTTTTCATTCCGATCGGAAAGCAGGATTCTCGAGTAATCTTGCGAATATTAATCATTGAAGTGTCAATTTAGGGCTCGTTTCCGTCAAGATCGGGCCCAATCCATTTAAACGAAGGAGGTAATGATCAATGGACTATATCAGTCTTATCGGTGTCGTGATCGTGGTCCTCGGTTTGGCCGTTGGTTTCCACCCGGTACCGACAGTGCTGATCGCGGGACTCGCGTCAGGACTCGTCGTCGGTTTGCCGATCATCGAGCTTTTGGAGATCATTGGCAATGCATTCGTGGCCAACCGAACGATGCTCGTATTCGTCCTAACCCTACCGGCAATTGGAATGCTCGAAAAGCACGGGTTGAAAGAGTACGCGGGCGAACTCATTCTTCGCATCCAGGCCGCAACGGCCGGTCGTGTGACGTTCGTCTACTTCCTGTTCCGCTGGGCCGCCTCAATTTTGGGCCTTCGTCTCGGCGGACATCCCGTCTTCGTCCGTCCCATCGTCTCACCGATGGCGGAGGGCACCATCGAAGATCGGGAAGAACTCGAAACGAAAGATCCTTACGTTATGGAACGCGTCAAAGCCATGACAGCCGCCTCCGAAAACTACGGTAACTTCTTCGGCCAAAACATATTTGTCGCAGCAGCCGGACTCATCCTTATCCAAGGTGTTATGGAAGGCGCTGGCTACGAGGTAGAGCTGGCCACCATGGCCCTTTACTCCCTCCCGGCCGGTATCGCCTGTCTAATCTTAGCCTTCATTCAATTCAATATCTTCGACGGTTGGCTCAAACGTCGCATTGGAAAAGGCGGTGATGATTCGTGAGCGCACTTGAATGGATTTATCTCGCCATCGGTTTGTTTATCATTTACGCAGCCTATGCCAACTTCATGGACAAAGAACATTCACGCGGACCCTCATCGGGATTGTTTTGGCTGGCCCTCGGTATCACGCTTGCCTTTGGTCAGTTCATACCGGACGTAATCAATGGCCTGCTCGTGGTGCTGCTTGCGGTCATCTGCGCCTTCAACGCGGTTCAACGCGGGAGCGCCAAGGAAGTATCGCTTGACTATCGCCAAAAGGAACTGAAACGTTTGGGCTCGCGGCCCCTTCTGGCCGTCCTGCTCATTCCCGTCTTCGCCTTCGGCTTTACGCTGATCGATATCCCCCAGGCGCCGCTGGTAGGTTTGGGCGTTGGCGCCATCGTTGCGGGTATTGCGGCGATCCTCTTAACCAATGACAACTTTGGCAGTTTGATGTCGGAAGGTCGGCGCATCAACGACTCCGTTGGCTGGGCCATGATTCTCCCGCCCTTCCTAGGAGCCTTAGGTGCGATCTTCAACGCCGCCGGCGTTGGCCCGGTGATTGCCGATCTCGTATCCCGGGTGCTGCCGGTGGACAATATCCTTGGGGCCATCGTGGCGTATGCGGTGGGTATGGCACTCTTTACCATCATCATGGGGAACGCGTTCGCCGCCTTTGCCGTCATCACCACCGGTATCGGGATTCCGCTGGTCATCGTCGCCCAAGGCGCCAATCCCAATATCATCGCACCCATGGCAATGACCGCCGGCTACTGCGGAACGTTGGTCACCATCATGGCGGCCAATTTCAACATTGTGCCATCGGCCCTGTTGGAATTGAAAGACAAATATCGGGTCATCAAGGAACAGATTCAAGTTGCGATTCCCCTGTTCCTCATCCACATTGCGTTGATGTACTTCTTTGCATTTTAAAGGGCAACCATCCCAGCATTAAGGAGGTGCGTGTTCAATGAAAAAGGTACTTATGACCGGCTTCGATGCGTTTGGCGGTGAGCCGACCAACCCCGCCTCTCGGGCGGTCGAGCGACTTTCGGGAAAGACCATTAACGGTCTTGAGGTCATTACGAAGGAAATCCCGACCGTCTTCGGAAAAGCCGCGAAGGCGATCCAAGACGATATCGAACGTCTCAATCCGGATGTGGTGATTAATGTTGGTCAGTCCGGTGGCATTCACGCGATCCGAGTCGAGCGGCTTGCGGTGAACATCGACGATGCTCGAATCAAAGATAACGAAGGAAATCAGCCCGTCGATGAACCCATCGCACCGGAAGGGCCCCTGGCCTACTGGTCGACGCTACCAGTAAAGGCCATCGTAAATGACCTAGAACAATCCGGCATTCCGGCTTTTGTCTCCTACACGGCCGGAACCTTCGTTTGTAATCACGTGTTCTACGCCACTCGGCATTACGTAGAGACGCGAAACTTGCCGATCAAGGTGGGATTCATTCACGTGCCCTTCTTGCCGGAGCAGGTCATCGACAAAAAGCCCTATCCGGTGCCGAGTATGTCGGAAGGCACCATCGCTCAGGCGCTTGAAGTCATCGTCGAGACCATCGGAAACGCCTAAAGCCAGGCGTCAAGAAAGAGCGGGGCCCATCGTGGGTCCCGCTCTTTTTTCGCTTTGGCGAAGTCATCAACGAACGGGTCACCATCGAATGTTTACATAACACCGCATCCAATTTCCTTAAGCACATAGAGAGGTGAGCCCCTTGGACGAAAATACGACCATCAAAACGTTGGTTCGCGGTCGCTGGATCATCACGGATCCCTCCCTAGGAATGGACGGTATCCTCGAAGACGGGGCCGTGGCCATCGATGATAAAGGGCAAGTGGGGGACGTCGACGCCTTTGACCGATTAACAGCCAGCCATCCCGAGGCCACCATCGAAGGAAGCGCAGATGCTTTGGTGATGCCGGGCATGATCGATGCCCATTCTCACGGCATGGGCCTCTCCTATTTCGAACTCGGATTGGGATATGACCATTTGGAATCCTGGAATCTTCAGTTGCCCAGCGTGGCCCGGCCCGACCCCTATCTCGATCACATTTGGTGCGCCATCAAACACCTTCGCTCGGGCTGCACCACCTTGCATCATATGGGCGATAACCCCGACATTGCTGTCCAGAGTTACCGGGATCTCGGCATTCGTTGGGCATTTTCGCTCACGGTAAAAAATCGAAACTTCATCACCTATGATGACCCTGCTTTTCTAAAGACATTGCCTGACGAGCTTCACCAGGCGGTTCGCTCCCATATCTTAAAAGATCCGGAACAGGTTAAAAATCAATTTCTGGATCATTTTGATCGGGCTTGGACCAAATACCATACGCCAGGCACCCCCGTCTTTCTGGGACCGATGGGCGCCCAGTGGTGCACGGAGGATCTCCTCACCGCCTGCCGTGACCGCGCTAGCAAATACGGGACGCGAATCCATATGCACGGCGTTCAAACCCCATATCAACGAGAAGCACTCCTACGAGAACACGAAAAAAGCGCCATCGAGTACCTCGCCGATCTTGACGTTCTCGGGCCCAACTTCACCCTGGGACACGGCGTCTGGCTGAACGATCGGGATATGGATCTGCTGGCCGAATCGGGGACCTCTCTCACCCATCACGCAAGTTGCAATTTGCACATGCGAAACGGTATCTTGCCCCTTCCCGAATTGTTGGCACGCGGCATTCCCGTCGCCATCGGGGTGGATGGCAAAGGGATCAATGACGATGAGGATATGATTCAGGAACTCAAGGTCGTCGAGAAACTTCATCGCCTCTATGATCTAACATTTGGTGCGCCCTTGCTTTCAGCGGAAACCATCGTGCAAATGGCCACCCAGGGCGGAGCACACGTCCTCGGATTGGAAACCGTCGTGGGCACCTTGACCCAAGGGAAGGCGGCGGATATCGCAGTCATCGACATGGTGGAGCATCCGTGGATGGATCCGAAAAACTCCCCGTACGAGCGACTGGTGATGCACACGCCCGCCCGTGATGTTCACACGGTCCTGGTTGACGGTCAGGTGGTCATGCGCGACCGGGAAATCCTCACGCTAGATGAAGAAGCGCTGCTTGACGATCTCTATCAGAGCATCCGAGATTCGGTCGCACGCGCAGCGCCGACCGATACCGGTCGGACCATGACGGCACTTTATCCCCATGTCAAAGCATTTTATGCCGATTGGGAACCCGTTCCCAATCAACCTTTCACCCCTTACTATGCCGTCAATCGAAAGTGTTAGAAAATGCGTCGGGGTGGGCGTTTGCCCACCCCTCGAGTCGGCTCGATTTTGTTATCTAAGGACAATTCTCCGCCCCGTTTACCACTCAAGGAAGGTTGGCGGTGAAAGGACATCGACCGAGCGGCCCGCCCGGTCTTTTTCGGGCATCTCCCGCCAAATGCGCTCACCAATGCTTTGGATTCGATCCCCGAGTCGTTCGGTATCAAGGCCCAAGACCTCACCTTTGTCGACTCGCATCTTCCCGGCCACCATCACCTTGTCCACGGCTTCAGAGCCTGCCGAATAGATAAGGTTACGAATCGGGTCACGAACCGGTCGCATCTTGTAATGATTGAGGTCAATAAAGAGGAGATCGGCCTGACTCCCCGGGGCAATGCGGCCAAGGTCATCCCGTCCGAGCGCGCGGGCACCGCCCAAGGTGGCGGCATTGACACCATCACGCGCCGAAACACTGAGCGGATTGTTTTCCGCCGCTTTGGATAACACCACCGCCCAGCGAATTTCCTCGAGCATATCTTGTGGATCGGTGTCGGTACCGAGTCCGATATTGAGGCCCTTCCTCAGATAGGCCCCCATGGCATGCAACAGCGTCCCGCGCCGCCCGAAAACCCACGGGCAATGCGCCAAGTTCACCTGACGTTCGAGCAAAATGTCCACATCGCGGGCATACGGAAGGTTGCTATCGGGATGATTCCCGGTAAAGATGCCATGGGCGACGGTTACGTCCGATCCGAGAAGCGAAACCGAATCCAAGAATTCGATCGGACTCTGACCATGCCGCGACAGCATGACACCCACTTCCATATGCGACTGGGCAGCATGAATGTGGATCGGACATCCCAAATCATCGGCCACCCGACGGGTTTCTCGCAGAAGTTCGGAGGTACAGGTATCGGCTTGCGAGGGCCCCAACATGGATTCAATAAGATCAGGACGTTTCCGGCACGCCTCCACCCACCGCGCGTTGGCCTCAAGTCCGTCGAATCCCTTCTTCTCATCCCAGTCATATTCCAATTGATGCCCGTCATCGGTCCGCCAGGTGGCGGAATGAAAGCCCGGAATCAGATAGGCCCGGATCCCCATCTCATCGAAAACATCCGGATGATCCGCATGGCCCATCTCCACCACCGTCGTCACGCCCGACCTTAATAGCTCCACCAACGAGTAACGCAAGACATCTCGTGTTTCCTCCGGCTTGGTTTCCCGAATTCGCCCGAAATCATACAGGGTCGACATATAAAACCCGGGGCTGCCGTTGTCCTCCAATAAGCTCTTGCCCATTGGCGAGCCCGACGCATGACAATGGAGGTTGATCCAACCCGGCATGATCAAGTGGGAACCCACATCCATCACCTCATCAAAATCATCGGGGGCTTCCGACCCATCCCCCACATAGACGATCCGATCCCCCTCAATCCCGACGGCTCCCTGCTTTAGCAATCGATGTTCGCCTTCTTTGTGCCCCAACACCATACCGGCCCGGTACAAACGTCGTAATCCCATTCGGGTCATGCTCCTTTCCATCGTCAACGTGAGCCCCAAACATGCGGGGATTCCGACAACAGATCTTCAAATCCCGATCGTTCTAACATCGCCGTGAATTCCGCTTGCGCTTCGCTCAAAACGGCCGATTCGTCAATCCCAACCGCTACCCCTTCCAACAACAGAATCTCCCCATCGACAATCACGGTGCTCACGTCCTGACCCGACGTTTCGTACACCAATCGGTGGACCGGCATGACCGGCGGATACTGATGGGCCTTTCGGGCATCGACGAGCACCACATCGGCGCGTTTGCCCACCTCCAAAGCGCCCAGATGTTGCTCCACACCCAACGCCCGAGCGGCATCCACCGTGATCATCTCCAATAACTTACCGGGTGGGAAAATCGCATCATTTTGCTCATGGAGCCGGTGGATAATGGTGGCAATGCGAAGATCCTTAAACAAACAAAAGGTCCGGTCGGGCCCACTGCCATCCGTACCGATCGCGACCGTGGCCCCAGCATCCAACAGGTTGATGACCGGGCACCAACCCTGTCGAACCAACGCCCGCGCACTCGGGCAATGCACCACCCGCGTGTCCGTCTCGGCCAAATAGGCCACCTCCTCGGCGCTGATCCCGGCACAGTGCGCTAGCACCGTCCTCGGCCCTAGAATGTCCAAATGTTCATAAGCGTATGCGATGCCGCCTCCATAGGCATGCGCATTGATCATCACATCGTACGTTTGTGCCAGGCGTATCACCGCCTCGGTCTGACGCTGTAAGGTATCGTCGCCTAAGCCCGCTGGGTTGCCGATTTGCGATGGGCTGACGTGGATCGAAATGCGATCTCCAAACTCGCCGCGCGTAATCCGCTCACACACGGCCTCCGTGACCGCAACCGCGGTTTCCCACGAAAACGACGAGGAAACCGGCTCGCCTCCGTGCCAGATTTGCACCGGCTTGGGCCAGGGCGGCGGTCCCGGCCCCAACCCCAAAATGTCCCGGATGCCAATGGTTTGCATGCCCTTTGCGTGGTGAATCGCCCAGGTGGGGTCATCCGCGCGTGGGATGTTGCCCAACATGGAATACCCGGTCGTCACCCCGAATCGCAACCGTTCCAACCCGGCCAGGCGAGCCTCAGCATACCAGAAATCTTCGGTGGCATATTGAAAATAGACTTTTTCGGCCACTTTCAACCAATTGCCCCCGGGCTGATCCCCCATGGTTTTCACCAACGAGTGGCCGGCATGACCATGGGCATCGATTAGCCCCGGAATGACCCAATGATCGGTCGCGTCGATGGTTCGTTTGGCCTGATAACTCGGAGCCGTCGACCGGCGACCCACAAAAACTATGTCGGATCCTAAAATCAACACCAAACCGTCCTCAATGATTTGCCGCTTTGAATCCATCGTCACCACGGTGCCACCGGATAGGGCCAAATCTGCCGCTATCATCACGCTGTCCTCCCCTTTCAATTCCCCGAGTGGTTACCGCTTTCAAGTTGAGAATTCTTAGACGCTTCGGCAGGACTCGAATGTTCGTTGGTTCCTGATCATTGTCTTCCTCACCCTTTGCTCTCCTGCGAGATGGACAAAGGAAACGGGCTTCCCATCCGGAAATATGAAGTACGATGAAAAAACACGACCCTCAGGAGGTAACCGATGCGGCCAAAGAAATTTTCCGGAAGTGGATTCGTCAAGTTAATGATTATGAATCTGGCCTTTTTGCTTATCGCCATCCAGTTTCTCTATTGGTTTGAGTTTGAGACCGCCATTTTCTTATTCTTTTTTGTCGCCGGACCCCTCATTTCACTGTTTGCGGGGATGGTAGGTTTTTACGTGCTTAAAGTGGATTGGGCCGCGCCCATCACCAATACGGTGATCTTCTTTGGCTTTTTCATGCAACTATTCGATGGGCTCACCCTGGGCTATCTCGCCTTGTTAGTCGGCTACACCGTCTTTTGTCTTCTCGGGGCTTTCCTCATGCGGATTATGCTAAATCGATGGCAGCCTTATGATGCCGACAATCGCTAGGGGGAAGCATCAGACATGATGTCATTATCCCTGTCGTTTCGATGAGGATTCGTCACTGCGATAGACGGCCTCGCCATCGATGATCACGACATCGGCCAGGCTTCGCCCATCCAATGGGTCCCCACTCCAAATCACCAGGTCCGCGTCTTTCCCGGGTTCAAGCGTTCCCACTCGATCGGATAATCCGAGGTGGCGGGCCGGATTTTGGGTCACCGCCATCAGGGCCGCTTCATCGCCCAATCCATAAGCGGATGCCATACCGGCCAACATGTGCAGGTATTCGCCCCGCACCACGGGATGATCCGTCGTCAAACAAAAGGGCACACCGGCTCGATGCAGGCGAACGGAGGTCGAAAACCCCACATCTTCGAGCTCAACCTTGGCCTCATAACCAAACGAGGGCCCCACTGCACACAGCACTTGCCTTTCGGCCAAATAATCGGCAATCTTATCGCCCTGAGTGGCATGCTCGATGCTGTAGCAAAGTGAAAACTCCTCGGCAATTCGAATCGCCGTCACAATGTCGTCGGCCCGATGCGCGTGGATGCGAAGCGGCATCTCCCGGCGAATGACCGGCAATAACGCCTCAAGGCGGGCATCGTACTCTGCTTGGTCCGGTGATGTTTCTTTTTTATTCTGGTAGTCGATTGTTTTAAACAGCCATTCGCGAAGAAGCGCCGCTGAACCCATGCGGGTGGATGGATTTCGTTTCTTGTCCACACCATACGCCCGTTTTGGGTTTTCACCAAGTGCCGCTTTCATGCCGGTCTTAAGTTTGACCACCACGTCGTCAATGAGCGCCGTGGGTTTGGTTTTAATCGCAAGCCCGGTTCCCCCGATGATATTGGCACTTCCGGGGATCACCTGCACCGTCGTAATCCCGCCCCGGAGCAAGTCCATAAACCCGCGGTCCTCAGGATTGATCGCATCGTGGGCATCCACCTGGGGCGTAATCGGATCCGTCGTCTCATTATGATCCCGGCCCTCCCAGCCGATGCCAGCATTTAACACGCCCACATGCGCATGGGCCTCCACCAATCCCGGCGTCACCGGTCGACCCGCCGCATCGATCACCGAGGTGTCCTGGGGAAGGGAAACATCGTCCCCGACCGCACTCACTTTTCCGTGATCGATCAAAATCACCACACGCTTGTCGCTGGGGAACAAGCAAGCATTCGTCACCGCAACTTTCATCTGCTTTCCTCCTCTCGCTGGAACACGAGGCTTCCGTCAATCCAGGTGGCATCGGCAAAGGTCCGAGCATCCAAGGGGTCTCCACTCCACATGACCACGTCTGCATCCTTTTTGGGTTCTAAGGAACCCACCGAATCGGCCACACCAATATGTTCGGCCGCGGACAAGGTGATGGCCGCCAGGGCCGCCTCATCCGGTACGCCAAACCGTGTCAGCAGTCCGGCAACGGCCGGCAAATTACGACCGTGAATCACCGGATGATCATTGGTTAGGCAAAACGGCACGCCTGCCCGCCACAAGGTCGCCGCATTCAAAAATCCGTTGTCCCGCATTTCTTCTTTTGCCTCCGACATCATTGATGGCCCCAAAGCACAGCGGATCGCGTGCTTTTTCAAGAATTCGACAACCTTAAATCCTTGGGTCACATGTTCGAGGGTAAAATCCAAGTCAAATTCGGTGGCAATGCGAACCGCCGTGGCGATGTCATCGGCCCGATGACAATGGATGCGAAGGGGAATTTTCCGTTCGAGCACCGGAAGCAGGGCCTCAAGTTTCATATCATATTTTGGCATCCCCTGGTTGGTATTTTGTCGTTTGGCTCGATATTCCCGGGCTCGCTCGAGCCAGTTTCGCATGACGGCCGCACTTCCCATGCGCGTAGACGGCAGTTTTTCGGGGCCATAAACGCGTTTTGGGTTTTCCCCGAGAGCCGCCTTCATCCCGGACGGATGCCGTAGAATCATCTTCTCGATGATGTTCACGTCTCGACTTTTGACCACCAGTTGCTCCCCACCGATGATGTTGGCGCTGCCGGGCGTCAGCTGAGACGTGGTGATGCCCGCTTCGCGAAAGAAACGAAACGCCTTGTCCTGGGGATTGGCCCCATCGAGGGCCCGAACTTCCGGGGTGACGGGGTCGGTGGCCTCATTCCCGTCATTTCCTTCCCAACTAAGCCCCTCCTCGTGCACGCCGGCATGACAGTGTGCTTCGATAATCCCCGGTGTCACCGTCCGCCCCCGGGCATCCATGATCTTGGCCTGATCCGGCACCGGAAATTCCGTCCCCACCTTTTGGATCTTGCCGTCGGCCATCAACAACGTTCCACGTGCGATCGTCGGTCCGGCAACACTCATGATCCGTGCGTTGATAATCGCCCACATGGTGTTTTCCTCCCTCATAACGTTCCTTGGTTTTAACCCCTCGTTCGCGTTCGTGATGCTGCCTTTTCCTTATTGCAGCACGATAGGTCAAATGCTGTTCTTAATCAAAAAATCGTATGTCGTTTCGGTCGAAAATCCAATTTTCTTCGTATTTCTTCGCCCCCATTTACGTTTCAAGCCGGCTTTATCGCTTTAAGCATACTTTCCACAAATTCCGAGCGAGCTCCTGCCATTGGCCAAAGGGCCCTCAGCGAGTGCCATCCCCCAACTGCCAAGAGACTCGCCAAGCGTCAGTCGGCATCGGACCGTCCCCACGCCATATGATGCGAAAGCTGAGCCAACCCGATGGCGAGATCCTCGTGACGGACCACCACATGCTCCGGAACCCTCAGCAACACAGGGGCAAAGTTCCAAAGCCCCGTCACGCCGTCTTTTATGAGCTGATCGGCCACCTCTTGGGCACAATCGGCGGGAACGGTCATCATGGCGACGGATATTCCGTGCCGGTTAATCCATTCGGGCATCTGCTGGACGTGGGTAATTTTGAAATCCCCCACCTGCTGGCCCACTTTTTCGGGATCATTATCAAAAAGACGCACGATATTGAACCCAAAGTTTTCAAATCCGGGATACTGGCTCAAGGCCTGACCCAAACGCCCTGCCCCCACCACCACAGCATCACGGACTTCGTCCAATCCTAATACGTGTTCCAAGGTCACAATTAACGATTCGATGCGATAGCCTCGGCCGGGACGCCCGCTCACTTGTACGTGCGATAGATCTTTACGCACTTGAAACTCTTCGACACCGCTCGCCTGCCCCAGGGCATTCGAAGACATAAAGGATTTCCCCCGGCCTCGTTCTCGCCGGAGCGCCCGCAAATAGCGGGGAAGCCGTTCGAGTGCCGGTTTCGGGATATTGGTACCCACCGGATAGCACCTCCTCAATTCAATATACGATCTCAGCGTGATGCCCGGGCAAGGGCATCACATGATACCAAGAAGGTTCCTGATATTGTCTATTCTAGCGGGTTTGACCTTCGTGAAGCGAACGACGCACACCGGGTTCGCTTCTGACATCATCGTTTGGTTTCGTCCACTTCGCCTCTCTGGACAAAATGATTAAAGATTGATAGATTTAATTAAGCATCTTATGAACTGGAGGGATGCCCATGTCCGAGTTACCACAACGGTTAAAAGCCTTGGCCGATCCTAACCGGATCAAGATGATCCGACTGCTGCGGCATGATTTATGTGTACGGGCCCTGTCGGAGCGCCTCGGCATATCGGAAGCTGCCACCTCGCAACATCTGAAGATTCTACGCGAAAACGGATTTGTTCGCGGGGAGAAAAGAAGCTACTGGACCCACTATGCGATTAAGCCGGAAGCCTTTGAACAACTTGCCAACGACATTATCGACCTGGCACAAGAAGGACCTGCCACCACCGCCCATCGTTGTCAAAGGGAAGATGGGAACTGTCCGGGCGAAAGGAGTACTACTGCGATTGAAGGCCTTGCACGTTCAAAATCTAACGAAGCAATTCGGTGACCTAACCGCCGTTAATGGCGTGAACTTTTTTGTGGAGTATGGAGAGGTTTTCGGCTTCCTCGGCCCCAATGGCGCCGGTAAAACTACGACTATCAATATGTTGATTGGGTTAGCACGCATGACGGCGGGAACCATCAGTGTCATGGGACATTCGTATCCGGATGCGCTCAAAATGGCCCAGCGCGAAATCGGCGTCGTGCCAGATGAAAGCAACTTGTATGACGAAATGAGCGGGCTTGAAAATCTGACATTTTGTGCATCCCTTTATGGAATTCCCCGAAAAGACAGTGAGCCCCGCGCTCTCGACCTCCTTCATCAGTTTGACCTACACGATGTCAAGGACAAGGCGTTCAAAGCGTATTCAAAAGGAATGAAACGCAAACTGACCATTGCCGCCGCGTTGATTCACAAACCCTCGTTGTTGTTCTTAGATGAGCCGACCAGCGGCATCGATGTGGCCAGTGCCCGACAAATTCGATACGAACTAAAAGAATTAAATCAAAATGGCACGACCATATTCTTAACCACCCACTACATTGAAGAGGCCGACAGATTGTGTGATCGGATCGCCTTCATCGTTGCCGGCGATATCGTTCGAACGGGAACCGTAACCGAATTAATGCAATACCATGAATCCGAACAATCCGTCGAGTTTACTCTGGATCAACCCCTTGGCGATTTGTCCTCGATCCAAGAAGCATTCCCCCAAACGGCAATCGAGAAAGCGGGCGAGCGAAGCCTCCGGATCCGTTCGGTCCAATCGGTGGATCTGTTGCCCTTTATGCGTTACTTTGACCACGTGGGCCTCCAAGTCTATGAAGCGAGGATCCTAAGGCCATCACTGGAAGATGTCTTTGTCAACGTGACCGGCATTGAAGCCGAGAAAATGAAGAACAATCAGCGAGGTGCTCATCGATGAATGCCTGGATTGCTTTTCTTAGCATCTTAAAAAAAGACATGCAAAATTATTACCTTAAACCGCCCAATATCAGCTGGGGGATTCTTTTCCCCATCGCCTGGACCCTCATGTTCTTTTTACGCTCTGAGGCCGCAATCACCATTCGCGACCTTCTTCCGGGCGTGATTTCCCTTTCCATTCTTTTTGGCACCACGTCCATGCTGGCGGTAACCATCACCTTTGAAAAGAAGAGTCGCGCCTTTGAGCGTTTGCTTTTGGCTCCGATCAGTCTCAACCTCCTGATGTTGGCCAAGACCTCGGGCGCTATCTTGTTTGGGATTGGTGGCGCGGCCGTACCCACAATTTTAGCCGCCTTTTTGACCGATCTTTCCGGCGTGGCGTGGGGCTCTGTCCTAATCGGTGTTGTTCTCATCGCCCTAACTTCAACGTTTCTTGGTCTTTTCATCGCCGTTTCGGTAAAGGAGGTCTTCGAAGCCCAAACCTTTTCCAACTTCTTTCGGTTTCCGATGGTGTTTCTTTGCGGTCTTTTCATTCCGCTAACCCACTTGCCCTTATTTTTGAGGCCCGTCTCGTATCTGCTCCCGTTGACGTATGGTAATGATTTGCTTAGCAGTGCGATCACCGGCGCCCATTTGCTCCCGAACACCTTAAATCTCGGCATGTTATTACTTTTTAGTCTCGGTCTCTTTTTCATGAGCACACGTAACATTCGCCGAAAGTGGATTCTATAGCCAAGCAATGGAGACGACCTTTCGTCCCCGTATCGCTATGTCAAAATAAAGTCTGTGGGATCTCCTTACGCATCAATGTAGGATAGCACCCAAGGCGGCCTCGTTTACCACAATAATCCTTTTGGCAGGATCAGGTGAAGAAGGAACTCGCGAGTGGATGTGGAAAATGAGAACGAGAAACCAACTATGACCGAGTCTTAAAGGGTTATTATCCGATGGGAAGCACGACCCCGGCCTTTTTGATTGAAAAGTGCCGACCTCAATCATTGACCCTAGCCCGGTTTGATATGGGCAGTTTTTCCGATGGCTTCTTCGGACTCGGTTGCGCACGGTGACATTTGGTTCACGTCCCGTACTCCATCGCCAACCCTCACCCTAGCTGACCCTCTTTGTCTGAAAGGAGAATGGATCAATGTCACCTGAAGTCAGTGAACGGTGGTTAAGACGCGGTCCAGCACTAATTGATCATATCACCCGCTTAGAAATCCCCAAAGGTAGTATTGGTTTATGGTACCTCGGTCTTGCCAGTTTTGCCATGAAGACACCTCACCATATCTTCTATTTTGACCCCTATTTCCGAAATCCGATTGATGAAAAGGGCCGGTCCATTCGACAATATCCGCCTCCTTTTGCTGGCGGTGACATCCGTCATGCCGACTTCGTTTTGTGCAGCCACCCCCATCTCGACCACCTTGATCCCGTAACCCTCGAACCTCTAGCAATGGCCTCACCTCAAGCCACCTTTATCGTTCCAGCACCAGCCGTTATGCGCTGTGAAAACATGGGCATTCAACCGGAACGTATCCTGGCAGCGCGAACGGATCAGCCAATTCAATTCGAAAACTATGTCATTACCCCTCTCGCCGTTGCCCACGTGGAATTTGAAACCGATGAGAACGACGATCACATCAACCTCAGTTATGTTGTTGATACCGGGCAACTTGTGCTCTATCATGCCGGAGACACGGTTGATTTCCCTCATTTTGCCGAAACCCTAAAATCCTTTCCCATTGATATCGCCCTATTGCCCATTAATGGTAATGACCGGCATCGGCGAGCAGCGGGCATTTTTGGAAACCTCGACTTTCGTGAAGCGGTTGATCTGGCGGTTGATAGCGGGGTTAAACTTTTGATTCCCATGCATTACGACCTTCTCCCCAACAACCAAACCAATCCGGCTTATCTGATTGACTATTTATACCATACGTACCCTTGGATGCCCTTTAGGATGTTGGCCTTAGGTGAATGTCTATTGCAGGACACCTCGACGCTGGTCCAACGTTTCGGCGAATCTGAATAATCGTGCTTTCTCAACGACATATTCGCCGGCCCCATCGTCATAAGAGGAACGCCAAATGAAGGAAACCCTTGATCATTAGAAATGGACTCTAGGAATATAGTTTTTCATCTAAACACTCAACCGACCACGGCCAACGTTTAACCAAGAACTTGGGGTGATATTTTTGAAACATCATAAGATAGACCGCAACGTCCTTACGGATCGCATCGTTTTGATCACCGGAGGCGGCCGGGGCATCGGGCGAGGTGCGGCCCAGGGCTTCTCCCAGTACGGTGCTCGCGTCGCCATCGTGTCAGAACCGGGCACTGAAGAAGAACTCGAGCATACGGTCAAAATCATTGAGTCCGACGGCGGCCAAGCCATGTCCTGGGTCTGTGACATACGTGACCAACACCAGGTGGAACACACCATCACCGAAATTGAGACGCGACTCGGACTTATTGACGTCCTAGTTAACAACGCCGCCGTCATGCTAAAAAAACCGTTTGAAAACATTACCTCACAGCAGTGGCATGATGCTATCAGCGTAAGTCTCCATGGTAGCTATTACTGCGCCCGCGCCGTCTATCCGGGCATGTTGAAACGAAACGACGGTGCCATTATCAATATTTCCTCATCTGCCGGATATCGCGGATCCTATTGGGGCACCTCGTATTGCACCGGTAAATTTGCATTAGAAGGGCTTGCCCAGTCCCTAGCGCAAGAAGCAAAAACTCACAATATCCTGGTCACTTTGGCAACACCGGGGATCTCAACCAAACCAACCTCCGTAACCGAAGCCATGCAACGCCAAATGTCCGAGCAAGAAACCGCCCAGTTCGTTGATCCTAAGGTATTGACCGAGGGATTCTGCTATTTGGGCATAGCGAGACATCCAATTCTAGCCGGACGGCGGTTTAATCTTTTCAGGCTGTCGGAAGCCATTCGCGAAAACGGGTTTGAACTTGATGAAGACCGGGTGCTTGATTGCCAAGAGGGACCCTTCGAAGTTGGGCGAGATATTCTGTGAACCTACGGACCAAAACCTGAAGCGCCCACGGGAAACATAGCGGGCTCAAGTGGAGGCTTCGTCCACCTGAGCCCGCATCGACGGACTCTTTATCCACACCGATATCCGTGGTCTGGATAAAAATCGACGATACGCTGTATATAAGAAAACCGTCCACTTCTACCTACGTTCCATACCAGTAGTCATTCGACATTTGGAAAAAGCGGTCGATGTCAACACGTTCAAAGGCCAGCTGGGCCTCAACTCGCGCCATCTCCATGACCGATTCTTCATCGATCTCGGTCAGGCATCGGTTCTGCATCAAAATCTTGCCATCGACCAAAACCGTATCGACATCGTGGCCGTTTACGTAATAAGCAACTAACTGCGGAAGATGGGCATTGGGAATCAAGTGGGGCCGATTCAGATCAATCATGATGATATCCGCCAACTTGCCGGGTTCCAGCGACCCAATCCGGTCTTGCATTCCGATCACGCGTGCCGCATCAATCGTGACCATGCGAAGGGCCTTCCCAGCGGGATAGCTTTCCTGACCAAACTCCATCCAATTTAAGTAAAGGGAACGCCACAAGTCCTTAAATAGGTCCATGGAAAAATAAGGGGCATTGCCATCGGTACTGATCGCCACATCAACCCCTGCCGCGATAAGGGGTGGGACCGGGCACAGGCCATAAAGAAGATTGGGGGGAGCCGAAGGGGCCGTGGCAACCTTGGTATTGGTTTCCGCAAGGATTTCTATGGCGGATGCTTGGAAGCCATTTCCGTGTACAACACAAACATCAGGCCCCAGTAATTCGAGGATTTTCGCCCGGCCCATGGTTTGTAAAGCCCGTTCGATAATATCCGTACGGATGGAGGTCTGAATCATCACCGAGTAATCATCGGCAAGCTGACGAGCCTCCTCCGCCTTCGCGATGATGAGGGGGATATCCGATTCGGGAAATACGGGAACCGATTCATGGCGTCCTTCTCCCGGGATATGTTGGCCTAATAGATGGGGCATGGCAAGGAATACTTGAAGCATTCCCGATTCGGGTCGATGGCATTCTTCAATGACCCGGCGTGTCTGTTCCATCGTATCTTCATAGGTATAGGTCTTGGTAACCGACTCCCCTTGATGCCACCGGGTCGCGGTATAAGGCTGGGAAGCAAACAAAATAGGAGGTCCGACACCAATCATGGCCCGCAAACCTGATTCGGACACGGCGGCCGCATTTTGAAATGCAAATAGCGCATCATCGGTGCGAGCCGGCGTTGCCCCAATCGTCGTGACCCCGCATGTCACCCCAAAACGGATCCGCTCCACTGCCGTTAATAACGCCTCCGCATACCACCAATCACCGGTGGTGCCATGAAAGTAGACATCCGGCGCCGGCCACCCGCGCCTTACATCATGGATCGCCTTGATGAGCCCATGCCCGGCATGGGAATAGGTGTCAATCAAACCTGGCATTGTCAGTTTACCAAAAGCGTTGATGACCTTTCGTCCTCGGTAACGTCTCGAAAGTTCGCTTGCAAGACCAACGTCGATGATACCATTGCCCCTAACGGCGACACCACCAGGATCGAAGATACAATGATCGGGGTTCATCGTCATGACCGGACCCCCCACGATTAAGGTATCCACCAACGCCTTCATCCCTCGGCCACCCTCCTACCAGCAAAAACTTGCAATATCACATCAGGGGATCCTTTGCCCGTCTCATCGGGTATCATCACATCTGACGAAGGGTTTTTGCCCTTCGTGCCAAATGCGATGGAAACGATGCATCTTAAGGGCAAGCGCCTGATCGGGTTGGGCCAGAGCACGCAAACTCCGCCTGCCATCCGTAAGAATCCCTTCTTCGTTAAGGAACATGCGCATGCCACCCGAAGATGCATTTGCCACCCAAACCACCTGTTCAATACCACCGACCAGCATGGCACCCGCACACAAAAGACAAGGTTCCCACGAACTATAAAGCACATAACGACCATGAGGTGCCTGCGCCATCTTGCCGGCCGCCGAACGAATGGCCTCGACCTCGGCATGGCAGGTGGGATCACCGCGTTCCTCTGTCGTATTAAAACCGCAACCCATTACCCGGCCCGCCTCATCAACAATTAAGGCTGCCACGGGATAACGCCCTTCGGCCAGAGCAACACCCGAGAGCCGAACGGTTTCTGCCAAATACTCACCATGGCACCGCATGGACCCATCCCCCCGCCATCAAATCGACGTCAACAATCGTCCCCACCCCGGTTCGGCTACGATTTCACACTCGCGGTACACCTCATGCCCTCGGACCAAAGACCGAAGGACGCGTCCCTTGAGACTTCGTTGGTGGTAAACCTGCATCCGTTCCCTTGATTTGGTAAAGGCCCGCCGCCAATCGAAAGCCCATCGAGCATCCAGATCCACCACGACCAGATCGGCATCATAGCCCAAGGCAATTTTCCCCTTTCTGTCCAACCCAAACCGTCGCGCAGGTGCCTCCGCCGTCAGCGCAGCCAGTCTCGAGAGGGATAGCTGGTCACGATTCACCGCATCCAACATCAACGGCATCACGAGATCAAGGCACGGAACTCCGGATGGAGCGGCAAAGATATCTTGTTCGCGTTCGCCCGCCGGGTGTGGAGAATGATCCGTCGCCAGAATATCCACATCCCCCTCTCTCACTCGCTCCCAAAGTTGAGCCACACTCATCGGTGAACGAACCGGTGGATTGCACTTAGCCCAGCTACCATAGTCGCGAAGGGCCGTTTCATCGAGGAACAGGTACTGGGGGCATGTTTCCGCTGTTACATCAACGCCATGCGCCCTGGCGTTCGCCACCATTGAGGCGGAGTATGGGGTGGAAACATGGGCGATGTGGGTCTTCCCCTGAACTTCCACAGCCACGGCCAAGACCACCGCCGTTGCTGCATTCTCCGCCATGGGAGGACGACTGAGCCCCCAGGCCAAGCCATCCGTTCGACCCGCTTCCTTCATCTTCCGTTCAAAATGATCCACCATCGCAACATGTTCACAATGGATGGAATGGACCCGACCGGTATCCGCCACCGCCTGCATGACCTCATAAAGGGTCGCTTCCGTACACCAAAGACCATTGAAACGATAGATTTGTTGGCCTTTGGGCATTGGTTTACTCAAAAAGGTCTTAAAACCCACGGCGCCGGCGGCGGCCATCTTCGGGATCTCGGCTAAGTTCTCGTGTCCAGCCCCCCCATAAAAAGCATAATCAACCAGGGATTTCCCGGCTACGCGTTCCATGCGGTGCCGGAGGGTGTCCGCACTATTGACCGGAGGATCGGAGGTTGGCATTTCAATGATCGTGGTCACACCGCCGGCTGCGGCGGCACTGGAACCGGAGATAAAATCCTCGCGTTCCGGCAAAGCGGGATCCCGAAAGTGGGCATGCACATCGATGGCCCCGGGCAATACGTGGTGATTCCCTGCATCAATGATGCGTTTTGCATCCGGCTTTTCACCCGGATCCAAAAAAGCGACAATCCTGCCTTCTCGAACCGCAATGTTAGCAGCGAAGACCGCTTCCGGTGTCACCACCTTGCCCCCGTCTATGAGTAAATCATAACGCAATCTCAAGCCCCCCTGTCCCCCTTGTCCCACTCAGGATCCTGGGCAATCGCCTCAATTTCGATCAGGTAATCGCGGTCAGCCAGCCCTGCCACCTGAACCATGGCCCGAGCCGGTGCCGCCTCCGGAAAGAACTCTCGATAGACGTCATTCATGATTGGTAGATCACGAAGGTCAACCACAAAGATATTGACTTTCATCACATCACGAAGCGACGCCCCCGCCTCTTTGAGTACCGATTCCAAACGCTCAAAGACCATCTCCGTCTGGACTTTAATCCCTTTTGGCACCGTTCCGTCAGGATCACGGGCGGTCAGTCCCGCCGTATAAATAAGGCCATTGGCCTTTGCCGCGCGTGACAGTAAGGCCGGATTCCCCGATCCGTCAACACTTCCAAATAGCTCCATCTCTATCCCTTCCTTTCGTCTTGCCAATTTACGAAGCCCGCCTGTTCGAGGGCTAAGATCAATTCCAATATCAATTGTTCGGGGATTTCGACGTCGAATTCGTAACAGACCGCGTCCCGAATTGCAGAAACATCTCGCCGTCCATCAATGAAATTCCAAACCTCATCGACCAGTGGACGCATGAGCGCAAAATTCGCAGTGGGATCCTCTTTTTGAATCGCTTCAGCCATCGTGACCAGACGATTGTAGGACACGACGACGCCAGGATTGTAGGCGCCCACAACCCGCTCTGGACTCCTATCGCACTGTTGCGACATGGTTTCAGTAGACACCTCCGTCAACCTGGCATCAATCTGCTGTTGTAAACGATCAGAAAAGCTTACGAGCAGGTCCATGGCATTTTCCGTGGATTCTCTCACCCGGGTCAGGACGTCCGGTCCATCCGAACGCACCAAGCGCAATACGCTGTCCATTTTGCCGCGCGTCTGCTCGACAATGTGAGCGAGCCGTCGCTTAGGATCTTGCTGAGCACTCACCGCGTTGGAATAAGCGGTTCCCATGTTGGCCAGGGTTCGGAAAAGAATCCGCGCAATGATCGCTTCCGCGGTCGTTTCATCAGCGTTTGCCACCGCATAGGCAGCAGCTGCCGTCATCAATCCTGAACGCCGAAAGACCGCAGGATCTGATTTGTCCGCGGTGAGAAATTGGGTGTGAAAGTAAAGATCCGGCGAGGACATAATCATGGGGGTCGGGACGCGATGCTCATTCCAAACGCCGTTGTCACTGCGAGCAATATAGGGGACTTGTACAAAACTGATCCTCGGGAGACTGCGGTCCTTCTTTCCTACCCAGCTCACTTCCTTCGGCGACTCCTCCATCAGAAGTTCACAAAAATCATTGACAAAGGAGGGAATGGAATCGGGAACCCGATAGAACATCAAGACACACCGGGTCTTGTCCTGGGCGTGACCGACACTGCAGTAATTGAAGGCCATCAGGGTTTCATCCACCGTTTCGGGGTGCGTAGCAAACAAGTAACTGCTGCCTAAGTTCTCGGGGATAAAGATGAACTTAAGGTTTCGCCTCGGCCTTGGCAGCGTACCTGCATCGATCAGGACCTGAAACACCCGGGCCACCTCGAGGGCGAGTGCGATGCCTTCCGCACAGTTTCCGCCCGGTTTGGTCCCGGCGGTAACATGAGCGTTTATGTAAACCGACTCTTCAGGCAATTCGGCACCGGGGATGGTGCCGGTAATATTGACGGCCGTGCCCTCGAATGTCCGGCACTGAACATTGGCATAAACGCTTGCCGTCCCTTGTTCTAAAGCCCGCGTGAGTTTTTGCGATGCGCTATAATCGATACTGATGCCCCAAAGATCACGGAAATCTTCCGGAAATCGAAGCAGTTGGACCGCATCAACAAAATTCTCTCGCGTCCGTTCCGGAGGTGCCTGACGCAATAGATAATCGGTAATAACACCCGCTGCCTCAAATTCACGGGCGAGATTGGCCACCCGCATCCAGCTTTCCCAACTATCGGTGTCAGCCGTTCCCCGAGCAAAAACTGCCTTTCCTTTGATATCCTTGCCCTCAAAATCAGATCGATGCTCACCCGTTCCCACATCGATGACGTCGTAAACCTCGCCCTCTGGTGATGTTGAACAGGACCACCAAACCAGACAACTCGGCGCCTCATCAAAACTCACCAAGTGGCTCACCTCAGGCGTCATCAAGGTAAGTTCAGCACTAAACGGTTCCCAGGCCAAAGGTGCGGTGTGGCTTCCGTAGCGACTCTTGCCATCTAAGGCATACGTTTCTCGCTCGACCTCTAAACCAAATGATGTCAACTTGTTGAGAATATAGTCGTTAGCGCGATGGTATCCTGATGAACCCACTGACCGGTAAAATCGGGTTAAATCTGCCGTCATCTGTTGAGCGCTTTCACCTGATAACTCGTTTTCGATCGACAAAAACAATGACTTCGTATGACTCATCCAGTTAACCTCCCCGTTTGACTTTCACGACATCTCATCGAGCCTTTACATCGCCCCATTTAATAGTTGCGCACTAAAATGACACGCTGACTCACGGTCTTTATCCACGGTAACAAACGGTGGCTCCTCCTCTTCGCATTTGGGTTGAACCATTGG
>SLMV01000098.1 GCA_007133365.1 Clostridia bacterium
AGCACCAGCGCTGGAGTAGCGCTCGTAGGCCCGCGTCATGTTGTGTCGGGACACAACACGTTCCATTAACTGCCGCTCCTCTGGCTCGCGGGATGGATGTTCCTCTCGTGCCGAAGATGCGCTCGGCCCGCCTCCAGGCCCTGACGGATTCACCGTCTCCTCCTGAAAGTCGGCTCCCGTGGGAGTTTTCTGCTGTCTGGGCGCCTCCTGCGAACTCACGGATCCCATCCTCTCGTTCATGTTCGGTCCTTCCGCCAGGATTGCTCACCGAGGGTTAGGTGGGGCCCAGCAGGGGCTGCCCCTTTCGGTTGGCAGTGCCTCAATCTCCCCCCATGCTCCGATGGCTCCTCCTGCGTACTATGACCTCTGCTGACTTCTGCCGCCTCAGCCGCACCTCTCGGTGCGGGTTGTCAGTTCTCACTGACATGCTCGACAGATCTCCCCGGGTAAGAACGAATACTTTCCCCGCACACCCGCCCTGTTTACGCAACAGGCCTTCAGCCAATATGGGGCTTTGTCTTGCGTTGCAGACTCGCCCAACCTGTCACGCCTCGTCCAGAGTTCGTGCTCCTCGGGTCGCGGTTTTGCCTCCGGCTTCCTTCAGATCCCGCGTCACCACGGGCACCCTTGCCTTCGGCTAGTGGTTCAACGTGGCCACTGTCCACAGGGGACTTTCACCCCTTAGCACTCGCCCATGCCGGGCACACAACGGACTACGGGCCCCGGTGTAAGCCGGGACCCGTTGGAGCCTACAGTATCAGATCCGTCTGCTGCTCATGATGGACTGAGATCATCCAGGTTAAGTCTAACCGTTATCTGAGCAAATCAGGACCAAGATGGTGTAGACGCCTGCCGTCTTGAACTCCATTGTGAACTCGTGAGTGTAGGTTCCTATAGTGAAGGTGTCGGGGCCCCAAAACATTGCGTAGTCTAGATCGTGGTCATTAAGGTCGCCGACCGTCACTAGCAGATCCCATGTGTCAGTGCCATCGTATCCGTCGAAGGTGCTAAAGACATCCGTGGGATCAAGGACTTCCCCGTCTTCGTCCAACACAGCAATGGCGACCTGAAGTTCACCATCCGCAACGGCTTCGAACTCCACTTCGGTGCTATACTCTACACCTAGGGAATAGATGCCCTCGATGTCCCAGCCATCTGGCTCTCCAGCAAGAACATCGTCGGCACCGTGGCCCATCAAGAGATTAACGTCATCAACTACTGCGATTAGAGTAGGATGGTTTACTACAACCAATCCCACGACATCCTCGATCATGACGATGATGAGCGGATCGTCTTCATCGAGGTCGCCGCGGGCAATGTACTTATCTTCATCGACGTCATAGAGGAAGACATCGTCCGCCCAGGGGAAGACACCTGGTACATCTTTGAGGCGGATCCAGCTAGCCGTGCTCTCATTGTACAATCCCGCTTCAAAAGTGACATCGTCTAGCCCCAGAGCGGCGTGGATCTCGTACAGCGTCTCGTCGTCGTCAATTACGACGACCATGTCGAGGAGATCATCCAGATCACTTGCACTACCTGTGAACTCGATATCTCTCAGAGTAACCTCTGTGCCATCAGCAAGTTCGACAACGATGTCTGCTTCGTTTCCATCGATATCGCGGATCTCGACCAACTTGGCGAAGTAGAGGTCATCTACGGCGACAGTGTCAAGGATGTCTACGATCTCGTCATCGCTGTCCAGTAGGAAGGTGTACTCGTCACCAAGGCTGATCGCTGCGCGCAGTGTGGCATCCTCGAGATCGTACGCGACACCATCGACGCGAATGAAGTCTGCGCCACGGCCAGTGACTTCGCCGGCTACGATATTCTCGGTCCAGACCCATACGTCGAGAAGCTCGGCGCCACTGGTGTGGTCACTAGCAACAGTACGTGCAGTAATGACGGGCTTCGCATCATCAAACAGCTCGGAATCCCACTCATCCTGGAAGTCCTCAAAAGCCTCTTCCAGTTCTTCGAGTGTGACACGCTCGCCGTTGAGCCAGATGTTGGTGTCGTCATTGACATCCAAGTCTTCGATCTCATCTTCACCAAACTCGACAACGTTGATGGTTCCGAAGTCGACTTCGTCGTCTTCGACATCCACATCGGCGAGGAAGAAGTTCTTGAAGGTATCCAGCATGGCTTCGATCTTGACAACTTCGCCATCATCGAACGTCAATGTTACTTCCTCGTCTTCAAGTACTTCAAAGACACGATCGAAGGTACCCGGGGCAGCATCGAATGCAGCGTCATGTGTATCGCCAAACGGTGCATCGGAAGCAGCGCCGTCATCCCACGTGCGAGTGGAAGTATTGATCACGATCTCGATATCATAGTCTGCTTCGAGGTCATAGCGAACTCCACCGACGGTAATACGGTCGGATACCGAGCTGTAACGAGTCCACTCGCCGGTGACTTTGTCGATGTCCGCATCGATAAATACAACATTTCCGCCGCGCTTCAGGCGATCAACGGTAGTACCATCGACGTCAGCAAGAGCGTTCGCACCGAATAGCGCAACCCTGGCGCCGAAGTTCTCATCGGCGACCTTGAAGTCTTCGACCTCTTTGTAGTCGAAGCGCTCCTTGATCAGTTCGTCCTTGTCCTCGTCCTCTTCGCCATCCTTATCGGCGGGAACGGTGAACAACGCGTTGTG
>SLMV01000084.1 GCA_007133365.1 Clostridia bacterium
GCTACA
This sequence comes from Clostridia bacterium, assembly GCA_007133365.1. Taxonomy (GTDB): domain Bacteria; phylum Bacillota; class Sulfobacillia; order SLMV01; family SLMV01; genus SLMV01. Next base: position 7 of record SLMV01000084.1, read on the forward strand.
GTAAAGCTCCACGGGGTCTTTCCGTCCAGTCGCGGGTAACCGGCATCTTTACCGGTCCTGCAATTTCACCGAGTCCCTTGTTGAGACAGCGCCCAAATCGTTACGCCTTTCGTGCGGGTCGGAACTTACCCGACAAGGAATTTCGCTACCTTAGGACCGTTATAGTTACGGCCGCCGTTTACTGGGGCTTCGGTTCAAAGCGTCGCCCGAGGGCTAACTTATCCCCTTAACCTTCCAGCACCGGGCAGGCGTCAGCCCCTATACTTCATCTTACGATTTCGCAGGGACCTGTGTTTTTGGTAAACAGTCGCTTGGGCCTATTCTCTGCGACCCGAATCCGCTCACATCGCGTGGATGATCACCGATCCGGGCACCCCTTCTCCCGAAGTTACGGGGTCAATTTGCCGAGTTCCTTAACAAGGGTTCTCTCGCGCGCCTTAGAATTCTCTTCCCGTCTACCTGTGTCGGTTTGCGGTACGGGCACCCGTTGTCTCGCTAGAGGCTTTTCCTGGCAGTATGGGATCAGCCAGTTCGCTACTTAGTTTCGCTCCCCATCACGGCTCAGATCTCGATGCCGGGGATTTGCCGCCGACATCATCCTACCCGCTTGGACGGGCTATTCCAATCGCCCGCTGAACCTACCCTTCTGCGTCACCCCATCACTCAAACGACAACATGGTGGTACAGGAATTTCAACCTGTTGTCCATCGCCTACGCCTTTCGGCCTCGGCTTAGGTCCCGACTTACCCTGAGAGGACGAGCCTTCCTCAGGAAACCTTAGACTTACGGCGGAGCAGATTCTCACTGCTCTCTCGTTACTCATGCCGGCATTCTCTCTTCCCTGCGCTCCACCACGCCTCACAGCGAAGCTTCGACGCACAGGCAATGCTCCCCTACCATCCGATATACGGATCCGTAGATTCGGTGACGGACTTGAGCCCCGTTACATTTTTGGCGCCACGACACTCGACCAGTGAGCTGTTACGCACTCTTTAAATGAATGGCTGCTTCTAAGCCAACATCCTGGTTGTCTAGACACCATGACTTCCTTTCCCACTTAGTCCGTACTTGGGGACCTTATCTGACGGTCTGGGCTGTTTCCCTCTCGAGCACGAAGCTTATCCCCCGCACTCTGACTCCCACGCACTTTAATCATGGCATTCGGAGTTTGATAGGGATCGGTAACCTTTGAGGGCCCCTTACCCAATCAGTGCTCTACCTCCATGAAAATCCACGTGAGGCTAGCCCTAAAGCTATTTCGGGGAGAACCAGCTATCGCCGGGTTCGATTAGCATTTCACCCCTATCCACAACTCATCCTACAGCTTTTCACCGCTGACAGGTTCGGGCCTCCACGAGGTCTTACCCCCGCTTCACCCTGGCCATGGATAGATCACCCGGTTTCGGGTCTACAGCAAACAACTCAACGCCCTGTTCGGACTCGCTTTCGCTACGGCTCCGGACCAAAAGCCCTTAACCTCGCTGCTCACCATAACTCGCCGGCTCATTCTCCAAAAGGCACGCCGTCATCCCGAAGGACTCCGACGGCTTGTAAGCATACGGTTTCAGGTTCTATTTCACTCCGCTCCCGCGGTTCTTTTCACCTTTCCCTCACGGTACTTGTCCGCTATCGGTCGCTCAGGGTATTTAGCCTTGGAAGGTGGTCCTCCCATCTTCCCACAGGGTTTCTCGTGTCCCGTGGTACTCGGGATAACACCGCATCACCTGTACCCACGACTACGGGGCTATCACCCCCTATGGCTGGGCTTTCCAGACCCATTCGCCTATCGGTACAAATCATACGTGACCCTCTACAGAGGACCAATGTGCTATCCAAAACCCCGTAACCGCAACGCCTGTAGGCTTGCACGACTACGGTTTGGGCTCCTCCCCGTTCGCTCGCCGCTACTTGGGGAATCTCAATTGATTTCGACTCCTCGAGGTACTAAGATGGTTCAATTCCCTCGCTTACCCTCGCGCTAGCTATGTGTTCACTAGCGGATGACGGGGCATTACCCCCGACGGGTTTCCCCATTCGGAAATCCATGGATCAACACCTGCTGGCGGCTCCCCATGGCTTATCGCAGCTAACCACGTCCTTCTTCGGCCCTGAACGCCAAGGCATCCACCGTACGCCCTTATTCATTTGACACGCAATACCCACCATAGTGATCCCTCTACAACACAAAACCACTACAGCAAGTCTTTTCTCCTACCGGTCTACCTCGACTTCTCACTATGCAATTACCAAAGATCGAAAAAACCAGAGACCCTTCGGTCTCTGACAAAAGAACAGTGTTTTGAGGCACCAGCGGTATCAAGGGGTCCTTCTGGTGCATCGTGCGTCTTTTCGAAAAAAGACGACCGACCTAGAGCCGAAGGGCGCTAGCCCCTCGAATAACTCCTTAGAAAGGAGGTGATCCAGCCGCACCTTCCGGTACGGCTACCTTGTTACGACTTCGTCCCAGTCACCGGCCCCACCTTCGACAGCTCCCCCCCTTGCGGGTTGGGCCACTGGCTTCGGGCGTTGCCGGCTCCCATCACGTGACGGGCGGTGTGTACAAGGCCCGGGAACGTATTCACCGCGGCATTCTGATCCGCGATTACTAGCAATTCCAACTTCA
>SLMV01000096.1 GCA_007133365.1 Clostridia bacterium
AACGGGATGGATTGATACCCATTGCAAATCAACCCACCCACACAAAATAGCGAGGAACCATGTATGTGGAGAATATCGTCGAATAAACAGAAATGTTCAATGTATTGCAGGAAATATGGTAAGAACATAGAAACCTAATCGTAAAGAAGGTAGGGTGGTGACTGCAACGTTTTTTATCAATTGAAGTATTTTAGGTTGTTTAATACGGGATCATCCCTCGACATGGCTAGCGAATTCGATGCAGTCATCAAAATCATCAAACTGGAGCAGCCACTCACAAAACTTTCCACTATAACTTTGCCACAAATCGGTCGTGCCGGAAGAGACCTTCGTCGAGGCGGACTAAAGGTAGACAACCTTCATGGTCGATGAATCAGGCATCTGAGATCCCTAATATGAATCTTGCCGGCCAAACCAACCGGTTACGGTGTCGATCATATCGACGTCTTGTCAGAAGAATAGGTCAGCCAAAATCTAATAGATTCTTTAGGGCTTACCATGGCGGGTTGAACGAGAATAGCAGGGATTTACTTGAGGGGGTGGCATTTTGATGGCGAAGCGCAGGTTGTTTTTAGCTCTGTCACTTATGGTTTTAATGATCCTGTTGTTCGCTTGTCGGCCGGTCACTGATGTAGAAGATCCTGTTGATCCAGATGAACCGATCCGTGTAGTGGTCGCGCAAGCAGCTGATGTTGAATCGTGGGATCCTCCCGTAGGATGGGGGAGTGCCAATCAGTGGATTACGGACAACGCCTATGACTGGCTCTTTATGCGAAGCGGTGACGGAGCGGAATGGGTTCCCTTACTGGCGGAAAGTTGGGAGGTCATTGATGATGTAACCGTCCGTTTTGATCTTCGTGAGGGCGTTAAGTTCCATGATGGCACCGAACTGACGGCGGAGGATGTCAAGTATCATTATCGCCGGATTATCGACGGAACTCGCGAAGAGTATATTGTACAGCCGCAATATACTTGGATTCAGGAAATCATTATCCATGACCCCTATACGTTCGATGTGGTCGCCGAGTCTCCCGACAGTGCCTTTATGTGGCGATTGGCCCAGACCAATACCGGCGCCAGTATTGTCAGCAAGGATTATGTGGAGGAAGTTGGCACCGAAGGTGTCCATCGAGAACCGATGGGAACAGGTGCCTGGCGTTTAAAGGAATGGGTTCGAGATGAGCATACGCACTTCGTCGCGAACGAAGACTATTGGCGGGGTCGGCCCAACTTTGATGAGTTCATTTTTAAAGTGATTCCGGAACCGTCGACCCGGATAGCAGAACTTCTCACGGGTGGAGTCGATCTCACTTATGGCGTAATGGCCGAAGACCAAGCCCGCTTGGAGGCGGATCCCGATACCCAGGCCTTTTGGGCCAAGAATGCCCGGGGCTTTTTGCTGTGGACTCGAATCGGCGTGCATCCGAATCATGTAGGTGAACCGGAATTAGACCGTGAGTTTGTGACGGAGGACCCGCGCATACGTAAGGCGGTCGAATTGGCACTCGATAAAGAGGCGTTGCGCGATTTTCACGGAGGAATAGGCCAACCTTTCCGGGCACGCGGACCTTACCAACCGCTCCCGGAGGGGAATCCGGATCTCTACGGGGAAAGAGCCAACCTTTATGATCCAGGCCGTGCTCGAGAGCTGATTGAGGAAGCGGGCTATGGGCCCGGTGAAGCCCATTTGGTTTTTCACACCTGGGAAGAATGGCCTCAGGGAGACCTGGCACGCGTCATGCAGGACATGTTGGAGGAAGTTGGTTTTTCCATAGAGTTGATTCTGTTGGATGGTACCACGATGACATCAGAGGTCTACGGGCCGCGCAAGACCCAGGAGCTATTCATGGCCTATCTGGGCGGTCAAATGAATCCAGTCTTTGCCACTCGCATTTTCGAGTCCAGTGAGCAACTGGTCAATTATGGAGGGCAGGGCGCCGGCTCTGAAGAGCTCGATCAGCTTTTGCATAAAGCCTGGACGGAGATGGAGGATGAGGGGCTTCGGAATCAATTCTATCACGAAGCGACAGCGATAATTGCTGAGGAGCGTTATGTAATTGGACTCTTCCAAGGAAGTGAACTGTGGGGCGCAAGCAATCGAATTGATTATACGCCGCGTTTCGACAACGAGATTTACGGATTTGATATCAATCTGGTTGAATAGCTGTTTCTGACCCGAATGCAGGCAGGATGCGTCTGTTCCCTGCCTGCATTCGCTTATTCAGCGCATGGTCGAACACCGCTTGGTGCGTATTTCTCCTATAACATGTCATGTCACCGCCTGCATTGGGCGTCGCAGGTTTTTGTCTTCTTGCCAATCACCTACATCGTGGTACAGCCCTGGCTCCGTTTAACCAGCCGAATTGCCAACGGCGATAAAGGCACCATGATGACAACGATCACTCGCTTACGCTCGCTGCCACATCTTCGCATAATGGTTATAAGGGTGGAATCCGCCATGCTCCTTTCATCAGGCAATACTTGGCCCTACTAACGTCTAGATGTGTTCTAGCAGTCGAGCTTTGTTTGACGCCGTATTCATCGGCCAAAATACCTCGACGTCTAGATGTGTTCTAGCAGTCGAGCTTTGTTTGACGCCGTATTCATCGGCCAAAATACCTCG
>SLMV01000060.1 GCA_007133365.1 Clostridia bacterium
CAGAAATACGGGGAATGCAAATCCTAGGGGCTTCTTCGGATCACCTAATTTTAGATGTTGAAGATACAGGTCCCATTTCGTTGGGTGATGTAATCCGTTTTAAGATTCATGGATACTCTGCGTTACTCGCTCTCTTTACTTCTGGGTATGTTGATAAAGTAACGGTTTGATAGTTGGGATTGCATGTTTTTTCGTTGGATTGAGAATAAGGTTTATTGAGGACTTAGGAGGCAAGTGCCGGTGAGGTCGGGCCTCCTAAGCCCCCGACTATTTAGCCCTGAAGCGGTTCGATCGCCACGGCCGAGACCTTAAGCTCCGGAATCTTGGCAACCGGATCCAAAGTGGTGCCAGTCAACCGATTTGCCGGGCTTTCGCTATAATGGAAAGGCATAAAGACTTGACCGGGGCTTACCGTTTCGCCCACACGCGCCCACGTTGTTATTTCACCTCTCCGAGATCTTACTTTGACACGATCATCCGTTGTGATGCCGAGAAATCGGGCGTCGTCTTCGTTAATCTCGATATATGATTTCGGTTCATGCTCGTTGATGGAAGAAGAACGTCGAGTCATCGTTCCTGTGTGATAGTGGTAGAGCATTCGTCCGGTCATCAAGATAAACGGAAACTCATCGTCTCGTTGTTCCGCAGGTGGTAAATAGACCGTTGGATGGAACCGGCCTTTTCCCCGGGTGAACGTTTCGGTGTGAAGCCGAGGCGTTCCCAAATGGTCGGCATCGGTGCAAGGCCATTGCAGGCCGAGATGTAACCGCTCGGGTGTAATCCCTCCATAAATTGGGGTTAAAGCGGCAACTTCCTGAAGAATAATCTCAGGATTAGCGGAACCAAGATTAAATCCCATTCTTTCGGAAAGTTCGACCAATATTTCCGAATCCGTTCGCGCTTCTCCCGGGCTGGGAAGTGCTGGATGAAGCCTTTGAATCCGTCGTTCGGTGTTGGTGAACGTCCCGCCTTTTTCGGCAAAACTCGCTGCCGGAAGCACCACATCTGCAAATTCGGCGGTTTCGGTCAGAAATAAATCTTGAACAATGAGAAAGTCGAGGGAGTCGAGGGATTTTACGACCGCGTTTTGATCGGGATCAGACAGGACAAGATTCTCCCCAATGACATAAAGGGTCCGTATCTCCTTGCCGGCAGCCTTTAAGATCTCAACGACCGTGAGCCCTGGTTCTGCTGGCACCTGACGACCCCAGGCTTTTGAAAACTTCTCACGAAGGGCCTCATCGGTAACGGATTGGTAACCTGGAAATACGTTCGGAAGTGCTCCCATATCACATGCGCCTTGGACATTGTTCTGTCCTCGGAGAGGGTTCACTCCCGTCCCTCGTCTTCCAATATTTCCAGTGAGCATGGCAAGATTTGCTAGTGCTAGCACATTATCGGTCCCAGTATGGTGCTGGGTGATGCCCATGGCAAAATAGATCGCTGCCCTTGAAGCCGACCCATAAAGTCGAGCCGCCTCTTCGATTTGTTCGGGAGAAATACCGGTAATTTCAGCAACCTTTTCGGGGGTATATTCTGAAACGATCTCCTTGACCGCTTCAAAATTGTCGGTTCTTTCTTTAATGAAAGCCTCATCATGAAGATGCTCTCGAATAATGGTATGAAGCAGTCCATTAATTAACGCGACATCGGTTCCTGGACGTTGTTGGAGGTGCACATCGGCGAAATAAGCGAGTTCAATGTTCCGGGGATCCGCCACAATGAGTTTGGTACCCTGATGGATAGCGCGTTTCATCATGCTTCCGATGACGGGATGATTCTCGGTGGGGTTGGAGCCGATTACAAAAAGAACATCAGATTCTTCAATTTCGTCGATGGAATTCGTCATGGCTCCGGATCCGAAGGCGCTCCCGAGTCCAGCAACGGTCGACGCATGACAGAGTCTGGCACAATGATCAATGTTGTTGGTTCCGATCACTGCGCGCATGAATTTTTGCATGAGGAAGTTCTCCTCGTTGGTGCACTTGGCGGAACTGAGTCCGGCGACGGCATCAGGTCCGTAATTTTCAATGGTTTCAGTTAGCTTGTGGGCGACCAAGTCCAATGCTTCCTCCCAGCTGGCTTTTTGCAAAACCCCGTCTTTACGGATTAAAGGTGATGTCAGCCGGTCTTGGTCGGAGACGAACTCGTGGCCAAATCGACCCTTCACACACATTTGTCCGGCCGGATTCGGTGAAGCGGGTACATGAGCCCCACTTACTCGAATAATTTGGTTATTGTCAGTGATTTTAAGTGTTAATTGGCAACCCACACCACAATAAGGGCAAATGGTTGTAACGGGGCGAAGCATGTAATCGCGCCCACCGCGTATGGCCGGCCGGTATCGGAGTGCGCCGGTGGGGCAAATATCAACGCATTGACCACAGAAAACACAGTCGGATTGTTCGCTTCCGAAGTCAAGACCGAAGGGCGCGGCGACGGTGGTTTCAAACCCCCGTTCAGCAAAATCAATCGCGTAAGAGTTTTGGATCTCGTGATCGATTCGAATACAAAGGCCGCAGAGGATGCACTTGTCCCGAATATACTCGATGAATGCATTTTCATCGAGTTGTTCGCGCCTTGGTTCGGTATTTTGACCAAAACTCGATTC
>SLMV01000022.1 GCA_007133365.1 Clostridia bacterium
CCTGGGCCATGAACGAATTGCAACGACTCCAGTCCGAATATCCTGGCGTGATTGAGACGGTTCAGGGGCAGGGGTTGTTGTTGGGGATTCGTTTTACCAATCCGTCCGGCGGCATCATGGTGTTGAGTGAACTGTTCGAACGGCAAGTTATCGTCATTCCGAGCCTGATGGATTGGACCGTTATGCGCATTGCGCCGCCACTCAATATTCCCGAGGCCACTTTAAAACAGGGATTTTCGATTCTCGAAGAGGCATTATCGACGCTTGCACCGGATATTATGGCGATGGATTGAAGAGGTGATCAAATGCCAACTCTTAATACGGATATTTATGTCGAAGCGACACCAAAGACTTGCTACCAACTGGTGTCCGATATGGAACGGTTCCCGGAATTCATCCCCACCGTTGACGAGATTAAAGTCATTGAACGGGGCGAGGGATGGACGATAAGTCGCTGGGTGGCTCAGTTTCAAAAGCGACCCGTGGTGTGGACGGAACGCGATGATTTTGATGATGAAGCGCTCACCATCGATTATGATCAGGTGGAAGGTGACCTTCGCTATTTCCGGGGGCAGTGGCGCTTTGAACCCGAGGGATCCGGCTGCCGGATCCATTTATCGGTTTCGGCCAGTTTAGGCGTCCCGATGTTGTCGGCGGCGTTGGACCCGCTGGTGAATAAGATTGTGCGCGATAATGCGAAGGCCATGCTCGAGGCGATAAAGAGCGAATTGGAATCTTGATGCAATCAATCGCTATTTTTGGTCTTCGAAAATGTCTGAATGAAGATCGAAAACGTTTTGCCAAACGCGCCTATCTTGGGAAGTCGACGGATGATGAAGGGGGAATAGAATTATGAAACAGTACATTCGTTACGAGGAACAGGGCAAACCCCATTATGGTCAGGTGACGCCCGAAGGGGTCTACGGCCTCGAAGGCCCCCCTTGGCATGAGATCCAACCGACGGGTTGGATGGGCCAACTTGAAGATCTAAAGATCCTGACACCGGTTGAACCGAGCAAAATTATCTGTATCGGCGTTAATTACGCGGATCACGCGGCGGAACGAGGTTCGGATGTCCCGAAGGAACCGGTCTTGTTTCTAAAACCGCCGAGCACGCTAATTGGGCCGGATGATTCCATTCGTTATCCTCCCCAATCCCAGCATGTCGATTATGAAGGGGAACTGGCCGTTGTGATCGGCAAACGTATCTTTTGTCCCGATCCGGTACAAGCCCGACAGGCGATCTTTGGTTACGTCATTGCCAATGATGTCACCGCTCGTGATCTTCAGCGCTCCGATGAACAGTGGACCCGTGGGAAAGGATTCGACACCTTTTGTCCGGTGGGACCCGTCATCAACGTCGATGTGGACTTAGGTTCTCGCGAGATCGAGACCCGCTTAAACGGTGAAGCCAAACAACGCTCCAATGTTTCAAATATGGTATTCGATGTTGAATATCTTGTACACTATTGCGCCCAGGTCATGACCCTCCTACCGGGTGACATTATCTTGACGGGAACTCCATCCGGTGTGGGTCCCATGACCCCCGGTGATACTGTAGAAGTCGAAATTGAAGGGTTTGGGGTCCTGCGAAACTTCATCGTGGCGCCAGGCGAGTGACGAATATCTTACGTTGGTCGTAAACTTAAGGCGGCGGTCCTGACAGGTCGGATGTCCTGACGAGGCGTTCATTGAAAAATCCCCGTGATGGGTCCTGAAGGAGAGCAGGTGCGCTTGGTGCCCTGGCCATTGACGCTACTTGTACTCTACGCAATTGGATATGTGGGTTACCTCATTTTTCGCGGGTTCAATCTTCCTGCACCCGGGTTGATCGGTGCGATGGTGGGCACTGCTGTCGCCGCTATATTGGGCTTTCCTTGGGGCGAGATTCCCGAACTCGTCAATGTGGCGCTTCAGGCCCTCGTCGGGATTATGATCGGTTCGCGTTTTGACCAAGAGAGCGTCAAGCGACTCAAAACCTTGTTTTTGCCCGCCATGGCCGTTGCCCTCTGGATGATGGCCACCGGCGTGATTGCGGGCGTTTTGCTGCAGCGAATGACGGGATTGGACCCAGCAACGGCGATTTTTGGTGCAGCCCCGGGTGGCATTGCCGAGATGAGCGTGATTGCCTTCGATTACGGGGCTGCCGTCTCCACGGTGGCCCTGCTCCAATTCATCCGCATTATGGGCACTTATGCCCTCATCCCGCTCGTGACAAAGTATCTAGCTCATCACTTTGACTCACCGGAGGAGTCGATGGCGGTCGCGTCTTTTTCCAACGAATCGCAATCGGAGGTGCCGCTATTTCTGACGTTGATCATCGGTTTTTCCGCGGGTCTTGCCGCCTGGCGGCTGGGCCTTCCGGCGGGCGCGATTATTGGTGCGATGCTCGCCGTGGGTTTGTTGCGGTCCAGCATCTTATCGCTTCCGGCGCTGCCTGGTGGCGGTATTCGCCTGGCACAGATTGGTCTTGGGGGATTGTTGGGGCTGACGTTTGACGCCGATCTTTTAAACGAGATGGGGGCGATGCTCTGGCCGGTGATCCTGCTAAGTACGTTATTGTTGCTAAGTGCCCTTGGGCTGGCGTTTTTGCTTCATTACCTCTTCAAATGGCCCTTGGTCACCTGCCTGCTTTCGAGCGCGACGGCCGGATTGTCGCAGATGAGCGTCATTGCTTTGGAAATGCGGGCCGATGCGCTCAAGGTAAGTCTTTTGCACCTGGTGCGAGTGGTGACCATCGTCATCTGCCTCCCGCCCATCATTGCCCTTCTCCTTCGCTAGGTTACTGGCCATGGGCAACGGCCAATTGGGCGATCATTTCATAAAGAAGATGACACGCTGCGACCGCCGTGATTTGACTCAAATCGTAGGCGGGCAGCACTTCCACGAGATCCATACCTTTTAAGGCATCAACCGAACAGTGTCGAAGGATTTGGAGCAGCTGGGCTGTGCTTAACCCCCCTGCCTCCGGCGTCCCCGTTCCCGGGGCAAAAGCGGGGTCGAGCACATCGATGTCCAGACTGATGTAAAAGGGGTGGGAACCCACGACAGCCTGGATTTGGGCGATGGTATCATCAAGCGAGCGTGCCAACACCTCCTGAGTTGAAAGCGTGGTGAATCCGAGTGTCTTCGGGATTTGTCGATCTTCGGGGTTTGAAACCGGACCCCGAAGCCCGATCTGGATGGCGTGGTCGGTAGCGATCAACCCTTCCTCGACCGCCCGTCGAAAGGGGGTGGCATGGGTATAGGGTTCGCCCCACGAGCTCGACCAAGTATCGGTGTGGGCGTCAAAATGGATCAGCCCCATCGGTCCGTAAACGGATGCCAATCCCCGTAGAACCGGCAAACTAACGGAATGATCACCGCCCAGGCAGATGGGAACCACCTGAGCCCTTGCTGCGTTTCGAATGACGGCTTCAACCGACGCCATGGTTTTTTCGATATTGCCGGGATTGACCGGTATATCCCCATAGTCCATGCCCGAAAGTGCCGTGATGACATGGACCTGATGTTCGGGATGGTAGGGGCGCAACAATTGGGACATCTCCCGAATGGCGGCTGGGGCAAAACGGGCGCCCACGCGAAAAGTGCTGGCGGTATCAAACGGTATCCCGATAACCGCATAGTCCGCGTCCTCAAACTGTCGTCGATGGTCGAGTCCCATGAAGGTGCGAATGCCGGAAAAACTCGGGGGTTTATTGACCGTTGATTCTTCTTCAAATGGTGGGTTAGCGGACATAAGGCTAACTCCCTTCTTTTTGACATGAAGAAGCGGGTAGGCGAGAAGAAAGACCCCCGCTTTACCCGCTGATGTCAGCCTAAAGCGTGAGCGTCTTGATGATATTACGGCAAAAAGCCGGTAGGTCCGGCGGTGTACGGGAACTGATCAGATTGCCATCGACCACCACTTCTTGGTCGAGATACGTGGCACCGGCATTGGTCACATCGTCTTTGATGGCGGCAACACAAGTCAGATTCCGACCGTTTAGGATCTTGGCGGAGATGAGGACCCAGGCACCGTGACAAATGGCCGCAACCAGTTTGCCGGCCCGATCCATATCGTAAACGAAGTCGGTCATCGATTCGATTTGCCGCATACGATCCGGTGCAAACCCACCGGGCACGATGACGGCATCGAAGTCTTCGGCCGCAACATCACTGGCATCCACGTCCGAGCGAACCGGATAGCCGTTCTTGCTGCGAAAAACGTCCTTGGCGGCTGATCCGACCACAAAAACATCGGCACCTTCTTCGCGCAGGCGGAGAAGCGGGTACCAAAGCTCGAGGTCCTCGTAATTATCTTCCACCAATATCGCAATGCGTTTGCCTTCTAACTGCATCTTTGAACACCTGCCTTTCCTCTTTCCTTTAAATTAGTTCGCGAACGGCGAAATAAATCCTGTTGGCGGCTTGTGTCTGCTGATTGGCGAGCTGGCATCCTAAATCCTTGGCGAACGTATCCGACTACGATATGCTGTTAATGTGGCTTATAAAGCAGAATAATCGACGCGAAATGGATCGAAAGGGTGATGGATAGGACCTGATCACGGTATCAGGTGCTAATGACTATGACTGAACGGACATTTATTATGATCAAACCGGATGGCGTGGCACGTGGCCTTGTCGGTGAAATTATTCAGCGACTTGAAAACCGAGGACTGATGCCCGTAGCCATGAAAATGATGCGTATTCCCCCTGATTTAGCCCGAAACCATTATGCTGTCCACGCGGACAAGCCTTTCTTTTCATCGTTAATCGAGTACATCACCTCCGGTCCGGTGGTGGCCATGGTATGGGAAGGAAAAAATGCGATTGAAGCATCCAGAGCAACCATGGGGAGCACGGATTCACTGGAGGCGGTCCCCGGCTCCATCCGAGGCGATTTCGGGTTGGATGTCGAACAGAACCTAATCCACGGATCCGACGGACCGGAGACGGCAGCCCACGAAATTGAGTTATTCTTTGGTGAGATTGGACCAACCTCATCTTTAGAATGAAGGAAAGAGGTTGAGGAGCGAAGGAGGCACGTGATGGCACTTGAAGGGCCTTTTGACTGCCTAGTGGAAGAAATCGATTATTTAATTCGTTACACCAGCCGCATCGTTCGGCGGCGCGGCCGGGATATCCTTTCGGAGTTTGACATTACCCCGCCTCAGTTCAGTGCACTTCTCATCATCATACAAAACGAAAACCTGACCATGGGTTGTTTATGCCAACATCTATATTTGGCCTCGAGCACGGTCACCGACCTCATCAATCGGATGGAAAAGAACGAATTGGTTGAGCGGGTGCGTGATTCCGTTGACCGGCGTGTGATGCGCCTGCGGCCAAAACCGAAGGGGCATGCCCTCATCAAAAAAGTGATGGCGTCCCGATTGCGCTATCTTTCCAGTATTCTGAGCGAAGTGGGAGAGGAAGAGCGCGAGGAAATTCGCCGGTCGTTTCATAAGTTGTATACGTTAATGCATGAGCGGCAAACACGGTATGATGAGGTTGACAAAACGAATGGAGGCGATGCCCAAACGGATGAATGATCAATTGATTGCGATTATTGGGGGCACAGGCGTTTACCAAATGCCCGGGGTGGTCTCGGATGCTAAGGACAGCATCGATACTCCGTATGGTGAGATTGAATTCAGTCGCGCACGTTTCATTGTTAACGATAGAGGGGCTTCTTTACCCCTCATCTTTCTCCCACGGCATGGGTACCACCATAGCATTCCTCCTCATCGGATTAACTTTCGCGCCAACCTCTATGGATTAAAGCAACTGGGTGTGACCCATATTCTCGCCACAGCAGCAGTGGGTTCCCTCCGAAAGGAAATCGCACCTGCCGACTTGGTGCTTTTGGACCAATTCATCGATTTTACCCGCTGCCGGTGTTCGACTTTTTTTGATGGGGGCGACATGGGAGTGGAACACACGGATATGACCGATCCCTACGATTCCAATCTCCGACAGAGCCTTTTAGAAGCGGCCAAGCGAGCGGACCTTTTCCTTCGGGATGGCGGCACCTACGCGTGTACGGAGGGGCCGCGGTTTGAAAGTCGGGCGGAGGTCAAAATGCTCGCCCAACTCGGAGGGGATGTGGTTGGGATGACGAATGTACCGGAGGTGGTGTTGGCCCGGGAATTGGGGATTCCGTATGCCGTGGTGGCTTTGGTCACCAACTACGGTGCCGGATTGAGCGATCAACCGCTCACCCATGCTGAGGTAACCCAAGCGATGGATTGGAATAAGGAACGACTGCAGCAACTCCTTCAGGCTTGGTTTTACGTTTTGATGAATGATCATTAGGTTTGCGGAAAAGAGGGGATAACAGTGGATGCGGCGGTCAGTGGAAAAAAGAAAATTCAGTGGGCCCAGGCTCACATGCCGGTGCTCAATCGTCTAAAGGCGCAATATGCGTCGACCCAACCCTTTGCGGGACTTCGGGTGGGCATTTGTCTTCATCTCGAAGCCAAGACGGCCTATCTCGCCCGGGTGCTGTCGGATTTAGGGGGAGAAGTTGCCATTGCCGGGTCGAACCCACTCTCGACGCAAGATGATGTCGCCGAGGCTTTGTCCCAAATGGGTATTTCGGTACACAGCCATTATGGTGCAACCTCAAAAGAATACCATGACTATCTCGAAGCGGTCGCCGAGACCCGACCTCATCTCATCATTGACGATGGCGGCGATTTGGTCAGCCTATTGCATCGAAGGTCGGACGCTTGGCTCGATGACATCATCGGCGGTGCCGAGGAAACCACAACCGGCCTTTGCCGTCTGCGCGCCATGGAAGCGGCCGAAGCCCTGCGATTTCCCATGGTTGCGGTAAACGATGCATTGAGCAAATACCTATTTGATAACCGCTACGGGACCGGCCAATCCGTTTGGGACGGCATCGTCCGAGCCACCAACCTGGTCATTGCCGGGAAGGAAGTAGTGGTGGCAGGGTACGGTTGGTGCGGGAAGGGCGTTGCTTTACGCGCGAAGGGATTAGGTGCCCGGGTCACCGTGACCGAAATTGATCCGATTATGGCAAACGAAGCCCTCATGGACGGGTGTCGCGTGTCCACGATGGATGAGGCCGCGACGTTTGGCGATATTTTCGTTACCGTCACCGGTTGTCGCGATGTTATCACCCGGCGCCACTTTGACCGGATGAAGGACGGGGCCATCCTGGCGAATGCTGGCCATTTCGATATTGAAGTTGCCGTCGATCAATTGGAGGCGTCTGCCGCTAAGGTGTCGGAGGTAAGAAAAGATATTAAGGCATACGAATGGCCGAACGGACGGCGCCTTTATCTTTTGGCCGAGGGCCGTTTGGTTAACCTCGCAAGTGCGGATGGGCATCCGGCCGAGATCATGGACATGAGTTTTAGCCTTCAACTATTAGCGTTAGGCCATCTTCTCGAGAACCGTGACCTAAAACCGGCGGTTTATCGTGTCACCGACGCCATTGATCAACAGGTGGCATCGCTTCGTCTCGAGTCGTTGGGGGTAAACATTGATGCACTTACCGAGGCGCAGCAGGAGTATCTGAGCAGTTGGGAGTAGTTAGCGCTATGCGTTTCATCCTTAAAGGAGGCGGGCAAAGTTGACATCAAAAAAGATCCAAATTGTCGCGGATAGTGCCGCGGATCTACCGAAGGATATTGTGGAGGAATACGGCATTACCGTCGTTCCGTTGAGTGTAAGCCATGAGGGGGAAACCTTTCAGGACGGGGATTTGACCCTTTCCGAGCTGCTCGAGCGGATGCATCGTTCGCGCCATCTACCCCAAACCTCCCAACCGGCTCCCGGTGAATTCTTGGAAGTTTTCAATCATCTTGCTGACGCGGGGCCCATTCTTTGTTTGACCATTTCGGAGAAGTTAAGTGGCACCATTCAATCGGCCCGGTTGGCGGCGACCATGACAGAAGCGGATGTCGATGTTTTTGATACCGAAGTGGCCACGCTGGCCGAAGGGGCTCAGGTGATCCGAGCGGCTCAATTGGCGCGGGAAGATCGCACCCGGGACGAAATCATCGCATACTTAGAAGAGTACCGAAAGTCGCAACGGGCGTACCCAGCCTTCATCAGCCTCACCAATTTAGTCAAAGGAGGGCGGCTTCCCCAATGGAAGGGACGGATAGCGGAGTTTTTCAACGTCAGGGTTTTGGGTGAGAATCGCGATGGCGCCATCGAAGTGTTAGAAAAGGTACGGGGGACCGATCAATTGTTTGCTCGATTAATGGAACGGTTCCGTCAAGAAGCGGTGGATGTGGAAGATCGGATTATCGGAATCAGCCATGCTGATAACCTCAAGTGGGCCCGTTGGTTGGCGGAGCAGGTCGCGCCTTTTAATCCGCGTGATATCGTGATCGGGGAGATGGGCGCAGTCATTGCAACCCATGCCGGGCCGGGGTCCGTGGTTTTAGGTGTCTAACCGTTTTAATTTGAAAGGAGATGACCGTCCTCCAGATGAAATATCGAATTAAAGGCGGCCTCTTGGTCATCCCCGGGGCGGGCGGCACCGTGCAGGCGACGAAGGGCGATATTCTCATTGGGAACGATCGAATTGAGGCAGTTGGCGACATCGGCTTCCAACACCATCATGCCGAGGATATCGCTGTCATTGATGCCCAAGGTTGTGCGGTCATTCCCGGCCTCATCAATGCCCATTGTCACGCCGGTATGAGTTTGTTACGAAGTTATGCGGATGATATGCGCCTCCAGCCCTGGCTTGAGGAAGCGATCTGGCCAGTCGAAGCTGTCATGACTCCTGACGATATTTACTGGGGCACCCTGCTTTCTGGGCTTGAAATGCTTAAGGGCGGAGTGACCACCTTTGCAGATATGTATTTTGCCATGGAAGATGTGGCGAACGCAACGGTCGAGATCGGGATGAAAGCGGTGTTGTCTTTAGGTTTGATCGGGATTGGTCCCAACGCGGCAGAAGATCTTCTGGCCACCAAGGCGTTCTTTGACACCTGGCATCAAGGTGCCGATGATCGCATTCACGTCCAGTTGGGCCCCCATGCGCCGTATACCTGTCCCCCTGAGTACCTCCGTGAGGTTGTGACGCTGGCAAAGGAATTGGGCGCTGGCATCCACGTCCACATCGCCGAGACCGAAGATGAGGTGGATGGGGTGGGGCAAACCTATGGAAGGACCCCGGTCGAATATCTCGATGACCTCGGTGTTTTCGATACGCCACCCGTTCTCGGAGCGCACTGCGTTTACGTCACCAATCAAGACCAGGCGATTCTGGCGGATCGTCAGGTCGGGGTCGCCCACTGTCCTCAGAGCAATCAAAAGCTGGGCGCTGGAATTGCACCCATACCGGCAATGCGTGCCCTCGATATACCGGTTGGGCTGGGAACGGACGGGGCCGCAAGCACCGGCCGCTTGGATCTTTGGGCCGAGATGCGGGCTGCTTCTTACGTTCAAAAGGTGATCGACCGAGATCCGGAACAGTTAAAAGCCAAGGAAATGCTTTATATGGCCACGCGCGGCGGAGCCTTGGCCTTGGGCCTTGATGATACGGGTGCCCTCGTACCAGGGTTTCGTGCCGATCTCGCCATTGTTGACTTGTCAGCGGCGCATCTGACCCCTTGCCATGATCCGATCGCATTACTCGCTTATGCCGCGGGCCCTTCGGATGTTCGAGACGTCATGGTGGATGGCGAATGGGTAGTGCGCGATTGCCATCTCACGACCCTTGATGAAAACAAAATTTTGAGGCGGTGCCGGGAACAATCGAAAACATTGATGCAAAGGGTAAGGGGGGAATGATGATCGAGTTGACCGATGATACCGGGGCGCTTCGTTCCGCGAATTGTATCATTTGTGGCGAGAACAACGGCCAGGGCTTAAATTGGAAATTTTGCCGTGAGGCTGATGGCGTCGTTTACGCGGAAGGAACCGTCCCCAAGGGATTTCAAGGATTCGATGGTATTGTTCATGGCGGCATCATCGCGGCCATATTGGATGATGCGATGTGGTGGGCACTCTACTATCAAGGCGATATCGCGGCCATGACGGCAGAAATGACCGTCCGCTATCGTTCGCCCGTGCGGGTTGACGATCCCTTGCGTGTCGAGGCGAACCTGGAGGAAGGGCGAGGCCGTCGATATCGAGCCACCGCCCGTTTGATCGACCCTGTAGAATCTGATGTACTGGCAGTGAGTGACGGGACCTATCTGGTGCCCCGATCGGAACAGTCTTAAGTGGAGGTGGATTCGGTATGCCCAATGTTTATGACCAAGCCCACAAACTGGCTCGTGCCCTTCGGGATTCCGAAGAATATCGCGCCTATCGAGCCACACAAGAAAAAGTGAAAGACGATGAGTCGAACCGTAACCTCATCAAACAATACCGCGAAAAACAGATGGAGCTGCACGCCAAGCAACTGCAAGGTGAGACGCTGACCGATGACGATCATCAGGCC
>SLMV01000130.1 GCA_007133365.1 Clostridia bacterium
GATGATGCGGGCAAAATGAACCGTTCGGCTTTGGATGTGGGTGCGGAACTTTTGGTGGTGCCCCAGTTCACGCTTTTTGGGGATTGTTGGAGCGGTCGACGCCCCTCGTTTACCGAGGCAGCCCCGCCCGTCCCGGCCCGGGCTCTTTATGAAGGGTTTGTCGAGCAATTGGCATGCCATCCGTTATCCGTGGCAACCGGCGAATTTGGGTCAATGATGATGGTGCACCTGACCAATTGGGGGCCGGTAACGCTTTTGATTGATACCGATGGAACGTTTTGACAGTGATCAGGAAAGAGGTGAGCAAGCTGGCATCTTAGATGCCAGCAGGGAATGATTACCAAACGACCTAGAGGAACCGCGGATGCCACGCCGACCGACACACCGAAATGGCAATATCTTGAATCAGTGGCCCGGGAAATCTGCCGATGCTACGGTTACGGTGAAATCCGGACGCCGGTCTTCGAACACACCGAACTCTTTCAGCGCACGGTGGGCGAATTTACCGATGTGGTGGAAAAGGAAATGTACACGTTTGAAGATCGCGGCGGGCGGAGTTTGACCTTGCGACCCGAAGGCACGGCCGCCGCCGGTCGCTTGTTTCTCGAAGCCCACCTTGATGCGGCCGCCCTTCCAGCGAAATTATATTATTTATCGTGGCCTATTTTCCGCTATGAACGGCCACAGGCCGGGCGATTACGTCAGCATCACCAATTTGGTGTGGAATGCTTCGGAAGTGCCGATCCTCTGGTGGATGCGGAAATCATTACCATGGCGCAAGATTTTCTTTCGGCAGTGGGGCTGGCTGATCTTCGCGTTGGGCTTAACAGCATGGGGTGCCCCGAATGTCGGCACGCGTATCGCGCGGCCTTACGCGAACACTATGGGCCTCGTCGGGAGAAATTGTGCCCGGATTGTCAGCGTCGATATGAACAGAATCCGCTTCGCTTATTGGACTGTAAAGTGGAGACGTGTCAGGAACTAAAAAGCGGTTTGCCTCCGATGGGGGATTTTCTTTGTCCGGCCTGCCAAGAACACTTGAAAAAGGTTGAGGGCTATCTCCACGAACTCGGCATCCGTTATCATCGGGACCCGAGCCTCGTACGGGGTTTCGATTATTATACCCGCACCGTCTTTGAAATCAGTCATCAGGCGTTGGGCGCTCAGGATGTGGTCTGCGGGGGCGGACGTTACGACGGCCTGGTGGAATCCCTAGGTGGTGATCCGACCCCGGGGGTGGGGTTTGGATTGGGTTTGGAACGGCTTTTGTTAATTCTCGAAGAAGAAGGGGTGTCCCTTCCGAGCGCACCGCCCCTTGATGTCTTCGTCGTCACCATCGGTGAAGAGGTCCGAAGTACCGCTTTTGGGCTGGTCCAAGCGTATCGGCGAAACGGGTGGCGGGCGGATCTCGATGTCATGGATCGAAGTATGCGAGCTCAGATGCGCTTTGCGGATAAGTATCCGGCGCGCTATGTCCTCATTTTGGGACCGGATGAACTGGCCGGCCAACAGGTGCCGATTCGGAACATGGTGAGCGGTACGGAAGAGAAGGTGGCCCTCAAAGATGCCGTCGGCTATCTTGCAGAACAATCAAGGGTGGGAACGTGAAGGTTGGAGCATTATCACACGGAGGTGATCCGGTGCAGAAGTGTCGTAAAGATAAGGAAATACCGGAATCGTTGGGGGATTGGGAACGGACGGACATGTGCGGACGCTTAAACGCGCGCGATGCCCAGCGGGAGCTAACGGTGATGGGCTGGGTGGCCCGCGTTCGCGATTTGGGGCAGCTGCTGTTCGTCGAACTTCGTGATCGAACCGGCGACGTACAAATCGTGTTCGATGCCGATGTTGACGAGGCCTTGTGGCGCGCTGCCAAGGCCTGGCGAACGGAGTATGTGGTGGCAGTCCGCGGCTTATTGCGCGAGCGGGCACCCGAGGCCGTAAAGTCCGAAAGTCCGACGGGGTCGGTCGAGATTCTCCCAAAAGAAGCCAAACTACTGAGTAAGGCGGAAACGCCTCCCTTTTACATTCGGGATGATATCGGCGTGGATGAGAGTCTTCGACTTCGCTATCGGTATCTAGATTTACGCCGACCGGAGATGCAACGTAACCTCGAACTTCGCAGCAAAGCGAATCGTTCCGTGCGAGAGTTTCTTCATCAGCGGAGTTTTTCCGAAATTGAGACGCCGTATTTGACACGCAGCACACCGGAAGGGGCACGCGATTATTTGGTGCCGACGCGCGGCCGTCGGGGTGAATTTTATGCCCTTCCCCAATCACCCCAGTTGTTCAAACAATTGCTAATGATTGCCGGCTTCGATCGTTATTATCAGTTGGTCCGCTGTTTTCGGGATGAGGATCTTCGGGCCGACCGCCAACCGGAATTTACCCAGATCGATATTGAGATGGCGTTCACCCGGGAGCAGGCGATTCAATCCCTGGTGGAGGAATTGCTCGCGCACCTGTTCGCTGATCTTTGGGAAGTCAAGATCCCGACACCGTTTCCCCGCTTAACGTATAAAGACGCGTTATCCCGATATGGCACTGATAAGCCCGA
>SLMV01000136.1 GCA_007133365.1 Clostridia bacterium
GATCCGATGAAAGACGAGTGGAAGCGACTCGAGACCGTCCTCAGCGAACCGTTGGACAATTGTCCGCGACCTCCGAGGAAGCGTGCCTATGCGGATCGAGAAGCATCGGGCAAAGGGGTTATCGAAATTCGATTCATTTGCACGGGAAATTCCGCCCGCAGTATTATGGCAGAATATCTCACCCGAACATGGGGTGATTCTGAGCGAATTTCCGTTGCCAGCGCGGGGGTTGAACCCCAAGGGGTGAATCCGATGACGGGGGAAGTTATGGATGAGCTGGGGATTGATGTGCGTGATGCTCGCTCGAATCCCATCGATAGCGAGGATCTTCATCAAAGCGACATCATCATCACGGTTTGTTCCTACGCCCGTGAGCATTGTCCGGAGACACCACCGGGGATTCAGCGGCGCCACTGGGACATTCCGGATCCCACAAAAGAGGCAGAGAATTCAGACGACACTCGACAAGCGTTTCGGGAAGCGCGCGAGGAGATCACCCGTCGGGTACGTGATTTGCTCTTGGAGCTGGACGCTGTTGCCGACGACTACAAGCAATCGCCATTATAGCAGAATAGGGTCTCGAAGGGCGCTGATTGATCCCAATTCTTGCGACGGGTTTTTCGGGATTCTGCGTGCTCTTAACCGTTTTCCCACGATGTAATGGGCTTCGGCTACGCCGCTGATGGGTTGTCAGCGAGTGACAAGCGTTTTTCGCAAAGCCCCGGTTTATCCTGTCCCAAATGGCTCATCATGATATAATGTAACGAGTTGAATGACTGGATAATTGCGACCATTCCAAACCAAAACGGATGGTCCGATATGTCTGGTGACGCTAGGAGGTGTGTTTGTGGCTAAAAAGCCTGATCCGAAACGAGAAAGCATCGACCAGATTGCGAATATGGTCGAGATGGCAAAAAGTTTGCAATATGATGAGACCAATATTGAAGTCCTCGAAGGTCTCGAAGCGGTTCGGCGTCGACCCGGTATGTATATTGGTTCAACCGGAGCCCCCGGACTCCATCATCTGGTCAATGAGGTGGTGGATAACAGCATTGACGAAGCCATGGCTGGTTTTTGTGACGCCATCGAAGTCCGGCTTCACGAGGACAACAGTGTGACGGTTTCTGATAATGGGCGCGGCATTCCGGTTGGGATGCATCCCAAGCTGAAAAAACCGGCGCTGGAAATTGCCCTGACCGTGTTACACGCCGGCGCCAAATTTGACCACAAAGGGTATAAGGTGAGCGGCGGCTTGCACGGCGTCGGTGTTTCCGTGGTCAATGGTTTATCCGAGTGGTTGACGGCTACGGTTAAGGTCAACGGGGGCATTTATCGCCAACGATATGAGCGGGGTATACCGGTCACGTCGGTCGACCCGGTGGGGGAGAGCGACGAAACCGGAACGACCATCCAGTTTCGCCCGGACCCCGACATCTTCGAGACCATTAATTTCCGCTATGACACCATTTTGTCACGGCTTCGGGAGCTCGCCTTTTTAAACCGCGGGTTGACCATCGTGTTAAAAGATGAGCGAACCCAACGGGAAAACCACTTTATGTATCAAGGTGGACTGGTTTCGTTTGTCCAATATATGAACCGTAATCGTCCCACCCTCCATCCCAATCCCATCTATTACGAAGGGAAGCGCGATGATTACGAAGTGGAATTCGCCATTCAATACACGGAAGGCTATGTCGAGAACCTGTACTCGTTTGCCAACAACATCACGACGCGCGAGGGTGGAACTCACGAGTCGGGCTTTAAAACGGCACTGACGCGCGTGGTCAACGACTATGCGCGACGCAACAACTTACTTAAAGAGGGTCAGGATAACCTCTCCGGCGAAGACATCCGGGAGGGGATGACGGCGGTCTTAAGCGTCCGACTGTCTGAACCCCAATTTGAGGGGCAAACCAAGACCCGCCTCGGCAATAGCGAGATGCGGGGGATTGTCGAAACCTTGATGGCCGAGGGACTGAGCACCTTTTTGGTAGAAAACCCCAGTGTGGCGCGCGTCCTCGTCGATAAAGGTATCAAAGCGGCCCGAGCCCGCGAGGCGGCTCGCAAGGCCCGGGAGTTAACCCGCCGCAAAAACGCTCTGGATGTCACCGCCTTACCCGGCAAGCTGACGGATTGTTCCGTCCGCGACCCGGCGATGGCAGAACTCTTTGTCGTCGAGGGTGACTCGGCCGGCGGTTCGGCTAAACAAGCGCGCGATCGACGGTTTCAGGCCATATTGCCCTTAAGCGGTAAGATCATCAATGTGGAGAAGGCGCGGTTGGATCGCATCTTAAATCACAACGAAATCCGCGCGATGATCACCGCCTTGGGCACGGGGATTGGCGAAGATTTCGATCTACAAAAAGCGCGATATCATAAAGTCGTCATTATGACGGATGCGGACGTGGATGGCGCCCATATTCGAACCCTTTTGTTAACCTTTTTCTTTCGTTATATGCGGCCGTTGATCGAGGCCGGGTATATTTATATCGCCCAGCCGCCGCTCTATTTGATTCGAAAAGGGCGTCAGGAGTTCTATTGTTTCAGTGATGA
>SLMV01000182.1 GCA_007133365.1 Clostridia bacterium
AATCGGCAACAACCCCGCGTTGTGTCAACTTCTCAAAAAGCGCTTTGGCTTGGGGATGCTCCAGAGCAACGTGTCCGCCTCGGCGGTGCGGTGCCCGGGGTGAACCGACGGTCATGCCCCGTGGGAGTAGATGTTCAGTAATGCCATTAATCAAGAATTGGGTCATTTGGATGGATGTTTGCCGGATGGTAAAGATGTCTGCCTCTTGAAACATTTTCAAAGATCCCAAAAGGGGCGCTGCACTTAAGATTGGGGGAGTACTGATTTGCCAGGCACCCGCCGACTGTGCCGGCGAAAATTCTACCGCCATATCAAATTGTCTTTCCTTATCGGACCCCCACCAGCCGGCCAAAGCCGGAAGGCGGTCGAAATGCGCCTGATTAACATACAGACTCGCTAACCCTCCAGGGCCGCTGTTGAGATACTTATACGTGCACCAGAACGCGAAATCCACTGCCCAATCGGACAATTGGTGAGGCATGGCGCCGGCTGAATGACTGCAGTCGAATCCAATGATGATCCCACGTTGATGGGCGGCCTGGGTGAGGGTTTCCATGTCGAGGAGCTGGCCGCTTCGGTAAAGGACCGAAGGCAAAAGGATCAAGGCCACCTCGTCTGACATGGCATCGATTAGTTCGTTTTCATCCAATGTACGGCCATCCTGGCTTTTCGCAAGAATTAGATGTTCCTCGGGATCTAAGCCGCGAAGACGAAGCTGACTTGCGAGGGCGTAAAGATCAGAGGGAAAGTTGAGTTCATCCGCCAGAATTTTCGTTCGTCGCCCGTTCGGCGAAAAGAAAGTGCCCACCAATTGATGCAGATTGACGGTGGTTGACGAAGCGGCCACGACCTCTTGAGGATCACAACCCATCAAGGGGGATTGGTATTGGCCGAGCAATTCACCGAGATAAAACCAAGGTGGATCGGCCTCCAACCAACCCTTTATCCCGAGGGTTTGCCACTGGCCGATGGCCCGAGATAATGCTTGCTCGGCATCGACAGAAAAAAGCCCCAGCGAATTCCCATCGAGATAAATCGTCTCCTGTGGGATGAAAAAACGCTCGCGATACTCACTTAATGGGTTTTCTGCGTCTCGTCGTTTGGCTTCGGTCAAAGACATCGAGTCATACCCCACTCCTCTAGGATTCAATACCGCGGCGCGCCGTTACCCCTTTGGTATAGTAATGTTTGATCTCTTTCATTTCGGTCACCAAATCGGCGCGTTCAATGAGGCCATCAAAAGCATGCCGCCCGGTCATGACTAACTCAACATCATCCGGTTTGATATCAATAAGGCGAAGGACATCCGCCTCGGTTACCAACCCAAAATCAGCAGCCACACAGATCTCATCCAAAATGATAACATCTGCTTGGCGCTGAGTGAGGGCATCTTCAGCCCGGGTGATGCCCTCGGCCACCCATTTGAGGACTTCGGCGGGCGGTTGGCCGGGTGGGAAGACAACGACTTCGCCGGCCAACTCACGGCGCGTTTTCGCATCGAGTTCGCCCTCTTTTGCGATTAAATAAGGCTTTCCCACCGGCACGATACAAAATTCAGGCGCCAATCGCTCGGCCACCTCGTGCTCACCGTATCCCCTATTCTTCATAAACTGGATCATCAGGACCTTCAAACCACGGCCCACTGCTCGAAGCCCCAAACCCAAGGCGGCAGTGGTCTTTCCTTTCCCGTTGCCGGTATAAACCTGAACATAGCCCTTTCGTAAGGTCAAAGTGACGCTCCCCTCCTCATTATCATCCCATCTTGTATGGCATCCGTTCCTTTGAAAGACTCAAGGTCGATCGCAAGGCCGGTATCGGTCATCATTAGCAAACCCCTGGTCTTTTTTATTTTCTAAATCCCGTAAGAATCATCAACAGGGTGCTTTGAAATGTTACTTTGATTGAATCGGGCCAGATGTTTTTGAAGAACACTCATTTCCAAATTCCCCCCGCTTAGGATGCACACAATGGCCCGTTTTGTTTTTTGATAATCCGCTAAACACACCTGGAATCCGGATTTTCCCGCCATGACTGCCGCGGGTGCCGCTGCCCCTGCTGCTTCAACTAAGAGCTTTTCTTTCGTAAGAAGTGTCACGACCATATCCCACATTTCCAGGTCGGATACGGTGACAATATCGGTTGCAAACTGTTTGACCCATCGAAACGTGAGAGCGCCGGGTCGGCGAACGGCGATTCCCTCCGCTTCGGTCTTCAAGTCCGACAATTCGGTGCGTTGCCCGCTCGAATATGATGCCCGCATGGAAGCGGCGCCTTCCGCCTCAACACCGATAATTTCTATCTCAGACAAGGGACGTTTGCGCCCTGGAAAGAAACGTTTTGCCATCGAATCGGGTGTGCCTTGGGTCAAGGCCAACAGTCCACTGATAAGGCCTCCCCCGCCGATTGGGGCAACGATAACCTCGACGTCGGGCAGATCCTGGAGGATTTCCCAGCCAACGCTGGCCTGCCCGGAAATGATTGTCGCATCATCGAAAGACTCAATATATGTCCATTTTGTCTCGCTCGCCAAATTTTTCGCGTAGGTTAGGGCTTCATCGTAGTTAGCGCCAACGCGAAGTACTTCGGCTCCATAACGTTGGCAGCCGATTGCTTTGATATCCGGTGCCGTGGTTGGCATGACCACTTTGGCTGGTAGCTGATGTAGCGATGCAGCTAGGGCGACACCAAGCGCATGATTGCCGCTCGAAGCCGCAATAACACCCGGACTTTCGGTTTCGGCGACCAATCGGCTAACGCGGTGATAGGCGCCACGAAACTTAAAGGCATGGGTACGCTGTAAATTTTCAGCCTTTAGATATAGATTGATGTCGGGCGCAAGATCCCGAGCAGGTAGCAACGGCGTATGTTGAACCACACCTTGAAGATTTGAGACCGCTTGGCGAATCGATTCGCCTCCCCATCCGTCAAAATCAACCGTCATCGTCTTGCCACCTGCCCTCAAAGTCATCGCAATCTAACGGAAATATCGGGCGGCGAAGATTTCGAAACGAAAATCGCTCGAGATTCGGGCTGCTAAGTCCCGGTCCGTCGACCTCAATGATCTTGCTTGCAATCGGTTCGTAGCTGGCTCGATAGTGGACCGCTGATTTAACGACGACAATCTTTTTCTCTAAGGGTTCAATCCCGACCGAACGCGCCACTTCCGGATCGACTGGCTGGAAGCGATCCTCATTGACAATGATCGCGATTCCATTCGTCTCGATCACGGCTGTTCGTCCCATGGAGGCGGTCAGACCGGTGGACATGGGTCCGCGATACACGAAGCGCCCGTCGGACAGGAGACGAACGGGCCCTTTGATCCAAACCGGTGGCCCGTGTTGGTCATCAATTTTACCGCCAACGTATCCGGCGTAGGTTCCCCCTACCCCAATCGCGAATGCTTCGACGACTGCTTTGGGATCTGGGATGGTGACGATAGCGGCATTGCGGGCACCTTCTTCTAGCAAAGCCGCTAGGAGTGCCGTACCATCGCCGGAAGCGCCGCCGCCGGTGTTATCGGCGACGTCGGCAAGAATAACCGGATGCCCCGGGTGTTTGAGGGCCGCCTGAACCGCGTCTCGAGGAGGCTTGAGATCCGCCTGGAATTCATGGCGGATCCGCCAGGCCTCCCGTCCCAGTTTCTGAGCAATGGTGCGTGCGCGCTCACGATTACGGTCAACGGTTGCCAAAAACGAAAGGCCCGCTTCGAAAATATCGGAATAGACAAATCCGCCAAAGGCACTGACATTAATCACGCCCGGTTCCATTTCATACGCCAGGGCTTGATTCATTAACTGTTCCATCGGTCCCCAAGACGTTCGAGCCGGAACCACCCCCGGAGCCAAAGGCGGGCGAACCAGGAAATTGGCAGGGGTTATAGCGCCAGAGAGGATTGCCTTGGCCAGGTGGTGAGCCTCAGCGCCTCGTTCCCATCCGTCGACATGGGGATAGGTGTTAAGACCCAGTAAGAGATCCGCATTTTCAACCATGCGATCCGTTACATTGGCGTGATAGTCAAGCGTGCAGATAATGGGCATGTCAGCACCAACTCGCCTTCGGAGCCTTTCCAGCAAATAACCTTCTGCATCGGGGATTTTTTCCGCGACCATGGCGCCATGAAGCACCAAAAAGATGGCATCAAAGCCCGAAGCCGCATCGAGATAGTCTTCCAAGCGCTGCATTAAGATGGCGAACGTATCGCGCGCTACAAGTCCAGACGGCACCGCCGAAGCCGAAAGGCTCGGGATGAGTTCGTCTTCCTGAAGAAGCGCAGCATGGATAAACCCACCCAGGGTGGTATGGGTACCCGTAAAGTGTTCCAAAAGGGCGGGTCCCTCCAAAAAACCGCGTTGTTGAAAATGCTGTAGACAGGTACGGATCGGGCTGAACGCATTGGTCTCATGACTTAGTTGCCCGATTAAAAAGCGGTGTCTCATCCCCGTTGGCTCCTCTCTCTATCATTGCCGGCGTCGTCGCCAAAGTCCCCAGAGACCGAACCCGAACACGATCATGATCGCTACCGGCCACAACCAAAGCGGCAACGTGCTCACGGAAACAAGCCGGCCAGAAACCTCCCCATATTTATGGGCCAGGTCGGCTTTGGCGCCTTCATGACGTTCATGGGCAACATAGTCGACCACTGCCTCCCACGCCTTTAGTTCACGGCCATTTCGCATGACAATCCCGTCGGTCAAGTTTTCCATCGCCGTGCCGTCTGCGTGTTTCGGGATGACCGTCAATTGGGGTACCACGTCCCCTACCATGGGAATGAAGCCGGCGACATAATAGTCGCTCACAACGTGATACAGGGTGTCATCGCCGCCTTCCAATATTTGATCGTCACCGGTCGGGGAGGTAAGGGTAGCGCCCAATACCGCTCGCAGGGTTGGTATCGGCATGTTGAGAAAGGGCACCTGGAATAAGACGGCGCGATTCACATCATACTCAACGCTCAGACCCGATACCTGCAAGAAAGCGGCCTCTCCCATCAATTGCGAAAGGAGACTCGAAATTTCGAGGATGTTCCGTATTTCCTGCCCGGTTAGGAACATGGAAATGACGGGATATCCGGGTTCACCGTCGGGACCGAGTCCCAACCCGACTTGTTCGACCACGTCATAAAAGGCAATTTGACCGTCGACATCCCCCGCTGAGCCCGGCAAGATGTCACCGCGAAGTTGACCATTGGCTTGAAAAGCGACATCCGGTCGCTCACCCAGCTGGCGTTCAACGCTCCACATGAAGGCATCGGTGACCAAATTTCCGAGAGGGCTTTCCGAAAACGGCAAAGCAGCACGTGAGATCGTTTCACTGGAAACGCCGACGATTTCAAAGACATCACGGTAGCGGCTGCCGGTCATCGTTTCGATTTGGCGGTTAAGGCGTTCGGTGTACCGATCAATTTTATCGGAAAAGGTTGGATCGGGCTCCACTAAGGCATCGAGGGGAATTAGAAGCGGTTGGCCGGTTTCCTCATTTCGAACCGATAAGGTTTCGCGTTCGGGACACCAGGCGAGTTCTAAACAACCCAAATAGTCGAGCCGGTCACCGGCCTGGACGATGATCACTCCCGCTTCGATCACCGGTGTTTTAAGCGGGGTATGGCAATGTCCGCTGATGATGACATCAATGCCATCGACCTGGCGCGCCAGCATACGATCTTCCCGAACTCCCGAGTGATTGACTGCGATGATCACGTCCGCTCCGGCATCTTGAAGGGCGTTGACCTTCACCTTTGCAGTCGCGATGGGGTCGGAAAATCCGAGTGGTTTGACGTCTTGCATAACCGCCTGGGCATCATCGCCGAGCAAAGAAAAGAAGCCAAGCGTCATCTCGCCATCAGCGAGCGGGATTAAATGGGTTCCCTCAATTCCCATGGCGTCGAGCGGATGATCGTCGGGGATCTCGACGTTACTGGCTAAAATAGCCGTATTTGCCACCGCGTCGGGATATCCGGCGGCCGTTAGATAATCGACCAACCCATTCGGGCCAAGGTCGAACTCGTGGTTACCCAGGACCACCAAATCGTAATGCATATCCTGCAATAACTGAAGTTCGGGAGCATCCCCCTTTAAGGCGAGCCATGCGTACGGGCTCCCGCTGTAAAAGTCACCGGCCGACACGGTTACGACCGTCTCCTTTTCACGCATTTCTCGCTGAGATCCAATGGCTGCCGCAAGCCGCGCAAAACCGCCGCTTGTCTCGCCCGGGGGCTCGGCGATATGGTTAACGGCCGGTCCTCGCGGTATCAGTGATGAATGTTCGTCATTCGTGTGTAGCACGGTAAAGAATACCGGAGAGGCCGTCGACGCATCCGTCCTCGTTCCAACGACAATTCCACTGAATATAAGTAATAGCACAATGGCGATGAGGCCCCACCAGTACCACGATCTCAAGACGGATACCCCCGAATTCATTAGGACGGGTTTTCCACCAATTCAAGCAAAACGCCACGTCCGGCCTTCGGATGTAAGAAAGCGATTCGCGTGCCGCCAGCCCCTTCTCTTGGCTCTTCATCGATCAGTCGCACACCTCGTGTTTTCAACTGTTCCAACATGGCATCAAGGTCTCGCACTTCCAAAGCAAGATGATGAAACCCTTCGCCCTTTTTGGCGAGGAACTTGGCGACGGGACTTTCATCATCCGTCGGTTCGAGCAGCTCGATGGTTTCATCGCCCAAGGGGATCATGGCCACGCGGAGTTTCTGATCGGGGACCGATTCAATATGATCGAGTTCAAGGCCCAATTGGTCGCGGTAGACGGCAAGTGCCGCATCTAAATTTTCGACTGCAATTCCAATATGGTGTTGTCCAACAATCATCATCATTCGCCTCCATCTTCTAAATCCGTCAGCGATTCCCAGATTGCGTTTGCAACGGCGCGGGGTTTCTCCACATCGACATCTTTCTTTTCCGATTGCTTATCATAAAAATTCGCAATGCGATCCGCCAAACAACGCTGAAGGATGGCGACGACTTCTCCCTGGTGGCGGCGCTTCCTCCGCTCGTGAAGGCGTCCGCTTTCGCTTAGAGTGCGAAAATGACAATCCATCTTGTGCACCAGTTCGGCTAATCCGTCGCCGGTTTCGGCGCTTACCAGCATCACCGGTGGTTTCCAATCCCCATTCGTCGGTTCCAACTCCAAATTGTTTTCCAAAATGGTCTTGATTCGGCTTGCACCCTTGAGATCTGCCTTATTGACGACAAAGATGTCGCCGATTTCGGTAATCCCAGCCTTGATGGCTTGGATATCATCGCCTAAGCCGGGAACAAACAGGACCAATACCGTATCGGCAATGCTTGCGATCTCAATCTCGGATTGGCCGACGCCAACGGTTTCCACCAATATGTGGGTTTTGCCGGACCCCTCAACCGCGGTGATGGCATCGAAAACTGCGCGGGACAGACCGCCCAAACTCCCGCGCGTTCCCATACTCCGAATGTAAACGCCCGGATCCGTGGCCAAGGACTGCATACGCGTGCGATCGCCAAGCAACGCCCCGCCGGTAAAGGTACTGCTAGGATCAACAGCCAAGACCCCCACCGTTTCGCCACGATCACGAAGTGCACCCACCAGACGATTGGTCAGGGTGCTCTTTCCAGATCCCGGGGGCCCGGTGATCCCAATGATCTGTGCACTTCCCCGACGATCCTCGAGAGTTTCGAGTACCTCGACCGCCTGTGGCTCGGCGTTTTCGATGAGGCTGATGAGTCGAGCCAGGGATCCCGCATGACCGTTTCGGACCCGCTCGGACAGCTGTTTCACGTCGATTTGCAAGCGTCCGAACCCCCCACTTGTTCCTCAATATATTGGATGGCTTCTTGGGTAGAGGTGCCGGGCGTAAAGACGCGGGAAACGCCGATTTCGCGAAGTGTCTCGATATCCTGTTCGGGGATTACGCCTCCGGCAATCACCAGGACATCGCTGGCCTCTTGTTCCTCAAGGAGTTCCATTATTTTGGGAAACAGGTGATTGTGTGCACCGGACAAAATGCTCAATCCGATGACATCAACGTCTTCTTGTACGGCGGCATTTACGATCTGTTCCGGACTTTGCCGCAGTCCCGTGTAAATCACTTCAAAGCCGGCATCCCGCATGGCACGGGCGAGCACTTTGGCACCTCGGTCGTGTCCATCAAGGCCGGGTTTGGCAATCAAAACTCTGATTCGTCGGTCGCTCATTTGGGTTTCCCCTCCGTTTTTGGGCCCATCTCGTTAGAGAATAATGGGTGCTTGATATTCGCCAAATTCGTCTCTTAGTGCGTCGCAGATCTCGCCCAACGTTGCCTCTGCCCGTACCGCCGCCATGATGGGCTCCATCAAATTACCGCCATCTCGCGCGGAGTCCCGAAGGGTCCCCAGACAATTTGTGACGTCATCGTTATTGCGATCATTTCGCAGTCGCTCGAGTTTCTCCCGCTGCTGCTCCTCGATGGCGGGATCAACCCGTAAAAGCTCCCATTCGGGCTTTTCATCAATTTGGTAAGCATTAAGACCGACCACAATGCGGTCATTAGATTCCACTGACTTTTGATGATGAAACGCGCTTTCTTGAATTTGCCGCTGAACGTACCCGTCTTCGATAGCCGTGGGAGCGCCACCAATTTCGTCGATCCGGTCAATATATGCCTTCGCTTCTGCTTCGATCGCATCCGTCATGTTTTCAACGGCATACGAACCGGCCAGCGGATCAACAGTGTCGGCCACACCGCTTTCATGTGCCAGAATCTGCTGAGTGCGAAGGGCAATGCGAACCGATTCCTCCGTCGGTAACGCCAGCGCCTCGTCCCGGGAATTGGTGTGCAGCGATTGGGTGCCGCCCAACACTGCTGCCAGGGCCTGAAGCGCAACCCGAACGATGTTATTATCCGGCTGTTGGGCCGTAAGCGTACAGCCCGCTGTCTGGGTATGAAACCGCATCTTTTGGGACCGAGGATTGTCGGAGCCGAACCGGTCTTTCATGATTCGTGCCCACATTCGGCGCGCCGCCCGGAATTTCGCCACTTCTTCGAGCACATCCGATTGGGCGGCAAAGAAGAAGGAAAGCCTAGGTGCAAAAGCATCCACATCCAAACCGACCGCCAGGGCGCTTTCCACATAGGCAATCGCATTCGCAAGGGTAAACCCTAGCTCCTGCGGTGCGGTGCATCCGGCTTCACGCATGTGATAGCCGCTGATGCTGATGGTGTTCCATTTGGGCAGATGTTCAGCACAAAAGGCGAAGGTATCGGTAATGAGGCGCATGCTGGGTTCGGGCGGGAAGATATACGTGCCCCGCGCCACGTATTCTTTTAAAATGTCGTTTTGAATGGTGCCACTTAGCGTTTCGAGGGGTACCCCTTGTCGTTCGGCCACGACGGCATACATGGCCAACAAGACCGCTGCAGGTGCGTTAATCGTCATTGAAGTGCTCACCTGATCCAGTGGGATCTGGTCGAAAAGCACCTCCATATCGCGCACCGAGTCGATGGCCACTCCCACTTTGCCAACTTCACCGACCGACATGTCGTTATCCGAGTCATACCCGATCTGTGTGGGCAAATCAAACGCAACGCTTAATCCGGTCTGCCCTTGATCAAGCAAATACCGGTACCGACGATTCGATTCTTCGGCGGTGCCGAACCCGGCATATTGACGCATGGTCCACATCCGCCCGCGATACATGGTGTGCTGGGCGCCACGGGTAAATGGATATTCCCCAGGAAAACCTAAATCTTCTTCGTAATCAATATCTTGCACATCGAGGGGGGTATAAAGCCGTTCCACCGGCTGATCCGAAAGGGTGCGAAATTCATCCTTTCGTTCGGGAAAGCGGCTGATGGCTTTTTGCACCGGGCCTTCTTCCCACTCCCTCTTGGCCTTATCCAGACGTCGTAATACTTCCTCATCAAACATGAATCATCTGCCTTTCTTGCGATCTTAATCATCTTGATGGGATCGAGACACGGTTGTCGGTCAACGCTGATTATCGTGAGTCGCTTTTAGAATATAACGCCAGTATTTTCGGTGCAAGGTTTGCTCATTCGAGGCGAAAGCGCCAAGGGACATCGCGAAAGACGCCTGCTCGTCCCAGCCCGACCCGGGGCAGCGCTTCAAAGGATGAAGGGTGCGATCCCGGGAATATCTGGATCGGCCCCGATCGTAGCGATCCCTCATTATGCCGTTGATCAATGGCAAGGGCCTGCGTGAGTTTGCCCGGGCCGTCGGTCAATGAATGATTGGCGGATTCGGT
>SLMV01000212.1 GCA_007133365.1 Clostridia bacterium
GATGATCAAGATTCACATTCACACCGATCGGATCCTCGATGTCATGCGAACGGCCCTGTCGTGGGGGGATCTGGTGGAAAGTCAGATTGAGAATATGGAGGTTCAAATGGCCGAATCGTCGGCCAATGGGACCTTGCCGGATCGCTTCGTGGCTGCTGAGGGACGTTCAACCTATGCCGTCCTCCCCATCTTAGCGGGTTTGGGGCTAGAAGAAGTGTTTCGCAGCTTGGGGGCGGTTGCCGTCATCCGAGGGGGGCCGACGATGAACCCCAGCACCGAAGATGTGCTTCGGGAAGTGGAGGCGGCCGATGCGGATGCGGTCATTTTGTTGCCGAACAACAGTAATCTCATTTTGGTCTGCCAGCAAGCCCAACAATTGAGTGAACGCAGCGTTCACATCGTACCAACGATCAATGTTCCTCAAGGACTTGCGGCCATGATGGCACGCGCATCCATTCGCGATGTTCAAACGGCGGTTCGGCGCATGGGGGAGGCGGCCGGTGCCGTGACCGCGATCGAGGTGACGTATGCGATTGATAATCGGCGTTTTGGTGGTACCGACCTTGAAAAAGGGGATATCATCGGGTTTTGCGATAGCGAACTGCGTTCAGTGGGAGAGAATCCCGAGCAAGTCCTGATTGAGGTTCTCCGGGATGCCCAGGCGACGAAGGGTCTACGGATGTTGACCGTGTTTGCCGGCCAAATGATCGATGACATCGACGGGCTTCGTGAACGGTTAGAAAAGGCGTTTGATGATTTAGAAATTGACGTCTTTTACGGTGGCCAGGACCATTATTATTTCCTTGCCGCGGCGGAGTAGGCGTTAGTATGTTGCAAGTACCTGGAGCGGCCGCCGAACGCCCCTTATCGGAACTGAAGGGCGTCGGGCCGGTGCGCGAAAGACAACTGAACCAGATGGGCCTTTACACCGTCTCTGATTTGCTTTTGCATCTTCCCCATCGTTACGAAGATTGGCGGCCGTGGCCAATCGCCAAAATGCCTGCCGATCAGCGAGGGGCTCTCTCCGGGGTACTTCGACACCTCACATACATCCCAAACCCTTACCCCCATTATCGCCTCCTGATCGAACAAGGGGCCGACCGCGCCCGCGCCGTCATTCACGGACGGCGGTGGCTTCGGCAGCGTTTTTCGGTGGGGGAGACCGTGTTAGTTTATGGGGATTGGGAACGGGATCAACACCAGCATCCCTTTTGCCGGAGCGGCGAGATGGCAAGCGATCAGCGGACCGAGCTGGTTCCGATCTATCCGGCTAGTGCCAAAATCCGCTCGCCTTTTATCCGTCAGCTGGTCGTGAACATCTTTCGGATGAACGAAACCTGGAAGGATCCTTTGCCCGCGCGCTTGTGGCAAAAAGCGGGATGCTGTTCGTTTGCGGATGCGTTACGTCGGGTGCATTTTCCCGCGGATATCAACGAAGCAGAATCGGGGCGGGTCGGTCTGGCGTATTTGGAACTTTTGCTTTTTATTTTGGCCCTCAACGCGACGAATTCCCAAAGCCAAACGGGAATTCCCCATCGGGGGGAGAATCACTACACGTCCCAATTATTAACCAATTTGCCCTTCCAATTGACCCGCGATCAGCGGGATGCCGTGGCCATGATTGATCAGGAGATGGCGGATGCTAGCCCCATGTATCGGTTGCTTCAGGGTGATGTCGCGACGGGAAAGACGATCGTGGGTGCTTATGCCACGGCCAAGTGCGTTGAGAATGGTGGCCGTGCCGTCTGGTTGGTGCCGACGCGTCTCTTGGCCGAGCAACATGTAAACTCCTTAAGGGCGCACTTCGACCCGCTCGATATTCAAGTGGGCTTGGTTACCGGCGAAAGCGGCGAAACCGATTCCCACGCCCCGGTGCTGGTCGGGACCCACGCTTTGCTTCAAACGTCGATGGCGTTGACGGGAGTATCGTTAGTGGTGATCGATGAGCAGCAGCGGTTCGGCGTGTCTCAGCGCGGTGCCCTTCACAACAAGGCCCCCACACCGGACGTCCTTTTGTTGTCCGCCACGCCGATACCGCGAACATGGGCGCGCACCCTCTGGGGGGACCTGGCGATCAGTACGCTGGGGCAATCGCCTGTCGGCAGACGACGCGTCACCACACGAGTGGTCAAAAACGATCGCCGAGCGGCGGTCTATCGTTTCATCAAGCAAGAAATGGATCAAGAGAGCGGGCTTTTTGTCGTGTGCCCGGCCATCCGGGGATTTTATCAGCGTGAACAGCGCATTCGGGGCGTAATGGAGCACTATCAGGTATTGACCCAAGCGTTCCCGGACTTCGGCGTGGGATACCTCCACGGGGAAATGCCGCAAGAAGAACGTCAGATGCGGTTGGAGGCCTTCGCCGCGGGTGACCTCGACATTTTGGTCGGAACCAATGTGCTTCAAGTTGGTTTGGATGTCCCTCGGGCCCGTTTGATGGTGATCGAAAATGCGGAACGTTTCGGTCTGTCTGAGTTGCATCAACTCCGGGGCCGGATCGGACGCGACGGGCGGTTAGCCTTTTGTTTTTTGATTTCGGCCAATTCA
>SLMV01000116.1 GCA_007133365.1 Clostridia bacterium
CCAGGATCAAACTCTCCACTTAAATCTATCTCAAATGCCTAAAGCACCTAAGATGCATCTCCTAGCCCTTAATATCGCTTGGCTTCCTCAAATATACACTGTTCTTTTGTCAAAGATCGAACCCTTGACGCGAGTCTCCTCACGCTGGATTTTTATCTTACTGTGCCGCCCCTCGAACTGTCAACCATTTGAGCGGCTTCGAATGTACCCTCGTTGCAGATGAACCAACAACTCTGTTCGCGCAACGTTTTCAATTGTACTGAGGGCATTACGTGGTGTCAAGCCTCATACCCAAATTTATTCCGTTTCTTTTGGCCGCATCAACGGAAACAAGATCACATCTCGAATGGATTCGGAGTTAGTTAACAGCATCACGAGGCGATCCACTCCGATGCCAAGCCCACCCGCCGGTGGCATGCCATACTCTAAGGCACGAATGAAATCTTCATCCATCACATGCGCTTCTTCATCCCCGCGTTGCCGCTGCTTTAACTGCCCTTCAAATCGCGATCGTTGTTCATCGGGGTCATTCAGCTCACTAAATGCATTGCCGATTTCCATCCCCGCGATAACCGGCTCAAATCGAAAGGTGTAGTCGGGTGCTTCGGGTTTTTGCTTCGCCAAGGGTGAAATATCGACTGGATGATCGAGAAGAAAGGTGGGTTGAATTAAATCCGGCAGCACCAGGGCCTCCACCACCTTTTCGACTGCTTTGCCGCGGCTAATGTCACTCGGTACCTCGACACCCAAACGCCGAGCACCTGCGATCGCTTGCTCGGCCGAAATCCATTCTCCGATATCAATTCCCCTAGCTTCTAACGCTTCTACCATTCGAAGCCGCTCCCAGGGCGGACTAAAATCAATCTCGTGATCCAAAAACTCCACACGGGTGCTACCGGTAATGGTCTCGGCGAGATGGGCCACCATCGATTCGGTCAAGCTCATCATGTCCTCGTAGTCTCCATACGCTTGATAAAGTTCCAGCAAGGTATATTCTGGATTATGCCGAGTGGAAATTCCCTCATTACGAAACACCCGGCCAATCTCATAGACCCGTTCCAATCCCCCGACGACCACACGCTTTAGATGCAACTCGGTTGCGATGCGTAAATAAAGATCCAAATCGAGCGCATTATGGTGGGTAACGAATGGTTTCGCCGTGGCCCCGCCAGCGATCGTCGACATCATCGGTGTTTCAACTTCGAGAAAACCCCGATCTTCCAAATAGCGCCGCATAGCAGAGACAATACGACTGCGAGCAACGAACACTTCCCGTGCTGAGTCATTGACCATCAAATCAACATACCTTTGCCGATAACGAAGATCAATATCGGTGAGCCCGTGCCACTTTTCCGGCAACGGACGCAAGCATTTCGACAAAAAGGAAAACGCGTTCACCCGGACGGAGGGCTCCCCCATACGGGTCACAAATGGCTCCCCCGCTACCCCGACAATATCGCCAATATCGAGAAGTTCCAGTTGGGCCCAAATGCTATCGCCCACCGTTTGCTTACGAAAGTAAAGTTGGATCTGTCCACTTTGATCCTTAAGATCCGCAAAAATAATCTTCCCATGCGTGCGGATTGCCATGATGCGTCCGGCAACGGAAACCGCATGCTCTCCAAGTTGGTCGATGCAATCTCGAACCGCCTTAGCAGTATGGGTTACCTCAAATGCCTCCCCATAGGGTTCGTGTCCGAGGTCCCTTAATGCGTTTAGATGCTCCCGGCGTGCCTCGATGAGGTCACCACTGTCTACCTGTGTCAAAACAACGCCCAACCCCTTCCGCTAACCCGTGCTGTCTTCTTCCTCTGCCATGTCAATCCAACCCAACTGCTCAATCCGATAATAGACTTGGCCGTCAGGTAATCGTACCCGGACGGTATCGCCCACCGTTTGACCGTAGAGGGCTTTGCCGACCGGTGAACGATAAGAAATTCGATTCCGACTCGGATCCGACTCTTTCACGCCGCCAACAATGGCATACATAAACTGTTCGCCCGTTGCCTCATCGGTAATGAGCACCTGACTGCCTACGCCGACTCGCTGATCATCAACATCTTCGCGCCGCACGACTCGCGCACGTCTTAACGTGGCTTCCAATTGCCCAATGCGATTTTCAAGAATAGCTTGCTCTTTTTTCGCCTCATCATACTCCGCATTCTCGCTGAGATCTCCATGGGCACGAGCCTGTCTAATTTTCTCGGCGATGTCTCGACGTCGACTGTTCTTTAACTCTTGGAGTTCCTCTTCGATACGCTTAAGCCCCTGGGGCGTAAGCAAGATTTCGTTATCTAAAGCTGGCATTGTGATCAAAATCTCCTTCCAGAATAAGGGCAATCCCTTTTCTTCTCGCTCTTACGGTCGAGCCTCAATTCAAGATTCTATCGCTGAGCATCCGCTCGCTCGCGGATACCGGCAATTTCCTCCGACGTCAACTGGCGCTCAAACGCTCGGAAACCCGACACCGAAAAGCCATGCTTTTTCGCCAAACGCTCAATGGTTTGCACCTGCTCAACACTCAGATCGCGACCAATGGTGTAGTTCTCATAGCGTTCCTCCATGGCCAGAATAATGGTTTCGGCCATGCACGCCATGCACGTCCCGGGCGGTGTGCCAAAATCTAAGCCAAAATCGACCGCTCCCGGGACCGAAACGATCCCACCCTCAATCACCAAAACATCATCCCGAAGTTGGGAAACCCGTTCGGAAACATCCCGGGGCCGGGCCACGTCACAAACGATGGCCCCTGGTTTTAAATGCTCCGGCTCTATGAGCGCACCATAAGCACTCGATGCCGCAACAATGATATCGCACTGCGGCAGTGCTTCGGAAAGATCAGTAAACACCGAAGCGAACACCCCCGTTCGTTCTTTCATACGGTGTTTCACCGCTTGGAGCCGTTGATCATCACGCCCCATCAGAATGAGCTCTCCGACATCGGGGGCAAGCATTTCGGCACAAACCATGCCGATCGAGCCAGTCGCTCCAATGATCCCAAGGACGCAATCTTCCAGGCGATAATTCATCGCCTTCACTGCTTTTCGTGCTCCTTCCACCGCCGTGGCCACCGTATAACTATTACCGGTGGTGACCGCAATATCAAGCGCATCGGCAACCGCTTTACCCCCTCCGCCCACGACAGCCGTAAAAGCACCAAGACCGACCACCCCAGCCCCCATGCGTTCGGCCAAACGTCCAGCAGCAATTACCTTTCTTACGGTCACCGCTTCGGGCAATGACACGAACTGTTCAGAGGTCACCGGGCACGCGACGAAGTGCCCTTGCGCCTGGCCATAAGGCGATTGGATTCCTCGGACCGTCGAGACCTTAAAGGGAGGGGCGATGCGGAGGAGTCCTTTGAGCATTGGCTTTGGCATCCACCGGGTGAAGGAATATTTATCGGTGACATATTTCAGGTTGAGGGGATGTACCATGAATGAAAACTGACCCATAATCGCCTCTTTCTTACCAGTGGTATCTGCTAGTCATTTAGGTATTCTAATCGGGGCAAAAGTCCCAACCGATCCAATAGATCCTCGTAGTCCTTTTCGGTCAATTCCTCGGGACGGCGACCCGATAGGGCGACCAAAACGCCTTCCATGACATTCGTACCGAAGGATCGTCCGTCTAGATTAGGCGTGGTCGTCACCAATAGCCGGACGCCGCGCTCCTTAAATTCTTCCTCATTATCTTTGGTAATCGTATTGGTAATGATGGTTTTCCCGCTTAAGTCCGTCGGCATATATCGCCGTATAAAATGTAAGTCCCCCGCAATAATGTCGGCCGCATGATAATGACGGCCAAACCGCGGTCGGGTCTCATTTTGCTCTTTACCGGTGGGGTACAACATCTTCATGGGTAAGCGCGTGATGATGGGGCTCAAAATCCACAAAATAACACCCAGTGTCCGAAGTGAATGAAAGGGGAGGGGTAATCCCAACGCGAATATGGCATCGCCCAGGGTCAGTCTGGCACCCCGGCGTTCCATTTCCTCCGCCATCCCATAACGGTCCAAAGCCGACACGATCAATACCCGCTTGTCTTTAAAGGCAACAATTCCCTGATCATCAAGCCAGGCCACGGTCCGTCGCTCTAACGTATTCTTTAATCCGGTGCCATCGACTACCGGCGTTATCTGGGCCGCTTCTCGCATGGTGCGAGCATCGCGAAGCGGGTAGCGTCTTTTCCCGGCCACGAGATATAGATCAACCCCACCTAACCCAATGGCATCCACTTTGCCATCCAAATCTTGAATCATGGCGACTGCCCGCTCGACATCACCGTCGGTGCCGCGACGTTCAATCGTTATGCTTTCACCCAGCAGTTCTGTTGTCACCGAATGGTTTCGCCGAGATGATCCCAAACTCACGCTGATGACCGTTTTCACCAAGGTCTCCCTTCATGTTCATTGCGCCCCGCATTCTGAATTCATATTCTAGCAGACCGAATCCTTGGGCACCACTCCTCTTGGGCTACCGCCCAAGAAAATCCGGTAATCGCTCTTTCATCTCATCCACGTCTCGACTCGCAATAGAAAACCCGTGCTGCTTCGCATACGTTTGGACCGTTGCCCTGGTTTCAGCAAGCGTCGCCGATTGGTGAATCGCCACGCGAAGCAACCTGGCCTCCGGAAGTCCATGCGTGTACCAACCCATATGTTTTCGCATAAATGCGGTACCACGTCGATCGCCCTTTAAGCGGACGGTCAACTCAAGATGATAAAGCGCAATGGCCAACCGTTCCCCGGGCGAGGGCATCCTGACAGATTTCACATCCGAGAACGCGGCTTTGATCTCGCGAAACACCCAGGGTTGCCCCAACGCCGCCCGTCCAATCATAATGCCGGCGCACCCCGACCGCTCGCGAAGGCATCGCGCATCGTCCCCATGGTTGACATCACCGTTTCCTACCACCGGCACCTGAACCGCATCAACCACCTGCCGAATCACGTCCCAATTCGCCCGGCCTCGATAAAAAGCGGAACGGGGCCGACCATGAACCGCAATCATTTGGGCACCGGCATATGCCATGGCCTGGGCAAAGGGCGCCGCGTTAATGGTCGCTTCGGACCAACCCGAACGAATTTTAACGGTGACCTCGCACCAAGACTTAAGGCTGGTTCGGACTTCCGCAATCATTTCGGCAGCACGCTCGGGATCACACATCAGCGCCGCCCCCGCCCCGGATTTAACCACCTTTGGCACCGGGCAGCCCATATTGATGTCGACGCCGACGGGCCGCACCCCTTCGGTTCGAAGGCAATCGGCCGCACGTCGGAGGATTTTCGGGCTGTCCCCAAATAGCTGCACCAAACAGTCGCTTGTGCCGCCTTCAAAAAGCCCAACCAATAAGTCCCAGGTCCGGCGATTGTTTTGCACCAGTCCATGGGCCGAGACCATCTCCGTCACCACGTAATCCGCTCCAAAATATTGAGCCAGGAAACGAAACGGATAATCGGTTACTCCGGCCATCGGGGCCAAGAACAGCGGAGGGCCATTTTCCATGTTCAAAGGGGACAAGGTATCAATCTCCTTACACCTTTCGACCTAATATCGTAAGCAAGTAACCGGTTAGGTGTCAAAGATCCGGCGCAGGATTCGCCAGCGACGAAGTCGAGGAAATCGCGTCTTTCTTTCTTGTGCCAACTCGTAGAATGAAATGAGACGTTTGGTCAAATTCTTCAAAGAAAAGGCGTCAACCGCACTCATCGCCTGTTGCGAGATTTCCTCACGTAAAACGTCGTCATCTAGTAAGCGTAAAATCTGATGGGCAAACGCCTCGGAAGACCTAGCGCTCAAAAGCCCCGTGCGTTCAGGCTCAATTAACCATGAGGTTGTCGGGGATTCCAGTGCCACCACAGGCAGTCCAGCCGCCATCGCTTCGACCAAAACCAGTCCTTGCGTTTCGCTCAGCGACGAAAAGCAAAAGACGTCCGAGATGACATACCAGTTGACCACACGCTCAAACGGCAATTTCCCCAGAAAATGGACTCGATCCAGAACCCCCAATTGGCGGGCCTCATCCTGAAGGTGTTGGCGATCGGGACCATCGCCCACCAAGATGAGTTGTACGTCGAAGCGGCCACAAACTTGTCGGAGGGCTCGAAACAAGAACCCGATATTCTTTCGGTGATCCAATCGGCCAACGAAAAGAAGGAATTTCGCATCGGGGTCGATCCCCAGTTTTTCGGCGGCTTCGTTTCGCAACGTGGGCCGCTCCCCACTCAATGTCTGACGAAATTGACGAAGTGATTCGAGATCAACACCGGACGGCAAAATCTCAATGCGTCCCTTTACACCCCATTTTCTCAACATGGTCCGGACAAACGGAGACGGTGCCAGTATCAAATCACAAACGGAGCAGTAATCCACCACATACTCCCGAATAACGTCCGCTGCCAGATCCGCCATGACGGGAAAATAGTCGGAATATTCCGGATAAATGCTGTGGCAGGTAAAGACCAAAGGCACCTTGCGCTTCTTGGCTAAGCGCGCCCCCATACGCCCGACAACAAACGGTGAATGGGCGTGAATGACCTCAACATCGGCATCCAATGTTCCGGATATCGTCAAAGGGCCATGGGCCATCAGCGGGGTTCCGATCCGTAAACCTTCAATACCTGGAATCGGCAAGGAAAAAAGTTCATGAACATGCTGAGACTCTTTGGACGCTGATTGCACCCCCGGCACCACTATCGCCACATCGTGACCTTGGGCCTGAAGTTCCTCGGCGAAGCGGTCCATGGCCTGGATGACACCACTCATGTATGGATAATAGGTATCGTTGAAAAAGGCAACTTTCAAACGAATTCCTCAATTCCTCCAAAAATTATCTAACGCATCATTATTGTATAATTGATTGATCCTTCGCAACAATAGATCATCCCGGT
This sequence comes from Clostridia bacterium, assembly GCA_007133365.1. Classification (GTDB taxonomy): domain Bacteria; phylum Bacillota; class Sulfobacillia; order SLMV01; family SLMV01; genus SLMV01. Next base: position 6,893 of record SLMV01000116.1, read on the forward strand.
TTGCTCAGACAATCCGAATGCTCGTCCGGCCATACGACGCCCGAGGTGTCTGCCCGATAATCTTGCATCCCATTTTGCTCAAGCGACTCCGTTTCCTCTTCGCCCAAAACGAATACGTCGCATGCGGCGGCTTGGCGAATCGATCCACGTTATGTGGCAGCGAAAACCAATACCTTTTACGAAAACTTATGCCCCGGTATACAGAGCGTACCTGCCCATGTAATATTAATCTACGAAGGAAGGTCGGGTGGGACTTTGCCATGACAACCAAAGAGCGCTATCAGATCAGCATGCGCGTTGCTCATCGGTCATTGGGCGTTAACCTGCTATTAGCGGCATTAAAGACTGTGGTGGGTTATGTCGTTGGAAGCCTCGCGCTTTTCGCAGATGGGCTCCATTCACTAAGCGATGTCGGCTCCACGCTTGCTGTCATCATGGGCTTGGTTGTCGGGCAAAAACCGCCCGATCCGACCCACCCGTACGGCCACGGTAAAGCAGAATCCATCGCCGAGACCGTCATCGCTCTTTTTCTATTTCTAACTTCAGCCGGATTGATCTGGGGCGCCGTCTCCGCCTTAGTCGCTCAAGTAATTCGTCTTCCTGGACCTTGGGCCATTGTGGTAGCCGGCATCTCCATCCTAACCAAAGAAATTCTATTTCGCTACACCCGCCGAGAAGGCGAACGGGTTCAAAGTCCTCTGTTGATCGCCGATGCCTGGCATCATCGCTCCGATGCGCTTTCATCCGTCGCCGCCCTGTTCGGCATCATCGGGGCCAACCTTGGGTGGTGGTTTTTCGATCCGGCAGCCGCCGTGATCGTCTCGCTGCTCATTTTAAAGGTGGCCTATTCCATTTTAAAACCCACGCTAAATGTCTTGATGGACGGCCAGCCCCAATCCCTGCCCGACAAGGCCATCCACGTCAATCAAATCGCCCGCGATATCCCGGGCATTCAACACGTCGATGAAATCCGGGTTCGCCAATACGGACCGAATCTTATCGTTGATCTCGAAATCAGCATTCCCTCAGATTTTAGCATTCGGCTGGCGCACCAACTCGCCGATCAATTACGGGAGAAGATTAAGGTGACGTATCCTCATGTCAAAGAAGTCTTCATGCACGTCAATCCGCATCCCGAACACGATCATACTAGTGAGCCAAAAGCGACAGACTCAAACCAACAATGACCCCTAACAAAACGCCGACCATCGACTCCTGCCCTTTGGCATGTTGGCGGGCGGAAGGCAAGAGTTCGGCAGCTATGATATAAAGCATGGCGCCGGCAGCCAACGCCAAGGAAAAGGCGAGCGCGCTCTCCGACATGGTTCCAAACCAATGCCCAAAAAAGGTCCCAATACCCACTGGAACGCCTGCCAACACGGCATATAACACCACCAATGGGCGCGCAATGCCAGCCACCGCCAATGGCACGCCCAGCGCCATGCCCTCCGGGAGATTGTGAAGGCCAATAACCAGGGCCAAACGTACGCCAAGTTCCGTCGAATAAGCAAAGCCGGCACCAATGGCAATGCCTTCGGGCAAGTTGTGCATCGCCATACCAATCCCCAAAAGAAGCCCCGCTCTTAACAAGCGGCCATTGAAATCACGGGGTGAAAGATGCGCATGAGGCAAATAGTGATCAAGGCCCATTAGCAAAAACATACCGACGACCAGTCCAAAGATGCCGTATAGAAAACCGCCCATCTCCAGTGCTTCTGGTAACATGTCATAAAATACGACCGCCAACATAACCCCACCGGCAAAACCAAGCAAATACGAGAAGGATAAACGCGTCCCATCCCTAAGTAAGACCGATAATAGACCTCCGAGTCCCGTTCCCAAAACCCCAGCAGCCAGCCCAATCATCGTGACGATCAATAGATCCACTCTCACCCCTCCACCTCATGCCTTCGTTGCTTTTCCAAAAAGGCCTTATTCCAACGTCATTTCGATTGCCTAATAAAGCCAGTATTGATAGCCTTCCAATTAGGAGTTGACGAATGTGACCCGAATCCATGATCATCCTTCGCCATTTCAGTTTTGTTCCCTGTCGAGTTCGAGTCGATACGGTAACGCGTATGTTGTCTCCAGCCCATCTACTCATGTTCTCATCGACTACGGATTGTCGCGGCGACGACTCGAACGATACCTAAAACAAAAGGGCATCTCCCCCGACCAAATTGATGCGATCTTTATTTCACACGAACATTCTGATCACAGTCGGGCCCTCAATATCAAGTCTCCGTTTCATGTTCGACATAATATCTCCAAATTATACAGTGCGACCAACACTTGGAAGCACCTGGGGATGACGGGTGTCAACCCCGTGGTACCGGGAACCCACATCGAGGTTGGAGATATGAGGATCACCGGGATACCCAAACCCCATGATGCCGCCGAACCTCTGGCCTTCAGCATTTCTCATAACGAGCACAAACTCGGCATCATCACCGATCTCGGAACCATCACGCCAGCGATCGTCGAACATTTTCGTGACGCCAATCATTTGATCATCGAAAGCAACTATGACACCGATCTTCAAAACAATTCGGGGCGCCCCTGGCCATTCATTAAGCGCATCACCGGCGAACAAGGACATTTGTCCAATGAGGAAGCGGGACACTTGTTGCAGCAGATTGCATCCAAAAACACCGAGAACATCCTGCTGGCCCATCTTAGCCTGGATTGTAACACGCCGGATCTCGCACTCGCTGCCGCCCAAGCCTCTCTCGAGCACCTCGGGTTTAAAGGCCAACTTCGGGTTGCACCCCCCGATCAACCCTCTCACTGGTTCGGCTGCAGCCCCATTGCGCCGCGATCACACATCCTCCCATCATGAAGGCACCGAATCTTGTTGATCTCAAGGAGGCGAGAAAGCGACTCCAGTCCACTTTGTCCCCAACCCCTCTCGTCCCAGCGCATACGCTGATCCAAGGGTTCGGGGCCAATCATCAAATGAAGCTGGAAAATCTTCAGCCCACCGGTTCTTTTAAAGTTCGCGGAGCCGTCAATCGCCTCCATCGAGCCGAAGCCCGGGTGGTGACGGCATCGAGTGGTAATCACGCTGCCGCTTTGGCATGGGCAGGTCGACGTCTCGGCATTGAGGTCATTGCGTACATACCCGAAAATACCCCGGAGCAAAAGCAACGTCGACTCCGCGCCCTCGGTGCACACGTCATGATCGGCGGTCGTGGTTATGACGAGGTGGAGCAGTGCGCCCAAACCTTTGCAAAACAGAAGGGGCTACCGTGGATTAGCCCCTTTTCTGATGCGGCCATCATTGCCGGTTCCGG
>SLMV01000012.1 GCA_007133365.1 Clostridia bacterium
GCGCCCCCAATAAAAGGAATCAAAATGCCACGGACCAGGTATAAAATCACCCCGGCGACAATGACTAAAATAATCCACACAAGATTCTTCCTTTGAAACATCGTCGTAACAAGCGCCTTTCCTCGATACCGCCTGACGGTTGATCCCTTCTCACCCGAAAACCTTTGGTCACACTCACCGGTGATTGCTTTCGACAAGCCACAACTGGATACGGGTCTTAGCGGCATTATAAGACAAAAATGCGTTCCCTGAAAGAGAACGCCTTACTGCAAGATAATGCCGCTATGTTCGGTCGGATGAAGATCGGCTCATTCAAAGAACTGTATGGGATCGACCGGTGTACCCTCCACCCAAATCTCAAAATGAAGATGAGGCCCGGTGGAAACCCCTGTGCTTCCAACCGTCCCAATTCGATCACCTTGCGCGACGGTGGCGCCGACCTCAACATCTGCCCGATTGAGATGAGCATAAAGGGTCCGGTGTTCGCCGCCATGATCAATGATGATCGTTCTCCCGTAACCGCCGCGCCAACCCACATAGGTCACGGTTCCAGCATCCGCAGCGACAACCGCCGTGCCCGATGCCGCGGCCAAGTCAATGCCCGAATGAAATCCTCCTGGTCGCGGTCCAAAGGGAGAGGTCAACCGGCCGTCGGTTGGCAAAATGAACGGACCGGATCCTTGCTGCGGAGTTTCTCGGGTCCCAACCCGAACGATCTGAGTCACCGGCTGGGCCAGCTTTTCTTCTTCGAGGATCTCCCGGTCCACTTCTCGCCCCTCCTCGAGGGTCCTTCGTTCGATCACCTTGACTTCGCCCCGCTGCCCATGCTGTTCGATTGTTTGTTCCCAGGGCCATAGGGACGAATCTTCCTGGCGTTCGACCGGGAAAGGGGTCTGACGAATGTATTGATGGATTTCTTTCGTGACAAACGTAATGTAAGGCTCCGGTGCAACCAAACTTATCTCTTCTCCCGGTTGCAAGCGGTTTAAGTCTGAGTGGCCCGGATTCGCTTCTTCGAGGTCATCCGTTTGAACACCCGCGACCTGGGCGATGTCCCACGCAGTCTCTCCCGGTTGAACCTCGTGTCGGACTTCTTTGACTCTACCCGCTTCGAGAACAGCGCGGACGTCCTTGGGATCCTCAATCGCCTCAATGTCCACCTTCTCCTGTTTAAACTCAATGGATTCTTTGATCTCAACCGACTCGACCTCGGCATCGCCCCCAGCCTCACGCTGGGCAATATAATCATTTTGGATATCTTGCACCACATCTTCGGCTACGGACCGATCGCTAACCACCGCCACCCGCTCGTCGTCAATATACAAAACCGTGCCGACCGTCATCAGCGTGGTGCGTGATTCCATCCGCGCCAAGAGCTGGTTTAGGGGGGTTAGTACCGGCACATCGCTCGTTCGTTGCAAGGTAAAATCAAGGGATTCTTCTGGAAAAGCCGCGGTTTTACTTCCGGGGGATTGAAAAGCTAAGTAATCCTCAAGATGACGCGAAAACACTTTGGGACATTGGGTCCGCCCGAGAAATACACCGTCAAGATGGACCGCGTAATAGGCATTTACCTCTTCCTTGGGTTCATCCACTTCCTCAGACAATTCATCAAAAAGCATATCTTGGGTCACCGCGGGTTGCGGTGCATTCACTATCACGAGTAGCAAAAAGAGAAAGAACCCCATTGTTATCAATAGAAATTGGCGTAAACGATTCATTTAAAAACCCTCACGGCAAATGATTTAACGGATTTTGCGTCGTCCCATGAACCCGGACCTCAAAATGAAGATGAGGGCCCGTGCTCCTTCCAGTACTGCCTACTGATCCAATGGTAGCGCCTTGGTCCACAACCTGGCCTCCGCCCACCCCGATTGAATTCAAATGGGCATAATACGTGCTCGCCCCACCGCCATGATCAATAATGATGAGATTCCCATAGGCGCCCTGCCATCCGGCAAAAGTGACGCGTCCGCCCCGGCTGGCTACTACCGGAGTACCAATCCTTGTTGCGATATCGATGCCTTGATGGAATCCACCCCAGCGAGGCCCGTAATAAGAGGTGATTCTCCCATAGGTGGGCCAGATAAACGGTTGAACCGGCTCTGATCGCGTCGCCAAAATGGCGTCTTCATCCGGCCGGACCCCCGGAAGGATAAGCTCGGATCCTGCCTCCAAGTCATCGCTAGATTGTAAGTGATTCGCCGCCAATACTTCGTCGAGGTCAACATCGAACCGATCAGCGATTTGCTCCAGCGTTTCCCCTTCGGCAACTTCGTGGAGCAATCCGGGTACGCTCGGAATCCGCACCACATCGCCCGGCTGTAATCGATGCCAGTTCGTCATCTTATTAATGACCGCTAGACTCTCGGCGTCAGCATTAAAGGCTGCTGCAATACCCGACAATGTATCCCCTGGTCGAACTTCATATTCCACAATTAGGTCTTGAGGGTCTTGAGGTGGAGGGACCATGGGGTCATCATCACTGATAGGGGGAGGCGGTACAAATACCGGAGGGGCCTCCATCA
>SLMV01000179.1 GCA_007133365.1 Clostridia bacterium
GACCCGCTCTCGGACGGTTTCTTGACGGCGCTGATCCGCAGACGGCGCCGATTCGGCGAGAGTCTCTAAACATTGTTCAAATGCTTCAAGTTGCGCACCCAATCGTTTTGTGAGGGCCTCTCCTTCACTTTGTCGCATTTTAAGGACATCGGTCAATGCCGTTTGAACCCCGTCACAAAGCGCAGTTTCGATGCCTTCCAAAGAGAATCCAACCTCCTCCAGTTCGACGACGCCGGGTAGATTGATGAGTTCAAGGGCAGTTCGGCACGTCTCGAGGTCGTAGCGGTCGGACAGTTCTTTTAGGGCGTCATGATAACGTTGCACCAATAGCCAGTCAATGACGAGTTCATTTTGGCTTTCCCGTTCCGATTCACAATCCAAATAGACATCCACTCGGCCGCGCTGAATCCGATCGCCCACTTCACGGCGCACCAACTGCTCCCAGTCGCGCGGCAAATCGGGTGAAAGGTGCACTCGGATATCAAGAAACCGGTGATTCACCGTGCGGATTTCCACGGTGACAACGACCTCATCGGCTTCGACCACGGCGCTACCAAAGCCCGTCATGCTCATTAACCCCATCGCTCAATACCTCCTTACCACGAATACCCACAAACTTAGAAGAAAGGCCAAGGAAAAGGCAACCATCCCCAGTGCCGGATAACCAGCGATGAAAGGAGGACGATCAATTTGAATGATGAGGGCCCCGGAAACGATGAGAGCCGCGATGATGAGACCGGCAACGATTCGTCGCGTAATGCCCTCGAGCCCCTGAAGAAAATCGTCCAGCCCCTCGTGATGGAATTTGACGGCGAACTCACCTGCTTCTGCCAAACGAAGAATCGAGGCCAGCCGCTCCGGTAGGTTTTCCAGCTGGCGATACGCGTTACGAAACGACCGATAGGTTCGCTGAAAAAGGCGTTTGGGCGAACGCCTATTCATCATGAGTTCTCGGAAGCGGGGAAACATCGCTTCCGGAAAATTGATGTTGGGATCCAGCGTATACGCCACCGCTTCCAGACCAACCAAGGCCGTGATCAAGGCCATATGGTTTTCCGGAAAATAAATTTTGTGCCGCTGCATTGCCTGCGTAAGATCAAACAGGATATCGGAAATGCGTAACTGGCCGACCGGCTTATGGTAATTGAATTCCACCAGTTCCATAAGATCCCGTTCCAACTCGGCCTTATCAACCGAACGCGTGTTGCGGCTAGCCTTAATCAACGTATCGGCCAGCAAGGAGTAATCATGATTCATGACCCCCATCATAAGGTCGGACAACTTGGACTCGAGTTCGTCGTCGACCATGGAAACTCGCCCATAGTCTAACAGACCCAGTTTCTTGTTCTCGATCAACAAGAAGTTGCCCGGGTGCGGATCGGCATGGAAGATGCCGCCTTCAAAAAACTGAAGGAAGAAAAGATCCAAAGCCGTGTCGGCCAAGGAGCGCCGCCGCTTGGGATCAAGGGTTTCGACATCGCGAATCCGCTCGCCCTCCAAACGGGTCATCGTAAGAACGCGTCCCGAGGACGCTTGCCGGTAAACTTGAGGAATGACGATGTCTTCATGATCCGCATAGGCCCGATTGAAAAACTCAATGTTATCGGCCTCTTTATAAAAATCCACTTCCTTTTGAACGGCGCTACGAAACTCCCGAGTTAGCGCCGGCAAACTGTAAATCCGAGCCTCTTCAATATACTCATCAATGAGTTCGGCCAAATAGTGCACAATCGCCATGTCCTCTTCAATGAGCCGCCGGACGTCCGGGCGCTGCACCTTCACCGCCACCCGCTCACCCTGATAGGTCGCATAGTACACCTGAGCGATGGACGCGGCTGCGGCCGGCTCGTCAGGGAAGTGATCGAAGATTTCGTCCGGGTCTTGTCCTAATTCGGACCGAATCATCGCCCGTGCCGCCGAGGTCGAAAACGGCTCCACATGCTCTTGAAGCCGTTCAAACTCCCGGATAAAGGGCAGCGGCAAGAGGTCGCGGCGAGTGCTCAGGATCTGGCCAAACTTTATAAAGGTGGGCCCGAGTTCCTCCAACGCCTCCCGGGTATTTCGTGCTAACCGAGCGGAGCCTTCCACCCCGTGGATTCTTTCCCAACGCCGAACGAAAAACGGAAGCGGCAGACGATCAATGATGGCGCCATACCCATGACGGATCAGGACCTGGACGACCTCCCGCAACCGTTTTTGATGCCGCAAAATGAATAGACCCATGCCATCCTCCTTCACTTATGGTCGCATCGCATTAGTCGCCGTGAGCGTTAGCGAACCGCGAAACGTTTCCGATACCGGACCGCTTAGCCACAGCATCTCCCCACCATCCCAACGGACATCAAGGGTGCCCCCGGGCATCTCAACTCGAACCGGCGACCGGCACGCACCGCGGGAGATGGCCACCACCGCGGCAGCACAAGCCCCCGTTCCACACGCTCGGGTCTCTCCCGAACCTCGCTCCCAAACGCGACATCGAAGGCGCTCATGATCGATGACCTGCACCCATTCATAATTCGCCGGGGGA
>SLMV01000216.1 GCA_007133365.1 Clostridia bacterium
ACATTCCCACCACCTCGGGAACACCGCCCTCAATCCATTCCGGGCCCTCACTGATCGTCAGGTGTACCGATTGGCCGCGGCGAATATCACGATTAGCCGGCGGGTTCTGGCTCAACACATAGTTGGCGGGCACCTCGTCATCATGGGTCGATGCCACGACTTCCGCTCGCAAGCCATGTTCCGCCAAAACGGACTCCGCCGTCGATAACCGCTCGCCTACCACGTCGGGCACACTCACCTCGGGTACGCTAAGCCAATCGGCGACCCAATAGCCGGCGTACACCACGATGCCGACGAAAAGCGCAAGCAGCAAAAGCCATAAGATCGAACGTTTCGAAACCCATGTCTTTTTCGAGGCGGGGGGCGTTTCTTTCGGCTGATGCCGCGATGCCATTCTCGACCCCGAAACTCGCTCCGACCCCCATCCCGCAACGGACGGTACACCCGATAACACCCGGGTTCTATCATCCGCCTTCGAGCGAGAATCCGCCCACAGCGCCTCCCCTTTTAACGCCGCCACCAAATCTTCACCCATCGCTTGAGCCGTGGGATACCGGCGTTCAGGATCCTTTTCGAGGGCACACATGATGACGCGGTTGAGGGAACTGGGAATATCCGGATGAATGGTTTTCGGTTCCACAGGGGTCTGATTGATGTGTTCCAACGCGATGCCCACCGAACTGTCACCGTCGAAGGGCACTTGTCCCGTCAGCATTTGATAAAGAACGATCCCGAGACTATAAAGGTCCGAGCGAGCATCCGTATACTTGCCCCGGGCCTGTTCCGGCGACATGTAGCGGGCCGAACCCACCACCTTATTGGTGGGGATGACCGTGCCCAAATCCTGAGCACGCGCAATGCCAAAATCCATCACCTTCACTCGGTCATTTTCGTCAACGATGATGTTGTCGGGCTTGATATCGCGATGCACCACGCCCTTCGTGTGGGCAAATTTGAGCGCCTTTAGGACCTCGAGGGCAATGCCGACCGCCCGACTCGTCGAAAGACGTTCTTCTCGCCGCAGGAGCTGCCGAAGGTCTTCGCCTGGCACATATTCCATCACAATATAGTAGATATTGTCTTCGGGCTCTTCACCGACATCATAAATATTGACAATGTTGGGATGAGACAGTCGCGCCGCCGCCCACGCTTCGCGGCGAAAATGTTGGAGAAACTCGTCATCCTCGGCGTATTGTTCGTGGAGGATCTTCACCGCGACCTGACGGCGGAGATAAGTGCAGTTTGCTTTATAGACAACCGACATACCGCCGGACCCCAAGCGTTCAACAATCTCGTAGCGGCCCCCTAATATCCGACCGATCATGACGTCTCACCTCCTGGGTGCAAAAGCCATTTGACCAAAACAACCGTGAGATCATCACGTTCTCCTCGTTGGGCCGCTTGTCGCACCAACATCTTAGGCAAGGCCGCCAACTCGGGTCCCGCTATTAAACTTTCTTGTATAACCTGGTGCGACAATTGTTTGGTAACACCGTCGGTACATAATAAGACCAGATCACCCAACCGCGCCTGATGGTCGGCACCATCAATTCGCACCCGTTTCGAAACGCCAACCGCGCGGGTCAGCACATTTTGACCGGGCAACGCCCCAACTGCTTCTTCGGTCGGTTCGACCAAGGAATGATCACAGGTCAACTGGGTGAGGATGCCGGAATCCCTAGAAAATAGATACGCTCGGCTGTCACCCACATGGCAAAGGGAAAAACTGGACCCTCGCGTCAAAATAGCCGTCAGCGTCGTTCCCATACCCGACCAACAGTCACAGGTGGCAGCAGCCCGATGCACCGCCGCATTGGCCGAGGACACGGCTTCCCGAAGCGACGTCGATGGATCGGCCATCGCATCCGCTAACGCGGATAATGCCTGCCGACTTGCCACTTCGCCCGCCCGATGCCCACCCATTCCGTCGGCGACCGCCGCCAAAAGGCGAGGTGACGGGCGGCGATCGGGACAAACGAGGAAACTGTCCTGATTCACCGGGCGTCCCGGACCAGAACGACTATATCCCCAAGCGATGGCTTGGCCGGTTATCGGAATCGATTTCGACGATACCATCTAGGTTTTCCTTCTCCTTCCCCGCAGTTGCCCGCACGCACCTTCAATGTCGCGTCCCAAGGAGCGCCGGACCGTAACGCTAACGCCCATCATCTTCAACACTTCTTCAAATTCGGCGATACGGCCCGCATCCGATGGTGCAAACGATGCGCCATCGATCGGGTTAAAGGGAATCAAATTGACGTGACAGGGCCACGTTCCCAATAAAACGCCAAGTTCTCGGGCCAATTCCGGGTGATCGTTCACATCTTTCATCATAGCATACTCAAACGTGACTCTCCTCCCCGTTTTCTCCGCGTACTGGCGGCAGACCGGAATCAGGTCCTTTAGGGGATATCGAGCGTTAACTTGGGGCATCAGCTGACTTCGGAGATAATCATTGGGCGCATGGAGGGAAATGGCCAGGGTAATGGGCAAAGATTCCGCCGCCAGCCGTTCGATTTCCGGAATCAACCCCACCGTAGAAAGGGTCATGCGGCGATAACTGATCCCCACTTTTTCTGAGTCTTGGAACCGGCGCAGCGCCGTTAGGGTATTGGTGAAATTCGCGAGCGGCTCCCCCATCCCCATAAATACAAGATGGGTCACGCGTTCGTCTTCTTCATCCAATACCTGCTGGATTCGATACCATTGTCCCATGATTTCCCCCACGGTGAGATTCCGAGAAAACCCAAACGCTCCCGACGCACAAAAAGCGCATCCAAAGGAACAGCCGACCTGGGTGGAAAGGCAAAGGGAGACGCCATGATGGTAACGCATCACCACCGATTCGATTTCCTCTTTATCGGACAGTTGAAAAACGAACTTCTCGGCATCGCGCGTGGGCGTGGCCTGATGAACCGCCACTTCCATATCACATATCCTCCAGTTCGACGCCAATCGTTCTCGCAACGCCTTCGGCAGATTGGTCATCCGGGAAAAATCGGACGCCCGGTGCTGATACACCCATTGCAGAATTTGCTCCGCCCGAAAGGCGGGCTCTCCCCACTCGGCCAACTGCTCAATTAGGTCTTCTTTACTCGTTTCTAAAATCACATTCACGCGGAATTCACCCGTTTCAAAGAAGCCGTATAAAACCCGTCCGTTTGATGGATGTGCGGAAGCAAGGTCGCGCCAATACCCTCGGGATGCCCCGCATCGTCCGGAAAGGACTCTGGCGGCTCAGAGAAAAACCCAGGGTGCTCCCGCAAAAACGCCGACACTTGCTGCTCATTCTCTTCCGATTCGAGCGAACACGTGCTGTAAAGGAGCATCCCCCCTACCCGCACCCGCTTCGCCACCGAGCGGAGAATCTCCCCCTGAAGCACGACCAAACGTGCAATGTCTTCTGGTTTTTTGTGCCAGCGCGCATCCGGGACACGCCCAACAATCCCCGTAGCGCTGCAAGGCGCATCAACAAAAACGATATCAAACGTTTCCGGCACCGAATCGCGCGCGTCTTGCACTCTAGGCGTGACATTGGTCACTCCCAAGCGACGACATTCTGCATCGAGTTGCGCCAACCGCTCCGGGTGAACATCGATCGCGAGAATCCAGCCCGAGTTCGAAAGACGCTCGGCGAAGTAGGTGGATTTTCCGCCTCGCCCCGCGCATGCATCAAGAAGATGCATGCCGGGTCGGATGTCCGCCGCTGACACCGCCAATTGGGCCGCTTCCCCTTGAATGGAATACCGCCCCTCCTGATAAAGCGCCGTACCTATCGGACTTCCGCCCGAGCGAAACACCAATCCATCCGGAGCATACCGGGTGGGCTCGGCCTCAATGCCGAATGCTTTCAAATCGCGCCTGAGCCGGGTGGCGTCGGTTTTCAGACGGTTGGCCCGCACGACGACGGGCGCAGGGCGATTATTTGCCACACAAAGCTGGTGGGCGCCCCGGAATCCAAACCGTTCAACCCAGCGCGCAACCAGCCAGCGCGGATGGCTTTCGTAAATCGATAACCAATCCACCGGCCAACGTTTGGGATCGGGAAATACGACCTCATCCGCTTTCCGGTTGAGATTCCGTAAAACGGCATTGATAAAGCCCGAAGCCCGTTTGAATCCCGCATCTCGAGCCAATTCCACCGCCGAATCACAAGCCGCATATGCCGGTACACGGGTAAACAAGATTTGATAGGCACTCATTCTCAGGATCTCCAGTACCGGCGGATCGATTTTTTGAAGGGGCTGATGGCTAACATACGTCAACATATGATCCAAGCGCAAACGATACCGAAGGGTTCCCATCACCAATTCCGTCACAAAGGTTTTGTCGCGCCGTTCCCAGTCGGACCGGTCCAGGAAATGGCGTAACAGCGAATCCGCCCAGGCACCATCGGATACTTTTCTTAGAATTTTTAATGTGAGCGCACGCGGCGCATCAACGCGGGAAAAAACGATCACCTTCCTCCCATATCACCGATTGCTCCGTTTTGACGAAATAGTAACCGGAGTATTGGAGTAGCGCGGGGAAGAACATAAAGCCCGCCGAAGCCGGCGGCGAGACCCGATGAATTCCGCGAATACTTAAATGTTCGACGCGAGGATCCGTCGTCAAATACCGTTGGAAGACCACGCCAATGGCCGGGGAAGCCAAAATGAGAAAAAGGCCCAGGACGAGGAGGGTGAAAACATTGAGCAGTCCCCCCGCGACGATGAGGACCAATAGCAAAGCCGCGGCTCCAAAGCTGGCAGCCGCCCGACTCGTTCCGCACCCTTGATGAACGGCCAGGTCGGTTTGTCCCGACTTCAGGCCCTCCAGGCCGAGCTGGGCCGCTTTTAAGATGACATCTGGGGATACCCGCCCCTTGACCATGAAACCATCTTCGCGGGATATCCCGGAGAGCCCCACGCATCCATAGCGTCGCTCCAGGATGTTCAAGGTGGCATGCTCGAGCGCATGATTCTTCCGAAGACGGGGATTCGACGCCACTTGATAAAGCTGTTTCGGAATTCTTATCAATTCCGCCAGGTGACTGACCAGTACGACCGGAATCAAGACAAGAAACAACAAAAATAGGACCATCCCAATCCAAATCAAAATCACCAAAGGCCCCATTTAACGCCGCCCCCGTAACATGAGAAGGTAAACCAGCTGCATGATCGCCATCAAGGCCGCGGCCAGATACGTAAGCGCTGCCGCATTAAGAACTTCGCGAACCGGGCCAACCTCGTTGGTCTCAATGGCCCCCGTCCTTTGTAGGGCGGCAATGGCTCGACTCGACGCATTATACTCCACCGGCAAAGTGATCAACTGAAAGATCACCGCAAACGTAAAAAGGAGAATGCCGAGGGTCATCAGGGTCTGACCCTGCAATAAGAGGCCCACCAAAAAGAGCGGAAACGCCATTCGGGACCCAAACTGGGTGACGGGAATGATGGTGTTACGCATCCCCAGCCACACATACCCGGTGGCATGTTGTAGCGCATGCCCGGCCTCATGGGCAGCCACTCCCAAGGCCGCAAGGGAGCGACCTTCATAAACATCGGATGACAGTCGGATGGTCCGATCCCGAGGATCATAGTGATCGCTCAGGCTGCCCTGCCGACTATATTCGATTCCCACATCCTCCAGACCCGCTTCGCTGAGCATTCTTTGCGCCACTTCGGCTCCGGATAACCCGGTTAAGGCCCGACGGCGAGAGTGCTCTTGAAAAGCCCGCTTCACTTTTGATTGCGCCCATCCTGCCAACAAAACAGCCGGCAGGATCAGGATCAAATACATCGGATCAAACAGAAACACGCGTGTCGTCCTCTCCTTTTTCGCAAATAATTTCCTTTAAAACCTCCGCCACACATCCGGAATCCACCACAGTATTATAACAAGGTCCCTCGGGTTGGTCATTTAATACGCCCAGGACGGGAATACCGCCCACGTCACGAATGCCCTCGGTGAGTTCGCGTTCACAGGCCACGGCAATGATCAAGCGCGGACGTCGTTGCTCCACCAAACGCCGCGCCTGAGTGCCGCCGGTGGATACAAACATAGGAACCCCAAGATGCTCCGTCTCCCCCAAAAGTTGGCCCAACGCACATTGACCACACCGCTGGCAACGGTGGACTTCTTGACTCACTTTATAGGGACAATCGGACCACTGCAAACATCGCGGGAGCAAGACCAAAACGTCATGGGCCTCGAACTCGGCGTGGCGTTGCTCGATCAGCGTATTATTAACCGAGATGAACGATCCCTGTACCTCATCCCGGGAGATACCGATGAGACGTCCCACCACCACCGCCAGGGGCAACATCCATTTCACCACAAACGGGCGAACGATGCGTTCCCAATAGCCTGACGACCAACCCGTCCAAATCAACAGCACGATGATGCCGAGGGAAAGCCCGGCGAAAGCCGCAAAGGTCGCCACCCCTACCCGCAAAAAGAAGACCAAAACGACCTGCATAATGCCAGTATAACGAAGCAATAGATACACGAAGGTCAAGATCAATAAGCTGAGTAAAGCAGCGGCCGTGGCCGCCAGCTGGACAAAAATGCGTTTTCGTCTTCCGGAAACCGCCGGATCGTTCAACCAGGAGGTAACCCCGTGCCGACCTTGGCTCATGCTTTATTCACCATCACCCTCACCCAATCGCTCACCCACGTGAATATCGTGTCCGTTGATAAAAGCACCCACGTCCTGCGGCGTACCGCCGGCCAACTGCACCACCCGAACCGCAAGTTGCCCGGTACCGCAGGCAACGGTCATCGCATCCTCGGACAGCGACACCACTTCCCCTGCCTGCCCAAAGGTCGCATCCAAACAGTCCGCCTTCAGAATTTTCATTCGTTGACCTCGCCAAAACGTAAAGGCGCCCGGGATCGGATTAAACGCTCGGATTTGGCGCTCGATGTATCCAGCGGATGCCGACCAATCGATTTTGGCCGCTTTCTTTTCGATCTTCGGGGCCAACGTGGCTTGCTCGTGGTCCTGCTTTACCGCCGGCGCCTTCCCTTGAGCAATGAGTCTCAGGGCTTCAAAAAGCGATTGGGCACCGAGTTGGGCGAGACGGTCATGCAGTTGCCCATATGTCTCGCCCAACTCAATGTCCACCTCTTCTTGTAAAAGAATCGGACCGCTGTCCAGTTTCTCGTCCATCCAGTAAATTGAAATACCGCTTTTGGTCTCCCCCGCCAGCAGCTGGTGCTGAATGGGTGCCGCTCCACGATATTTTGGCAATAGCGAGGGATGAATATTGAGGCTCCCAATCGCGGGTACTTCTAGGATTTCTTTCGGTATCAAGCGTCCGTACGCAGCTGTCACCACCACATCCGGTTCCAACCATTTCATATACTGCCACCATTCTTGATAATCACTCGAGCCAGCGGGTTGTAAGACGGGCAAATCATGATTTAAGGCCAATTTCTTCACCGGCGACGCAACCCTCTTTTGTCCCCGCCCGCGACGCCGATCGGGTGCGGTCACGACCCCCACCACCTTGTAGTTGTGATCGAGAAGCGACCGAAAAGCGGGCAACGAAAACTCCGGCGTGCCCATCAATACCAATCGGAGCTTCTGTTCGGGTGGTAGGGACAGGACCCGCTCACTCTTATCGACAAACAGCCCTCCTTGGAGATGTTCCATTTCGTGACAAAGAACGCGTCCCGGCCAGCCCTCGAGATCGACCCAAAACGGATCACCCTGTCGGTCTTGGGCGCGAAGCCGGATGTGCGTGGGGCGTTCGACTTCGCCGAAATAACCCGGGACGCTTAAGCATCCTTCATATCCCAATTCGGAACCATCAAAGACCACAAGTTCGGGGTTGATAAATTCAATCAATCCTTCGCCATAATCGGCAACGATGATCTGTTTTAAAATGCCAACCTGAACGGCCGCCAAGCCCACCCCGCGCTCATGGTACATGGTGTTAGCAAGACGGTCCAACAGGCGATGTAAGCGCTTATCAAACTTCGAAACCGGTTCCGATTTCTCGCGCAACACGGGGTCCTCTTGTGTCACAATCGAATAGCGCTCCTCAGGCGGCGTAATGCGCCCAATCACTTCCATGTCATTTCACCTTCTCCGTCACAAGCCTCTCACAACATTTGAATCGGATCAACATCTATCGCGATCTGAGGATCCTGAGCCCCTACGGACACCGTCGATAACGCTTCGTTAATACCTTCGAGCGTTTTCGCCAAAACTGGCGTCTTCATATAAAGATGCCAGCGAAATTGCCCCCGGAGTCGTGTCAATGGAGCCGGCGCCGGTCCCAAAAAGGCAATGTCGTCGCCCAGGAGGCGTAAGCGGTGCATCAGATCGTCCGCCCACACTCGCACCAAAGGTTCTGGGTCTCCCCGAATAATGATCCGGATCAAATGCCGAAACGGCGGGTAACCAAGCGCTTCTCGCTCTTTCAGCTCCTGTTGGTAAAACGTTGGCAAATCATCCTCAGCGGCATAAGAAAGCGCCGGGTGCTCCGGATGACGGGTCTGAGCCAACACCTCTCCTTTTATGGGACCGCGGCCGGCCCGGCCCGCCACTTGGGTCACCATCTGAAACGTCCGTTCGGCGCTACGAAAATCAGGGAAGTGTAACGCGGTATCGGCATCAATAACACCCACCAAGGTCACACCGGGAACATCCCATCCCTTGGCGATCATCTGTGTGCCCACAAGCACATCAATCTCGCCCCGGGAAAAGGAGGCGTAGATCGATTCCCGGCTCAAACGCCCACGCACCGAGTCCGTGTCCATCCGCGCCACCCGCGCGCCGGGAAATGCCCGGTACACCGCGGCCTCAACTTTCTGGGTACCCAAACCGCGCCGATATAGCTCGACCCCGTCACAGCTGGGACACCGGTCCGGGGGTCTCATCTTACGATCACAGTAGTGGCATCGCAATGTGTTTTTCCAATGATACGTATAGGTCACGTTGCAATCCGGGCACCGTAGGGTCAACCCGCAATCGGCACAAATCAAAAAAGCGGAATACCCACGATGATTCAAAAACAAAACCACTTGTTCATTGGCATCCAAACGCTCCCGAACCGCAGCGAACAAACGTCGACTGAAGATGCTGCGATTCCCCTGTTTTCGTTCCTCGCGCATATCGATCAATTGGATCCGGGGTAACGGCCGTTGGTTCACGCGCAGGGGAAGATAAAGCCGACGATAATGGTTCTGCTCGCCCCAGTAGTAGCTTTCAACCGACGGTGTCGCCGATCCCATCACCACCGTGGCACCCTGCTGTTGGGCCCGTTTCAGCGCTACCTCACGGGCATGATACCGTGGGACTTGATCCTGCTTATAACTGGTCTCGTGCTCTTCATCGATGATGATCAAAGATACATTTTTACACGGTGCAAAGACCGCGGAGCGGGCACCAAGCACCACCCGGGCATCCCCATCGTACAAACGCTTCCAGCCCCGATTGCGCTGCCGGGCCGTCAACGAACTATGAAGGACCACCAGTTCATCCGTCCCCAACCGTTCCCCTACCATCCGGATCATCTGCGGGGTCAAGGAGATCTCGGGCACCAGCAATATAGCGCCACCTCCATCCGCCAACACACGCTGAATGGCACGGATATAAAGTTCGGTCTTTCCGCTGCCCGTTACCCCACGGAGCAAAAAGGTCTCCGCTTGAGGCGTTGAAAGCGATTCCTCGATCGCTTGCATGGCAACCGCTTGTTCCGAAGTCAGTTCGGGCGGGTCCGTTTTCGGACCCAAAACGGCGAATTGTTCATCGATCCCTTCTGCCGCGATCCACTTCAAATACCCTTTTCCCACCAGCGAATCGAGCGTCGATGGACTTACCTCGGCCCGAGCGGCCAATTCCTGCCGTGTCATTGGTTCGGCGATCGAAAGTGCCGTCTTTAAGGCTTGATATTGTTTCGGTGCCCGGCATGAGAAATTCGGGTCCACGTCACCAAAACTTACGGCTGCCACCAACCGGCGGTGGGGCGGGGAAAAGAGGCGGTCTGAGGATGAAGCGGCAGGCGGCAACATCATTTTTAAAGCCTGCACGGGCGTCGATAAATAACGCTTAGCTAGCCAGTTTGCCAACGACCACTCCTCGGGCCCGAATAACGGTTTCGGATAGG
>SLMV01000144.1 GCA_007133365.1 Clostridia bacterium
CGCTGATACCGCCCTGACACTGCGACCGGCTCATGCCAAAGATTTCTTTGATGGCGAAATTCTCGACGTGGTTTGCCGACCTCGAGGGCGTAAACGTCGTTAGGGGGCGCAAAAACTGCGTCCAAGCGGCTTGTTCGCCTTCACGGCTGAATAATGGGTTTAGATGGCTTTTTGTGGTATAATGATGTAGGGAAATTGAAGGCAGATTATCGATTATGTTTTCTATATTCTTCCAATCAGTCTTCTTTTCACTTGCATCATGGATGGAGGCATTCTTTTGGAATTCCAAGTTGGAGATCGGGTGGTGTACCCGAGCCATGGTTCGGGCACGATAGAAAACATCGAAAAACGAACGGTCTTGGGTGAAGAAAACGAGTATCTAACGGTCGGTCTCAAAGCAAGCGATATGAAGGTCTATATACCCGTCGACGAAGCGGAAAATATTGGATTGCGAAAAGTTGTTGACCAAGAGACCATCAACGAGTGTCTCGAGTTACTTTCCGCAGATACAACCAAAATGTCGACCAATTGGAACCGACGCTTCCGTGCCAATACTGAAAAGGTAAAGACCGGGGATATTTTTGAGGTTGCCGAAGTGGTGCGTAATCTCACGGTTAGAGAAAATGAGCGCGGCCTCGCCACATCGGAGCGGAAGATGTTAGATGAAACCCGAGAGATTCTTTGCAGCGAGATAGCGTTGTCGCTGGATGTTGATCTCGAACGTGCTAATGAAATTATTGACGAAGTCCTTGAGGTCGAGGTCGAAGCGATCGAAGGCGAGAAGGTTGAAGAAACTTGATGGCGATCACAGATTAGGACACTGAGCGGGGCGGCGTCTGATAGAGCCGCCCCGATGCGTGGTGTCACAAGTTTTGTTAATCCCTAAATTGACGAAGCCAGCGAATGCGCGCTAAGCTAATAATACATAGTAACAGGAACCGAAGGTGGCGTGGTATTCTTGTGATGGTTATTAAATAGCCTGATCGAGTATTTTAACCGCAACCAGAAGAAATTGGGAGGGGACAGGACAAAATGAAGAAGGAGTCCGTTTTACTTCAAATTAAAGACTTGTTCGATTGGGTCAACTCACGCTATTCGGACGAAAAGGATAATTTGACCGCCAAAGATGTTGAGGAACTTCGTATCCGTGTCCGAAGCCTCATGTCGTTTGTCGAATGAACTTTAAGCAAGGCCCTGTTGAAAGGGACCAAAGTGAAGAATCTCACTAGAGGGAGATACGGATTAGGTCGTTAGGAGCCGAATAAGCCGAACATCAGTGTTTCGATCGAAATAGAATTCAAAACCAAGAAAAGGGAACCTGAGATAAATGGACGTTCCTTACGGTCCGGACAAAATTCGACTCCAATTTCCGTCCACTGCCGGTGTGTCGGTTGATTTTCTGCGATCGAAGGCAACAGCGCTCGCGGTTGAAAAAGTCGGCGTTGCCGTCTTAGAGGCCTTACAAACCCCGATTGGAACACCACCACTTGAGCAAATGGTTAGTCCAGATGAAACCGTGTGCATTGTCACCAGCGACATTTCGCGCCCCATGCCCACCGCATCCATCTTACCCCCGCTGGTCAATTATTTGACGCAATACCTGGGGCTCAAATGTTCCAATATTCATGTTGTTTTCGCCTTAGGTATCCATCGTCGCCACAATCCTTCAGAACACGAACGCTTGTTGGGCCGGGAATTAACATCTGCAGTTTCCTATCAAGACAGTGATCCGGACACGGTTGTCTTCGTTGGTCGGACGCCACTTGGTACGCCGGTCGAGGTCACCCGTTCCATCCTCGAATTTGATCGCATTATTTGTTTGGGCAACGTGGAGTATCATTATTTTGCTGGATACACCGGCGGTGCCAAAGCCATCCTGCCCGGAGTTTGTTCTCACGAAACCATCTCCTGTAATCACCGACGCATGTTGGAGAAAGGGGTGGGACCGGGACAGTTACAGGGAAACCCGGTTCGGGAAGACATCGACGCTGTTCTCGATCTGATCCAAGTGGACTTCATCGTCAATGTTGTCCTCAATAGGGATGGTGGCATTGCTCAGGTTGTTGCGGGGCACCCTTTGACTGCTCACCGTGTTGCTACAAAAAGGGTTGATCAGATGAATCGTATTCCGATTGACCGACGTTATGATGCCGTCGTTGCGAGTGCTGGGGGCTTTCCGAAGGACATCGATCTTTACCAAGCGCAAAAAGCCCTTCACCATGCAGCGGAATTTGCTCGGCCCGGAGCGCCGATTCTCCTAATTGCCAGGTGTTCGGAGGGATTTGGCAATGAAGTGATGGCGAAATGGTTTGAAGCGGCAGAATCACCTTCGGCACTGATGAAGCGGTTGTTGGATGGTTTTGAATTGGGTGGGCATAAGGCCGCCATGATTGCCCGAATAGTGGAACAAAACTCGATTTGGTTGTGCTCGGACATGGCCGCTGAGAACGTTCGCTCGGCTTTCCTACAACCAGTCGATCCTCCCGAGAATGGCACCCTTTTTGTACCCCCGTC
>SLMV01000114.1 GCA_007133365.1 Clostridia bacterium
CTCTCGATTTTGATAGCGAGCGTTTAAACTAAGCCTCATCTTGATTGAGACGAAAGGCGCGATGTTAGGGATTTGCATAGCGCGATAGCCTGTGGTTTTCGTTGTAGAACCGGACCAATTAGTGGATCTTCCCATCCGTCTTTAAGCCATATCCATTGCTTACCCTGTTCCACCGGGCAGCGATGGTCAAGGGCGAATGAATGGCCGGGGTCGGGGCATTGACGTTCCCCATCCTGGCAAAGCGGCGATTGCAGATCATTTTGAACTCTTTTTGCATCCATTGTTCCATCGGCTCACGAAAATACCGGTATATACGGATCCGGCGCAAGGGATCATCCGAGGAGGATGAAAATGAAGCGTTCAAACATCAAATCCGAGATTTTGACCGAAAAAGCCGTTACCCTTTGCTACGATGTGTTACCTCTGGGCGGGGAATCGCCGGACAAGGCTTAAGGATTTATCGCTACAGGGATAAGAGCGCTATCCTGGAGTTCTTTGGAGATCCCGCAAAACTGGGATATCTGCGAGTACGTGGTCGACCCTTCAAGTTCGAACGAATAAAACGGCACAAGACGGTCAATCCGATCTTCATTTCGCTGAACCGGAGTACCTACATTTTCGTCCGGGCTTCTGGCGGATAATGGTTCGGTGGAGAAAAACCCGATCCGGATTCCATCCGTGCTTTCATCCTGGGCGGCACCAAGGGCGTCCACCTACAGGTGGGTATCGGGTACCGCAGCTTTTTCCACGTGATCGAAGGCGTGGATGACATCATCCGTGCGGGCAATCGGCGACTGGGGCGTCGCGAGTTGTGAGTCCCATGGCCATGCAGGCCAACACCAGGTCCCTCTACCTTAGGGGTCGGCAGATCACGGACCCATCAGTCGATACCCGAGGGCTTCACCTTGCTCGCGCTGTCGCGTATGTTCAGGCAGCCAATTATGACGGGAACGCTTTGGGCCTTGGCCATGATGCTCGCGCTCAGCCCAATTGTCCGGGAATCCCGGATGCTCCCAATCCCGGATGCTCCCTAGGAATGTTCATCTTCTATATCGGAGATCCCGATGGGACGATCCCATACGAAATGGCCGTCCTCCCAGTACTCGCCCTCCACGAGAATCTGCACCCGATCCACCGCCGGGAACTGCGTCAAAGTTCGGACGATGGCCTGGGTGAACACCATACCCCCAAGGGTTCCTCCGGACCAATCCGGACCAAACATCTCGGCAGACAGGTCGAACACGGCAACGCCCCCACCGACTTCGAATCCCAAGATCTCCACATCATCGGGCATCACCGAGAGCACATCTTCCTCCTCGGAGCTCGGTCCATCGATGAGTTCGTGGAGTGCGAGGAGTATTTCGCCACCCCGGATATCCCGTATCTGCCGTAATACCGGGGTGACAAAGCCGAACTCGCCGGCTTCCCCGGTTGTCATCGCCTCAGGATGGCCAAAGAATACGGAAATCTCCCGGGTTTCCTCCGGTCGTTGTTCGAAAACGGCGACCAGGCGGGCATCGCTCGTGACTTCGAACTCGTAAATACGATTCTCACTGACGGTTTCATCTTCCAATAACCATTCAACGAAGGTGTAGTTCTCGAAGGCCTCCGCCGCAACTGTTGCCCGTTGCCCCTGGACATAGCGCCCACCGCCGGCAGCGAGACCTCCCTCGGTGGGCTGCGCTTCGACTTCGATCTGATACTGGGGGCTGCAACCCGCGCCCACGAAAATCATTAGAGTAAGTGTTATGGCGACGAGAGCAATTCTTTTCATTTTGTAAATCCACATCGGCTCGAACTCACCGTCCCATCCAGTCCTAATCAAACTGTAGTGATAAGGAGCATTGCCTCACCATCAATCACTCCTTGTGATTCCGAATTGATGATCGCCGACTCGAGGGTAACCGGTGAGTTCGGAGTATTCGGAGGACGTGCTGTCGCCATTTTGCCTCCGGCTTTGAATTGGTGTTAGCCAAGATTCAAAGGAGCTGTTTTATGTTATCGGATTCTGTTTGTTTATCTAGTGTTACGTCCCCATATGGTTTTCTTCGAGCCCTACTGATATACCTGCCAAGTCGGCATGCCGATTGCCGGTCTCCATCTGAATCGAGCAATGTGCCGACGGACTGTCACACGAGCATGCGTTGACGTCCGTCCAACGCTTTTCGCTTTTGGTTTTCCCGGCATGGGTCGCTTTGGTAACGAAACCGAGATTCGTGGCATCGCGAGGGGCTGCGAGCCAGGATTGTCGCGGATTTCTTACGACCCTGGCTGATCTTATCCCATTTGCTACCTGAGTCGTCAATTTGAGGCTATTGCCTACATATTCTTCTTTTCAATTCAGGGCCAGCAAACTTATGCGTGCTCCGGTCTTGGATCTGACCCGGGGTTGTTGCGAGCGATTCTTGGGGGCATGTTGTGTCTCATCCAGGAGGCGGCAGTCTTTGAGTCGAGCGCCACCTGGGCTTAAATAGATAGAGTGGGGAGATCCGGATGGCTGCCTTCGCTA
>SLMV01000135.1 GCA_007133365.1 Clostridia bacterium
CAGGTTTTGACTTCCTCTTCGAGGGAGGCATAGCCCATCACTCGCTGGGCCCGCTGATATTCGCATGATGCCAATATGTTACTGGTCAACTGAGCATCGTAGGCGGTTTTGATGAAGTCTGGCAACACCTTCCGACGCCATTTCATCCGTCGCCGAATCGCTTCTTTTCGTCGCATAGCGACCCGCTAAAGCGGGATGTTTCCGTGCCGGCGCGATGTGCGAATGCCCGTGTCCGGCTGCTTCTTTCGTAAAGTTGAAAATGCCGAAATCAGGGTCGAACGGGTCTTAGCCGGTTCAATAACCCCATCAATATACCCACGGGATGCGGCAACATAAGGATTGGCCAGCTTTTCCCGGTATTCAGTAATCTTCTCTTGCCGCATGGCCTCGGGATCCTCAGCGTCTTTGATCTCACGGCGAAACACAATGTTGCAAGCCCCTTCCGGCCCCATCACGGCAATCTCCGCCGTTGGCCAAGCGAAGGAAAGATCCGATCCCAAGGAACGACTGCACATGGCAAGATAGGCACCGCCATAGGCTTTTCGCAATACCACCGACACTTTGGGTACGTCGGCCTCCGAATAAGCATAGAGTACTTTCGCACCGTGTCGGATGATACCTCCATGTTCTTGGCCCACTCCCGGAAGGTAGCCGGGCGTATCGACCAGCGTAACTAACGGTATGTTAAACGCATCACAAAACCGGACGTGCCGAGCGATCTTATCCGATGAATCAATATCCAGACAGCCGGCTAAGAATCGCGGTTGATTCGCCACGATGCCAACGACTTGTCCGGCTAAACGCGCCAAGCCGACCACGGCATTGGTGGCAAATTGATCGTGGATCGGGATAAAGGACCCGGCATCGACAATGGCTTCGATGATATCCTCGACATTGTATCCCTTGTTCGGCCGTTCGGGCATGATATCGATGAGTGTGGCCGCATCCTGGGCCGGATCAACCGATGCCACCTGGGGCGGCTGCTCCCGGTTATTGGCGGGCAGTAATCCCAGCAACCAGCGGAGTTCGGCAAAGAGCGATTCCTCATCCGGATACGTTAAATGAGCGACCCCGCTCTTTCGCGCATGCGCCTGCGCGCCGCCTAAGGCTTCTGCGTCCACCTTTTCACGGGTAACCGATTCGATAACATCCGGTCCAGTGATGAACATTCGGCTGCCGCCGTCAACCATCATGACCAAATCGGTTAAAGCCGGCGAATAGGAGGCGCCTCCGGCGCAAGGACCCGCTATCACCGAAATCTGAGGGATAACGCCCGAGGCCTTGGTATTACGCCGAAAAATCTCACCGTAACCATTTAAGGCATCAACCCCTTCCTGGATGCGTGCGCCCCCGGAATCATTGATGCCGACAAACGGCGCCCCGTTTTGTAAAGCCAGATCCATGACCCGGCAGATCTTCTGGGCGTGCATTTCCCCAAGGGATCCGCCCATGGTGGTAAAATCCTGGGAAAAGGCGTAAACGAGTTTGCCATTAACCTGTCCATAACCGGTGACCACCGCATCAGCCGGAATGTCCCGCCCGGCCATGCCGAAATCGACACTTCGGTGTTCGACAAAAGCACCGATCTCACAAAAGCTGCCCTCATCAAACAACAGGGCCAACCGCTCACGCGCGGTCAATTTCCCTCGTTCGTGCTGTTTTTTGACGCGCTCAGGGCCCCCCCCGGCTGCGACATCCGCATGACGTTGATGCAGTTGTTCAATTCGCTTCGGATCCAAGCGTCATCCTCCCCTTCTCACTAAAACTAGTTCCATCATACCATGTGTCACGAAAAGCGAAACGGGGGCCCGCAGCAAGGCGTCGACCCCCGTCTCGTAACCGGCTTGGCACCGGTCATCCCATTGTCATTACCCCAACCAGCCGCGGATTTCCATGGCATCGGCAATGCGTTGAATGGCCACCAGATACGCCGCATCGCGCATGCGGATCTGTTTCTCCTCGTGCATGTCATAGACGTCATTGAACGCATCAATCATCATATCGCGAAGCCGTTCGTTGGTCTCCTCTTCGGTCCAATAAAAGCCGTAATTGTTTTGAACCCATTCAAAGTAGGAGACGGTAACACCGCCGGCATTAGCTAGGATGTCCGGAATCACGAGAACGCCCTTTTCCGTCAGAATACGATCCGCTTCGGGGGTCGTCGGGCCATTAGCCCCTTCGACGACGATCTTGGTCTTGATTCGATCGGCATTCTTCGACGTCAATTGGTTCTCGATGGCTGCCGGGATGAGAATATCGCATTCCAATTCCAAAAGGTCGTCATTGTTAATAGGCTCGGATCCGGGGAAATCAACAACGGATCCGGTCTCTTCTACCTGCTCGGCAACTTTCTTGGCTGAAAGGCCATCAGGATTATAAATACCACCGTAGACATCGCTGATCGCAATGACTTTGGCTCCGAGTTCTTCGATGATAATACCCGCGTGGCTGCCCACATTGCCGAAGCCTTGAATGGCCACGGTAGCGCCTTCTAAATCCAGGCCGATCTTGTTTGCGCCTTCCACTGCAGTGAAAACACAACCGCGCGATGTGGCCTCATTTCGGCCTAGGGCCCCACCGTAGTTGAGGGGCTTACCGGTCACGACGCCAAGGGCGGGATAACCGCGGAGTCGGCTGAATTCATCGGTCATCCAAGCCATCACTTGGGCATTGGTGTTGACGTCGGGTGCGGGAATGTCCTTTTCCGGTCCGATCATCGGGGCGATTTGCTCAATAAAACTGCGGGTGAGCCGCTGCAGTTCCCCTTGCGAGAGTTCCCGCGGATCCACGACGACGCCACCTTTGCCACCACCATAAGGGACTTTCATAATCGCACACTTAACCGTCATCCAGGTCGAAAGTGCCTTCACTTCGTCCCCGTAAACATCCGGGTGGAAGCGAATGCCCCCTTTGTAGGGGCCGAGGGCGTTATTGTGTTGGGCCCTAAACCCTTTGAACGTCTTGACATAACCATCATCCATGAGGACTGGGAACGACACTTCGATGAACTGTTGGGGCTCCTTTAGAATTTCATAGACCCCGGGGTTAAGGTCGAGTTCATCACATGCTTCCTTCATTTGTTTGGCTACGATCTTTAATGGATTCAGTTCCTCTGTCAATGCTGTCAACCTCCTTTTGATTACTGCTGTCGCATCGGATTCTTCAACAATTCGTCTATGTGCTAAAACGACCGGTCCAATCCGAAACAGTCCAGGCTTGGATCTAGTTCGAATCCCAGATCAAACGCCTGTAGGTTCAAGGATTCGGTTCCGGAGGGAACCCGGTTCGCTATGGCCTTTTTGGCGGCCTCGGGCGAGACCACTTCCGTCAAACGGACCAAAAGCCCCAGGGCGATGATATTGGCCACCACCTGCCGACCTAAGTTTTTTCGTGCCGTTTCGGTAATCTTACAGCCTACGACTCGTGAGTGACGATGGGTCTCGGGCACCGTCACGAGCGAGGTATCAACCAAAATGGTCCCATCTTCGGCGACATCGTCCTGATATTTGTCAAAACCTTGTTGGCTCATACAGAGCAGGAAATCGGGTTTATCCACCTTCGGGTAATCGATCGGTGATTCCGAGATGACCACTTCCGCCCGGCTGGCACCGCCGCGTGATTCCGGGCCGTATGACTGGGATTGGGCAGCATACAGCTGGTCGGACGCCACCGCCGCCTCCGCCAGAATGATCGCGGCTAAAATCTGACCCTGGCCCCCCGTTCCCGCCAATCGAAACTGCATCATGACGACTCCTCCACTTCCCGACGCACCTTCTCTATTAGCGCCTCATACGAGTCAGTGTATTCCGGCAAATCTTTATCCGCAAAGGTACCGATGATCACCTTGCCCGTAAGTTCTTCGGGATCCATTTTTTCGGCTCGGCGAAGCGGTATCATCTGCTCTTTTTGCCACCTCATCATGTCCACGGCCGTTCGGAGTTGATTCTTGCGGCCGAAATAAACGGGACATGGCGTTATCGCCTCCACAAAGGCAAAGCCCGGCTTGGCCAGTGCATCCTGGATGGCCCGGGTCAACTGGGCAATGTGATAAACGGAGCCCCGTGCCACATAGCTCGCACCCGACGCTCGCACCAGCTCGCAAAGATCAAAGGCACGGTCGATATTGCCGTAAGGGGCCGTACTGCCGTAGCTGTGAGAAGGACTTAAGGGCGAATACTGCCCTCCGGTCATGCCGTAAATCGAGTTATTAAAACAAATGGTGGTGATATTGATGTTTCGTCGAGCCGCGTGGATAAGGTGATTCCCGCCAATTGCGCTGGCATCCCCGTCCCCGGTAACCACGATGACATTTAGGTGAGGCTTGGCCAGCTTGACCCCGGTGGCAAACGCCAAAGCGCGGCCGTGGGTGGTGTGAAGGGTATCAAAATCCAAGTAACCGGGTGCTCGGCTCGAACAACCGATCCCGGAAACGATGACGGTCTCATCCTGGCTCCAGCCAAGGGCATCGATACCACGAACGATGGCTTGGGTTACGATGCCATTCCCACATCCCGGGCACCAGATATGCGGCAGCATGTCCGTGCGAAAGTAATCCAGTAACGCCATATCAGTCGACCTCCCGGATCTTCTCGAGTATCTCGGCGGGTTTGAACAGTTCACCATCGGCCCGGTGAAGTCCCAATACGGGGGCAGCATCCCCCATCACCCGCTCCACTTCCAGTCGCAATTGTCCCAGATTCATCTCCGGCACCAGCACCGCCCGCACCTGGCCTTTGTACTTTGCCAAGGCGTCTTCCGGAAATGGCCACACCGTCACCACTCGAAACTGCCCGACGCGTAACCCCTCGGCTCGGGCCTGACGAAGGGCACTGGTCGCCGCCTGGGCCGGTGACCCGTAAGAGACGATCAGAATCTCGGCATCGTCCGTTTCGGTCTCTTCCACCCACTCATGTACGTCGCGGTGAGCATCCAACTTACCCATCAACCGCTTCATAAGCGTTCGGGCCCATTCGGGGGACAGATCGGGATAACCGCGCTCGTCGTGGAACAAACCCGTCACGTGAAACCGATAGCCGTCTCCAAAGTTCGCCATCGGCGGGACCCCACTGCCGTCGTCCCGATACGGACGAAAGTCCGATTTTGAGCCCTTCGGTCGTTTGCGCTCCAAGTGTTCGACCGCTTGGACGTCTTCGACCGATACGCCCTCTCGCATGTGACCAATCACCTCATCTAAAAGGAGAATAACCGGTACGCGGAGGAATTCCGATATGGAAAAAGCGCGAATGGTGGCCGTATAGGCTTCGGCCACCGACCCGGGCGCAATGGCGACAACTGGGTGATCACCGTGGGTTCCCCAGCGCGCTTGCATGACGTCGCCCTGGGACGGTGCGGTGGGCATACCGGTGCTCGGCCCCACGCGCTGGACATTCACGACCACCACCGGTGTTTCAGTAAAACTGGCATAACCAATATTTTCTTGTTTGAGCGAAAAGCCGGGGCCGGACGTGGCGGTCATCGCCTTGGTCCCGGTGAGGGATGCCCCGATCACGGCGCCCATCGATCCGATCTCATCCTCCATTTGAATGAACCGCCCTCCCACTTTAGGCAGTTCGACCGCCATCAATTCGGCGATTTCAGTGGACGGGGTAATGGGATAACCCGCAAAAAACCGGCAGCCCGATAAGATGGCCGCCTCGACAACGGCTTCATTTCCTTGAAACAGATGCGTCCCCGTCTTATTCAGATTCATCGTCGTCACTCCGAACCGTAATGGCAAAATCGGGACAGCGGTATTCACACAGCATGCACTCGATGCATTCGTCTCGCTGTGTCACCTCGGGTTGTCCGTCCTCTCGCGTGCTCAGCACTTGTTTCGGACAAAAAGCGACACAAATGCCGCATGCTTTACACCAATCGCGGTTGATGGCGATGATCGGGAGTTTCTTTTCGGATTGCACCTTTTGATCTGACAAACTATCCCCTCCCTTTCCGAATGGGTTCCCCGCCCATCAGGATTTTCTGTAGTGTGTTGATGGACCCGGCATCCGGCTTATAAATAAATTCAATGATTTCGGTCTCCGGCCCACAAAGCGTTTGAACGTCTCGTCGCCGACCCGGCGAGACGATCACGGCATCGACCCGACGTAAAAATTCCGCGAGGGCTTCCTCCGATGGAGCCGTGACCATTTCGATATCAAAATAATCGAGCCCTGATTGCGCCAGGGTCTTTAACACGCGCTCGCCAAAAACATCGGAGAGACAGACCAACCCGACAGCACAATCGCGCGGAAGCTGGGCGATGCGAACCATGCTCTCAACTTCAGGATCCAGCGCAATGCCGACCACCTCAACGTCCGATCCCACGATGCGGCGGACGTCTTCAACGTGAAAAAAGGTGGTCACGACCAGGTCCGATTTTAAAAGACGTTCTAAAAGCGTCGATTTCCGGGGACCGGCCGCGAGTTCCGGCAATAGAATGGGGACCACGTGCACCCCGGCTCCCAATTCGAGCGAGCGACTAAAATAATCCAGCTGTTCATGATTGCACTCGACAAAAGCAACTTGGACTTCGGAGAGCCGGCGGCGTCGTTCCCGAAGCTTTTGCAAAAACTCGCGCTCCACCTCTTCGAGATCATGACCCAGCTCCACCACCTGATCGATGACACTTTCCAACAATAACTCCAGCTGACAGTCCGAAGCGGTGGTGGCATCACGGCGGGAAGCGTCACCGCCTCGCACAAAAGTACCGCGACCCTGTTGCGAAACAACCAGGCCGCGGTCTGCTAATCCTTTATAGGCTAAACTGACGGTGTTACGGCTAAGGCCCAACACGCGGGCTAGATGCCGTTCGGTCGGGAGTTTCATACCTCGGCGCCAAAGCCCTGATTCGATCATCTGGGCCATTTGCTCTCGCAGCTGAACGTAAAGGGGCACGCCGGTCTTTCGATCCACCTGTAAGGCCACGGTCATCCTCCCCACCGATTTTCCACCGAAATTGGACTAATGGACCTTTCCTTAAGTCCATTATACCATGGCGGCCGGTGTCGTAAAGCGGATGACAGGAAAAATTCGAGGGGAACTGCACCCCCTGTGCTCGCCGTTCACTTCTCGCGCCTTAACTTGCTTCTTCGATTTCGCTCTCCGCTTCTTGCTGGCTGCCGGCGATCGCCATTTTACTCACAATGATCGTGATGTCGTCCGCAATTTCGAGGTGAACCTGTTCGTCGCGCAGCGCGCGAATGGACCCATGGATACCGCCAATTGTCACCACGGCATCCCCAACCTTAAGTCGGCTCAACATTTCCTTGCGTTCCTTTTCGCGTTTTTGCTGGGGGCGAATGAGCAAAAGATACATAAATCCCAAGAGTAAGACCCAAGGCCAAAGCCCAAGTAATAGATTACCGTCCATCGTATCACCTTCCTAAAACAAGTTGACGGGTGAAGCATCCCTTCACCTTCAGCATCTTATCACATCGGTCAGCCGCCGGCTGCCGGTGAGATCAAAAAGACCTCCGAATCCTCTTTTATAAGATAGTCGCGTTTGCGAATGGCACCATCCACCACGAAGGAAGCAAACACCCGCGAGTCAACCTGAATGTGCCGATCGACCAAGGCCCCGATGGTAACGGGTTCGTCCAACTCAAAAACGAATCGGGAACACTGATTGGGGACAAGGGAAATCAAGTGACCGACCACCTCAACCGTGATGCGCATATCATTGCTCCTTTCTCGTTTTTGCTTTCACCCGCACCACCCCTTACGATACTGTTAAATGAGGAGGCAAACAACCACCAAAGGAGGATTCACATGTTCTCGAAACGAGAATCATTCGAAGAATTTCGCGCCGCCATGAACGAAAAAATCCTGGGTGCCGACAATCGCAGCATCAAGCGCTTCTTCGCGCTGGATGATCGCGTGTACGAAAGCAACCACTTATCGCGGAAAACCAAGGAAATGCTAGGACTTTGCGCCTCGCTGGTCCTTCGTTGCGATGACTGCATCACCTATCATCTCATAAAGTGCCAAGACGCGGGCATTGAATACGATGAGCTGTTCGAGGTCTTCGCCATTGCCCTCATCGTCGGCGGGTCCATCGTCATCCCCCACCTCCGGCGTGCCGTCGACACCTGGGAAGATCTCAACGGTTGATGGGTCCGACCGCCGCTCGGTCTTAAACCGGGATGATTAAGTCCTCGAGTTGCCGAGGATAGTAGGTAATAAACTCGAACCCCGCGTCCGTGATAACGACGGTATCCGAGTGGCGGAATCCTCCCAACCCTGAGACGTATAAACCGGGTTCGACGCAAAAGACCATCCCCGGCTCAATGATGGTCGAGTCGCCAATATCCAAAAAGGGTGCTTCATGCCCCAAAAGTCCCATGGCATGGCCGACATGATGAAGCCAATACGAGGTGAGTCCGCGGCTTTCGTATTCCGCCCGAACGGCGCGATCGACCTCAGAACACGCAATGCCCGGACGAAGGGCTGACAACGCCACATCTTGCAGCGCCACCATGTGATGAAAGTACGTCACTTGTTCGCTGGAAGGTTCTCCGAGGAACATTGTCCGTTCCAGTTCACTGCCATAACCTCCGACACCGGCACCCGCACCCGTCACCAACGTATCCCCCTCATGCATCACCGCATTGATGTTGACGGCGTGCGGTAACGCCGAGTTGGGCCCGATCTGTCCCCGGAAAATGGCGCTGGCACCGACTTGTCCCAAGGGATAGTATCGAGCGCCTAGGGTTTTCATCATGGCCACCGTGGCCTCTTCAGTAGCCCGCAGGGACACTTGGTTTTCGGTTTGCCCCGGGGCACAATGCTCTTGCAAAAGGGTGTGGGCCAGATTCCCCCAGCGCGCGCTTTCATGCATTAACGCAAGCTCCCCGCTGGATTTGACCATGCGCATGGTTTCCACCCGCTCGGAATCGATGCTGAGCACGATGTCCTCGAGCACCTCGTCGATCCTCGGACCGCGATATCCCATGGCACTTCCATAGCCCGGGCTTTCGGACACGATTGCGCCTGATCCCAAGCCCCGCTCCTTCATCGCATCGCCTAAATGCTCCATGGGATGGATGGCGTCTGGGTATTCGGGATAGGTCACGATCTCATCCACCGCCTCCGCCCTTTTGGCATGGTCGATTTCCAGCTGGGGAACGAACAAGAACCTAGGACCATCCACCGGGATGACGAGAGCGGCCGGCCGCTCCGTGGATAAGAAGTGAAAGCCGGTCAAATATAACACCGTCAACGGTGAAAACGTCAAAAATCCCAGAAACCCCTCCTTCTTCAGTGATCCCATCAACCGCGCCTGCCGCGCTTCGTATTCCGCTGCTTGAATCTTTAACTGCATGTATAGCCTCCTTCAAATGTCCTCCGCTTTTCGTTCGTTTTTGGGGAAAGTAACAACGCGCTCTCCCCATCCGCACGCGCTATTCCCCGGATTCCTCGCGAAAATGAACCTCGCGCTCCCCGACGGCATCCAGATTCAGCGCGTCTTCCTTATCCCGCGGCACGGTGATGGTATCGGGTTTTCCATCACTGACGTAGCGTCGATCCGGGTTTTGCTCCATCGAGCCGAACCAAAGCGGCAATTGTTCCTCACAGGCGCGGATCCGAGGCGTTGCCCGTGGAGAAAACTGCCGCGAAAAAGGGGATGACGCCGGTTCGGCACCCACCAACATCACCGCTTCATAAGCATACTCAAGATCCTGGTATCGCCCGCGATAGGCCAGCGATCGCTCTTCGGGCCAAAGGCCGTACGGCAGTGCCAGCGATTGAACCTCCGCCTCGGGAACGACCTCATCGAAAAGTGCTTGGGTGAGCGCGATGGCGCGTTGAACCTCTTGATCCGTGCTTTCGCGGAGGCTGGCATGATAGTGGGTGTGATTTCCCAATTCAAAGCCCTGATCCACCAACCATTGGAGAGTCGGTGCGATATCGGCCTCCGGTAACGGGTAAAAAGGCCGCGGCGAGTTGAGATACAAGACCCCGCGGGTCTCAAATCCGGGATGGTCTTCGGCAAAGTCGAGCAGGATTTTGACGGCCGTATCATCGGCAAGGCGGCCGACTTGGTTCCCCTCCCATTGAAGCTGACTTTCCAGTCCATC
>SLMV01000218.1 GCA_007133365.1 Clostridia bacterium
ACGGGCCCACGGGCACCGTGCAACTCATTCTGATGAATCAGTACAGTAAGTTTGTGGAACCCGCTTGGCGGGAGGAGGAGTAGGGGGATGACGCAAGCATCAGGAAGACCTCAAGTAAAGGCCTATGATGTTATTATCATAGGGGCTGGCCCGGCGGGCATTTTTTGTGCGCTTGCGCTACAGGGAACGGTTCCGGATCTACGGATTTTGATCCTGGAAAAGGGCGCGGACCTCGCGAATCGCCAATGCCCATTGGCAAAAAATGGTCACTGCGTGAACTGCACGCCCTGCCATACCTTGTGCGGATGGGGCGGTGCGGGTGCATTCAGCGACGGCAAATTGACCCTCACCACCAAATTTGGCGGCAGTCTGTCCGACTATACCGGTGAGGAACAGCTGATGAAACTCATCGAGACAGCCGATGATTGGTACTGCCATTTCGGTGCTCCAAATGAGGTGTATGGAATGGACGAGACGGTGGACCGGGAATTACGCCGTCGGGCAGCTGCGGCGGATTTGGTCTTCATTCCGGCACGCATTCGCCATCTCGGGACGGAAAAGTGTGCCGAGATTTTGGCGGCAGCCCGTGAACACCTTGGTTCTTCGGTCACGGTCAAATTCCACACCACGGTGTCGGAGGTGTTGGAGGAGCAGGGCCAGGTCAAAGGTGTCCGCACGACAGATGGTGCGGAATACGCGGCGGACTTTGTTGTCGCTGCGCCCGGACGGTCAGGTTCGGAGTGGTTGGCCGGCCAGGCAAAACGATTGGACATCAAGGCCACGAACAGCCCGGTGGATATCGGGGTTCGGGTCGAAGTTCCTGCCGTTATCATGGAAGATATCACCGAGAAGGTTTATGAGTCGAAACTCATTTACTACTCTCGATCGTTTGACGATCGCATCCGCACTTTCTGCATGTGCCCAAACGGTGAAGTGACGCCTGAGAATACCGATGGTTTGATCACCGTCAATGGTCATAGCTACCGAAACAAGCGGACGGAAAACACCAACTTTGCTCTTTTGGTGTCCAAGACATTCAGTGAGCCCTTCGATGAGCCGATTCTCTATGGCCGAAATATCGCATCTTTGGCCAATATGTTAGGCGGGGGTGTCCTGGTTCAGCGGCTCGGTGATCTTCTTGCGGGTCGCCGTTCAACTCGGAGTCGGATTGATCGTGGTGTGATTACGCCGACTTTGAAAGAGGCGACGCCGGGTGATTTGAGTCTGGTGCTTCCCTATCGACATTTGCTCGGTATTTTGGAAATGCTCGAGGCATTGGACCAACTGATGCCGGGGATCTATTCGCGCCATACCTTGCTATATGGGGTTGAAGTGAAGTTCTACTCTTCGGGTTTGCAGGTTAATAAAGAGCTCGAAACCCCGATTGAAAACCTGTTTGCTGTCGGCGATGGGGCCGGGATCACCCACGGTTTGTCGCAGGCTTCCGCCTCCGGGATTCATGTGGCCAAGTCGATCGTTTCGAAGTACAATGCGAAGGGCGAAGGAGGGTATCATGGCGGTCATCCTAGTGGGAGCCCAATGGGGGGATGAAGGAAAAGGAAAGATCACGGACTATCTGGCCGAGCGGGCCGATATTGTTGTTCGCTATCAAGGGGGGAGCAATGCCGGTCACACGGTAGTCATAAACGGTGAGACCTATAAATTGCATTTGATCCCTTCCGGTATCCTGGCAGGCAAACTTAGCGTGATTGGAAACGGTGTGGTTGTTGAGCCCGAGCAATTGCTCTATGAGTTGGACGAACTTAAGCAGCGGGGCAAAGACGTCGCCCTATTGCGGTTAAGTTCGACGGCGCATCTCATCATGCCTTATCATAAGCGGCTCGATGCGCTTCAGGAGATTGGCCGGGGAGCGGAACGCATCGGCACGACCCAACGCGGCATTGGTCCTGCTTATATGGACAAAGCGGCACGATGGGGGATCCGGGTGATCGATCTGTTAAATCATGAGGTTTTTTCGGAAAAACTCCGAGCCCAGCTTGACCGCGTCAATCACCGGTTGAAAATGCTCTATCAAGAAGAAGGTTTTGATTTTGAGGCCGTGCGTAATGAGTATCTCGGCTATGCAGAGCGGCTTCGCCCTTACGTTTGTGATACATCCGTGTTGATCAACCATATGCTTGACGAAGGGAAACAGGTCCTGTTTGAAGGCGCACAGGGAACGATGTTGGATGTGGACCATGGTACCTACCCCTTCGTGACGTCATCGCATCCGATTGCGGGCGGGGCTTGCGTTGGTACAGGGGTGGGACCCACTCGAATCGAAAAGGTCACGGGGGTCGTCAAAGCGTACACCTCCCGGGTTGGCGATGGACCGTTCCCGACGGAACTTTTTGGCCCGGTCGGAAAATGGATCAGGGAACAGGGCCAAGAGTATGGCACCACGACCGGACGTCCGCGCCGATGTGGTTGGCTCGATGCTGTGGTGCTTCGCCACTCGGTCCGGGTAAGTGGTTTAAATGGCTTGTCGTTGACGAAGTTAGATACG
>SLMV01000157.1 GCA_007133365.1 Clostridia bacterium
ACGCTCCTTGTTGGGCTCCCGATGAGACCCATCTTCTTTTCACCTCCGACCGGAACCCGCCGCTCGATCTTTATTACGTGCCCGATCTTTATCGTGTGGAATTGGCGGATCAAGAGACCCGGCGACTGACCCGGGGAGAGGGGCCCGTCCAGGTGCCGCAATATGCCCCCGATGGCAAAGCAATCGCATTTTATGGGCATCGCTTAGGCGATGATATGACGGCGAACGTTGAATTGTGGTTGACGGATTCACGGGCGCAAAAGGGACGTAGTTTGACCGTTGAGTGGGACCGTAGCGTTGGCAATTCCATCGGATCCGATGTCCGCTTCGATGAAGGCGGAGCCCACCCGGTGTGGTTTGCCGGCGGCGATCGCCTCCTTTACACCGTCACATCGGGCGGCAACTGTGAACTGTTCGAGGTTGACCGCACCGGCAACCACCAGGCCATCGCCACGAAATCCCCGGTCATCCAATCCTTCTCGGTGAATCTAACTGGGGAGCCTTTGATCGCCTTTGTGGGGACCGACTGGGATTGCCCCGGGGATCTTTGGATCCTTCGCCCCGACGAGGATGATCCGGTACGCTGCACCCATTTTAACGATGAACTATTCAGCAGGCGACGGCTGGCCAAGCCGGAGCGGGTAACGTACGAGGGCGAGGATGGTTGGCCGCTAGAAGGCTGGTTGATGAAGCCGATCGGCTATAAGGCGGGGGAGCGATATCCGTTAGTGTTGGAGATCCACGGAGGCCCGGCCTTGACGTCCGGCAATGTTTTTTATCTTCA
Organism: Clostridia bacterium; assembly: GCA_007133365.1. Taxonomy (GTDB): domain Bacteria; phylum Bacillota; class Sulfobacillia; order SLMV01; family SLMV01; genus SLMV01. Next base: position 785 of record SLMV01000157.1, read on the forward strand.
ATACCAACTTCTGGCCGCGGCAGGCTGGGGCGTTATGTATAATAATCCTCGGGGAAGCAAGGGGTATGGGGCGAGCCATGCGCGTCAAATCATCGGGGACTGGGGCGGCGTGGATTACCGCGATTTGATGGCGGCGACCCGGCAGGCGCTCGAAAAACCTTGGGTCGATGCCGAGCGACTGGGCGTGACCGGGGGTAGTTATGGGGGTTACATGACGAACTGGATCATCAGTCAGACCCATTGTTTTAAGGCAGCCGTAACGTTTCGTTGCATTAGCAATCTTTATACCAAGTATGGGTGTGCCGATCTGGGTTTTCATGGGAATCGCAAAGGTATGGGAGGCGCCGATTTATGGGATTCGGAGGATTTCATTATGTCACGAAGCCCAATCCGATATGCACCTCAGGTCAACACGCCGGTCCTCATTGTCCACGCTGAGGAGGATCATCGTTGCCCTATGGAGCAAGCGGAACAGTGGTATGTGGCCTTAAGACGCCTCGGCGTAACCTGCCAGTTTGTGCGTTATGCGGGAGAGAATCACGAATTGTCGCGTTCCGGCCGCCCTCACAATCGGGTGGACCGATTGACGCGGCTTCTCGATTGGTTCAATCGCCATCTTTTTCCGAATTAAAGAAAGAGTGTGAGAAACTTTGACCAAGGCAACCTTTTTCAAACGCAAGAATATCGAGTTTTCGGTGCAACGCTATCTTATTGACGGGCTCGGCGCTATGGCCCTCGGGCTGTTCGGCACCCTGATTGTGGGCGTGATTTTAGAAACGCTGGGAACGACCGTGAATTGGCCCGCCCTGGTGACGGCGGGCGAGTATGCCAAACAAATGATGGGACCGGGCATCGCCGTGGCCGTGGCCTGGGCCCTCAAAGCCCCGCCATTGGTTTTATTCGCATCGGTCGTGGCTGGTTTTGTTGGGGCGACACTGGGGGGTCCGGTGGGCGCCTGGGTGGCGGCCGTGTTGGCGGTGGAATTTGGTAAATTGGTGGCCGATGAAACGAAACTGGATATCATCGTGACTCCGGTGACGGTCATTTTGGTCGGGTTTACGGCGGCCCGATTCATCGGACCCCCCATCGATGTTTTCATGCGCGGGCTCGGTGAGGTCATCATGTGGGCGACCGAATTGCATCCGTTTCCCATGGGCATCGTGGTGGCGGTGGTCATGGGATGGGCCCTGACGTCCCCCATCAGCAGTGCCGCACTTGCCATCGCGCTGGAATTGACCGGATTGGCCGGCGGTGCGGCGTTGGCCGGTTGTGCGGCGCATATGGTTGGTTTTGCCGTGTCCTCGTTCCCGGATAACGGGTGGAGTGGGTTGGTGTCTCAGGGCTTGGGCACGAGCATGCTACAGATTCCCAATATCATTCGAAAACCCATTATCGGACTCCCGGCCACAGTGGCGAGCATGGCGGGAGGGCCTTTGGCCACCTTGGTCTTTCGGATGGACACGACGTTTTGGGCGGCCGGGATGGGCACCAGCGGCTTGGTGGGGCCCATCGGGACCCTAACCGCCATGGGAGCCGACGGTGGAGTTTTCGTGGCCATCATCTTGCTTCATTTCCTCATTCCCGGTCTGATTGCGGCCGTGGTTGCGTCCTTGATGCGGGGCCGCGGATGGCTGGGCCCAGGGGATTTGCAATTGGTGCGTCACAAGTGAATTATTGAGCCCCATGATGGTTTCGTTTTGGAAAGGGAGGGCTTCACATG
>SLMV01000005.1 GCA_007133365.1 Clostridia bacterium
CCTTGCAGACACTACTCCCCTCGAAATTCAAATTGATCTTAATCAGTATCAGGAGGGTAACGATTGAAGAAGCAGAAGCGCTGGTGGCCCTCGTAGCCGTTTTGAGTTCCGGCAAAGAGTTGAGATTTGTGGGAACTGCATTAAATAAAGGCTGCGATGAAACGCAATCTTCTGTAAAGGCGGTCTTGGCTGCTCTTAACCGATTTCTGGTGAGATTCCTGTCCGAATAATGTTCTTGTTTGTGAGCTATGCTCTTGATGTTGGGAAACGGAGGTATGATGATGTCTGAGACAAAGGTTGGCGAAGTCCCTCACTTTTACTCAAGGATATTCGTGGCGGTGTTGGACCTCAGCAAGGCGTTGCGGGTGGGGGAATCAATCGGCATCGTCCTATTTCATCTTTCCTGGACAGATTGAGGCCGTATAAGGAATGCTGGATTGACGCATGGATTACGACAACGAACAAAGGCGGCACTGGACTATCGGAAACTAGACGCCCTGGCACTATCTTTAACAAAACTTACACCGAGATGACATCGCGGTGGATTAACCGAATTTAACCATCTAAGCGGCTCGAAGATCAGGGGTTTATATCCTACCCAACCCATCCTCGAGTTTATCCCTGCTTTCAATGTGTGAAAGAAGATCACTTTGTGATAATTATGCCGTTTTTCTGACGGTGTCCGATGTTGCTTATATTTTGCTACCCTAAAAGAGAAACGGGTGAAAGGTGATAATGCATGGATGAAGAAATTATGGAGGAAATACGGCATTTTCGAGATAGCAGAAACTGGAAAATGTTCCATAATCCGAAGGATTTAGCAATCTCGATCAATTTGGAGGCCGCGGAATTATTAGAGATTTTCCAGTGGAGCGGTACCAAAATCAGTATGCCGGATGAGCAGTGTGCGCTGGAGGAAGAATTGGCCGACGTATTGATTTATTGCATGCTGCTTGCCGATGTATTGGGTGTGGACTTGAAATACCTGATTAGACGGAAACTCGCCATTAACGAGAATAAGTACAAGATTGATAGGGAAAACGGGCACAAGGGTTGATCGACTTAATGAGGTGAAGCGGCATGATTGTCTATCAAAATCAAGCCTCCGGATTCATAGAAGATGTGGATGATAACCGTATTGTTAGGAAGATCGAATCGGAGTTTAGAACTCGATTCGGCCGATCCGTATCGCCGCAAGAACGAAAGTCTTGGGCTAACTCGCTGCAATATATGGAGCGAATTATCCGGAATTCGAGCGTGCCGAGAGACTGTGGCATATTGATTGAATATGTGATTCCTGCGACGAGCAAGCGAATTGATTTCATTATTACTGGGCATGATGAGGATTATAACCAGAATTTCGTCATTGTCGAGTTGAAGCAATGGGACAAAGCGGATGCGACTGACAAGGACGACCTTGTTAAAACCTTCATCGGAGGAGCGATAAGGGAGACGATTCACCCTTCTTATCAAGCCTACTCCTATAAGAAGTTCCTCACGGATATGAATGAAGCCGTATACGAAGGCAACCTGCGACCCTATTCCTGCGTCTATCTTCATAACTATTATAAGCGGGATCCTGAGCCATTGATATCAAGCCAGTATCAGCAAGTTCTCGGGGATTCACCCGTCTTCTTTGCGGAGGATAATCGAATTCTTCAGGATTATGTTAGTTACTATGTGGGCCAAGGGCAGGGATTGGAGATACTCTATGCGATTGAAAAGGGTCGAATCCGGCCTTCGAAAAAATTCATCGATTATGTCCAAGATATTTTTGCCGGCAATGAAATCTTCACGCTCCTCGATGAACAAAAGGTGGCGTTCGAAACCATCCTTGCTCATGCAGTGGACCCGAGCGAAAAGACGGTGATTGTGGTCAAGGGAGGCGCAGGTACCGGTAAATCCGTGGTGGCCATGAATGCTTTGGTCGAACTTCTCAAACGGCGAAAGCACCTCAAATTTGTTGCACCCAACGCAGCATTTCGATATGCAATGATCGAAATGCTCTCGAGAAGTAGGAAACAGACCAAAAGGCGTTTATCCGCTTTGTTCACCGGATCCAGTAGTTATATGGATGCGCCAAACGACGTATTTGATGTGCTGATCGTTGATGAAGCCCATCGCCTTAAGGACGGGAAAGCGAATTATTACCAGGGGGAAAATCAGATTGCCGACATCGTCAAAAGCGCTTGGGTTAGTGTCTTCTTTATCGATGATGATCAGCGAGTCCGACCGGAGGACATTGGCACAGCAAAAGCCATAAATAAAACGGCGCAGCAATTTGGAGCTGAAACGATCGAACTCGATTTAGTAACGCAATTCAGATGCTCGGGTGCTGAGGGTTACCTTAACTGGCTCGAACACACCCTGCAAATTCGAGACACGGCAAATTTCGAAGGGTGGGATGAAGGACGTTTTGAATTGGCAGTCTTGGATAGCCCCCAAGAGGTTGTCGCCGCGATCCAGGAAAAGAACGATCAGGGTCAAAATGCTCGGGTGCTCGCCGGTTTTGCCTGGCCGTGGACGTCCGAAAAGAAAGGCAATCCGGATGCAAATGTCTTAGATGTGAGCATGCCTGAATATGATTTTGCCTTACCTTGGAATAGTCGAAAAGGTCGACAGACATGGGCGTTTGATGATACCAAGGTGGATCAAGTTGGGTGTATACATACCTCACAAGGTTTGGAGTTTGACTATGTGGGGGTTTTAATTGGATACGATTTAAAGTTTGACCCAGCGGAGATGAAAGTTTACGGCTCATGGGAAAATTACCATGATGTAGCGGGGAAGAAGGGACTTAAAGATAATCCTGAGAAGTTGACGTTGTTGATCAAAAATATATATAAGACCCTAATGAGTCGGGGGATGAAAGGTTGTTTTGTGTTCTGTCGGGATGATAACCTGCAACGTCATTTACGAAATCGACTTAAGAATTGGGGATCGTCTTCAGGGAATTAATGCGGGGGTCACGTTATTGAAACGTGTTGAATAATCTTTGTTAAGGGGTAAAGTGAGAGAGGAACAAGCATTTGGATGTTTTCTTCACTGGACGTGTCGCCTCGATTTCGCAATAGGACAAGCGGATACGCTGACTCAAATGAAGATTGCGACATTGCCGCCTTTATGTGGTATCCGAATCACTGATCAATAAAGATGTCGAAAGAGGTGTCGACCTTTTGTCTGAACAACTGGGAATGTTTCAGCGCGAGAGCTGCTCTATCAAACCGATCAAAGGATATTCCGCTTTCCAGAAATTTTTTGAGGACGCCATAGAAGCGAAGATCATCACCTTTTGCGATTCTCCCGAGCATATTCAAAAGACATTTGAGGAATTCAATCTGCAAAAACTTGAGATCATCGTGGGGGATCAGGGAAAGAAGGACTATCGGGAGAAATTGGTCGATAAACCAGAGATTGCCAATGTATTGGAAGACCTTAAACAACAAGGACGATTGAAGATCTACACTCCAAAGGGCGTCGTTTCGATCCACTCTAAGATCTATATCTTAAGAATCCCCAATAACCGGGTGCGCCTTTTGATTGGTTCGGCCAATTTCAGCAAAAATGCCTGGGGTCGCCAACACGAAGCGGTGGCAATATACGAGACTTCGGAAGGAAGTCCGATGCACCAATCTTTTGAAGACGTCTGGGAAGAGGAAATGACCTACTGTGAACGCTTCCTCGAAGATTTGACTAAGGAAATCGAAAAGTCTGATCAACCTCGTGAGGAGGTGATTCGTCTTTGGGTTGCCGGAAAGGTCCTCAGTCGCGACGTTGACGAAACACGAACGGTCACCGCAAAATTGGTTGAGAATCTTCAAGGCGTTGAGAGTCTAAAAGACCCGGTCCATGGTCTGAGCGACGCTCGGGATAAGCGCGAGGAAGTCATTCACCTTCGCGGGTACGACCTTCGGACGAAAGATCAACTAATCCAAATGTACGAACATCCCGAAATTCATTTCAATTCGCACCAAGATATTCTATCCGGGCCACGCCACGCATTTGCCACTCGACACCAGATTGTCTTCGGCATTCCAATCGTTAATGTCCGGGATCATCGATTGGTTTACACTCATACCAACGGCCGATCCGACGTCTTGTCTCAACCGTGGCCGGAGGATCCGGCTGAGATCGCTAAAGCCCTGGATCATATTGAACAGTATTTGTCGACCGTGGATGAGTTTGCCGATTGTGATGATCCAAACTCAACCAAGATGCACATGTACGAGACGTTGCTCTTCATATTTTGGGCCCCGCTCATTACCCCCTATGCTCAGCAGCTAGATGACCGAGGAATTAGTAAGGATAAGAATCTGCCGTTTCTATATATTCACGGGGAATCAGGGGGCGGGAAGAGCACCTTTGTGAGTTTTGTTTTGCGCCTCATTAGCCGGCACCGAGTGCGAGCCCCGGAGGAGTCAAGAAATGTTAGCAAAAAAAGTTTGTCGGGCGTTCAGCAGTCTGCCAGTGCTTTCCCCTTCATTATCGATGATATCGAAAAGCAGAAATTAAAGAACCTTAAAGACATCCTCACCGGTTATTGGAGCGATTGGCGAAATGATTCGCCGTATCCGGCCTTGATCTTCACCAGTAACGATACCAAGCCGGATGAGTGGTTTCGTAACCGTTCAAAACGATTGCAGTTTGATCTGCTCTATGACGGAAGAAGGAGTTATCAGGAAAAGTGTACGGCGCTTCAGGAACAACGAAACGATTTGTTCAGCTGGTTTTCCCATCGCTATCTCGAAGTTTTTTCGCGACGGGATGCTTCGGTCCTTGATGATGATGTCCTTGCGCTGGGCAGGGAAGTCTTTCTCGAACTTTATGATTATGCCCAAAAGCCGGTTCCGAAATATTTCCCGCGCCGACCAGCGGAAGACACTCATGATCCCGGGCTGGATATTTGGCAGGAGCACGAAAGGCGGGGACATATCCAATTTCGCTTCGTTGACGATACCATCGTGGTCGAGTTTCGATCCTCGTTTGAATATCATCAGGTTCGGCAGCTCGAGCGAGAACTCCACAACTCGATACGTCGCCAAGTGACCGGGCGCACCATCACCATTCGAAATCCCGAGCGTTTCATCGAATGGTATGGGGAGACGAAACCATCATCGCTTTGGCAACGTCTAAATCCCTTCGGATGATAGTTTCCGGAGGATGTAATACAACGCGGTTTGAATCGAAGAAAAGGCGTTCCGGTAAGTGCTGCCATATCATGGGAGATCCTCTGGATCATCTTCGAAATATTGGAAATCTCAGGGGTGCCGGTACGGACTAACCCCGAAGGACTAGGGTTAAGATGATCATAACGCCGATAACCAGGATTCCAACCAAGGCTAAAACTGATAAACCCATCGCAAATCCGATTGCAGCTTGGCGATAACCAGGAGCGTTGGCATCGCCGAGATCACGGCGAACACCGGCGGCGAAAGCGACAGTTGCAATCGATAAAGGCAACACGAGCGACAAAAACAGTGTGCTCATCCCTAGATCGGCGATGAGAAACCCAAGCATTACCGCCAGGAAAAAACTTGCCATGCTCAAAAGCCCGAGCAACTGGGCGAGTCTGGCTGATTTTGGAACATCGGACCGCTGTTCAGCGCGCATTTCGCCTCCCGCTAGAAAAGGAAATTTGGGCCGGCATTCGCCGCAAATCGGTTTTAGTCCTCATCGGAAGAATCCACTAGGCTTGCCACCAGCGAGGAAGCATCGACCACACCGACAATTCGACGGCTGTCATCCAACAAAACAATGGGCTGATAATTGGCGCTCATGCGGGGCAAGAGATCGGAAGCGAGGATGTTGGGCGATGCCACCTCCGATTCATGAACCGGCAGTTGGTCGAGATTGACCGGACCGTTTTGTAATGCGGCTTTGACGTCATGGGAATAAGTGATGCCCACCAAACGATTATCTCCATCCGTTTGCACGAGATAAGGAGACTGCGAATCCTCAATCGCCTTCCAGGCATCGGCTACTGGCTGGTCCTGGCGGAGGAGGGGAATGTTGGGTCCGATCGCATCCTTTGCAGTTAGAAAGTCAAAGCGATCCACGTTTTGAACAAACTCCGCCACATAGTCATTGACGGGTTCGGTTACAATTTCTTTTGGGGTACCAATCTGAACCACTTGACCTTCGTTCATGATGGCAATTCGATCACCGAGACGAAGTGCCTCGTCCAAATCGTGCGTGATGAAGAGAATCGATTTGCGCATTTTCCGCTGCATATCCACCAGCTCGTCCTGCATGTCTTTTCGGATGAGAGGATCTAGGGCGGAAAAAGGTTCATCCATCAATAGAATTGCAGGATCTTGAATCAGTGCACGTGCGAGGCCGACCCGTTGCTGCATCCCCCCAGAAAGTGCCTTGGGTCGATAGTGGCCCCATCCGCCCAAACCGACTTGTTCCAGATATTCCTCCGCTTTGGTATAGCGTTCCCTTTTTGAAATACCCTGGATTTCCAAACCATAGGCCACATTATCGAGCACGGTTCGGTGGGGGAAGAGGGCAAAGTGCTGAAACACCATCCCGACGTCTTTTCGTCGGAGCGCCATCAATTCTCTTTCGCCCATCTTTGTGACGTCTTGACCATTTAGGATTATGGTTCCCGCGGTGGGTTCGATCAAGCGAATGACGCAACGGACCAGGGTCGATTTCCCACTCCCGGAAAGTCCCATTACGATGAACGTCTCCTCCGGATAGATGTCAAAACTCGCGTCGTACACCCCAACGGTCGCACCCGTCATCTTTTGGATTTCGTCCTTCGTCTTTCCATCGCGAAGGAACTTAAGCGAGCGCTTGACCCGTCTTCCGAAAATCTTGACTAAACCATTTACCGATACTGACGGTTCAGATTTGGATTCGCCCATGTATTTGTACCACCTTCCAATGCAGGCAAGTTTTTAACCATCTTACTCCGGCGGGGTGACCGCTTCTTGGGTCAGGCGGTCGATGATGATGGCGAGGATCACGATACAGATCCCTCCGACGAAACCACGTCCCACATCCAACTGTCCGACTCCACGGAGGACTTCCACGCCCAGACCGCCGGCACCAATCATGGAGGCAATGACCACCATGGCGAGTGCCATCATCACCGTCTGGTTCACTCCGGCCATGATCGTGGGAAGTGCCAAAGGCAATTGGATTTTGGTCAGCAATTGCAGGCGACTCGAGCCTAACGATAGGCCCGCTTCCAAAACATCTTCCGGTACCTGTCGGATGCCGAGGTTGGTGAGACGGATCGTTGGCGGAACCGAGTAGATAAAGGTTGCCAAGAGTGCGGGAATGCGCCCAATACTAAAGATCATGACCACTGGGATTAAATAAACGAAGCTCGGAAGCGTCTGCATGAGATCGAGCACGGGCCGAATGATTTGATTGAGCGATTCGTAGCGCGACATCAAAATGCCGAGCGGGATTCCGATCACGATGCTCAAAAAAGCAGCGACAAGCACGAGGGCTAACGTTATCATCGCTAAATCCCACATGCCTAGGGCCGCGATCAATAGCAGCCCTAATCCGGTGCCGATGCCCAAAGAACGGCCTCCGATCAAGGTGCCAATGATGACAAAGATAACGATCATGAAGGACCAGGGGAGTATGCTCAGGATGGCATTAGCCTCACCCAAGGTGAATCGGAGCACTGATGCCATAAGGGACCAAAGAAGATCACCGCGCTCAATGATGATATCGGTGGCATCTTCGATCCAGCTCGATAGCGGGATGATCCATTGGCTAGGGTATTCTATGAGAAAATCAGGTAAAATTGAGAAGATCACGGATGTTCAAAGCCTCCCTCATTTTTCGTCTTGTCCAGCGTATCCACCGAAGCGAAAGAAACAGATAAGGCATCAGAAAGATGAACGGTGGAAAACTGTGACCGCTTCGTTGAATTTGAAGACCAGTGAAAGTGAAGCAAAGCTCATGATAAGGATATCATTCAATTTGTTCTTTTGCACGAAGCACCATGCACGTTAAAGAAGAGGGCAGTAACTGACACCGTCCGTTTTAAAATAACAATAGTGAATGGGATTTACTGCCCCTTGCCCCACCAGCGAGCGCCTTGAAGGGCCTCAACGACTGTTATAAACTGATGACAGGCATGCCAATATCCTCGATGACATAGAAAAATCAGTCTGAGTCCGCACATGATGGACATCGAAAAAATTATTGCGATTGAACGTAATTTCGGGGCTAGTGTAAAGGTCAAAGGTTATAGGAGGGTGATATTCTCATGAATGACCGATACCATAAACGTTGGCTTTCCGGCCTACTAGCAGTCGCTTTGATCACAAGTCTTACCCTGATGTTGGGATGTGCTGCGCTGCTCGAAGATCCCGAAGCGGACGAACCGATCATTTTTGCGGATCGCCAGTGGGAGTCGGTGTGGATTGCCACGGAGATCGCTCAGTTCATCATCGAAGAAGGCTATGACCATCCAACCGAGACCGAAACGGTCAGCACCGATGCCTTCCAAGTGGGCATGCAGCACGGTGATATCCACGTGGAATTAGAACTTTGGCGTATGAACTTACCAGAGTGGTACGAGGAAGCGACGTCCGAAGGATATCTGATTGATGTCGGTTCGATTTATGAGACATCCAGGCAGGCATGGTACGTTCCACGTTATGTCATCGAAGGTGACGAAGAACGTGGCATTGAACCCATCGCAGCGGACCTTGAGACGGTTTGGGACATGAAGGATTACTATGAGGCCTTTGAAGATCCCGACGATCCGGGCCGCGGCCGGTTTATTAACGGCATCAGTGGTTGGGTCGTGACGGAGATCAACGAAGTTAAGATGCAAGTTTACGGCCTTGATGAATACTATAATACTGTCGAACCCGGCAGCTCCGGTGCTCTTGACGCTGCCATTGCCGGGGCTATTGAGGCCGGAGATCCCATTTTCTTTTATTATTGGGAGCCGACGTGGTTACCGGGTATGTATGATGTCGTGGTGCTCGAGGAACCCGAGTATGACCCTGAGGTGGAAGAACAGCTGGAAAGAGCGGCGGCTGGCGAAATCCCGGTCGAAGATGTCGACGAAGCTTGCGGATTTATTGAATTAGACATTCGAAAAGGCGTTCACAAAAGCGTTAAAGAACGCGCTCCGGAGATCTTCGAATTCCTAGAAAATATGTTCATCGGCACGGATCCGATTAACCAAACGATGGCTTACAAGATGGACGCGGATGCAAGTCCTCAAGAAGCGGCCTTCTGGTACTTTGAAAATTTCGAAGACGATTGGCGTGAATGGCTACCAGATGATGTTGCCCAGCGAGTAACGGACGCTCTTATTGAAAACGGTGTGGACCTGAGCGGATAACGATTAAGGCTCAAGCCAGTGATGAGACGCACCGATCGGATCGTCTTGATCGGTGCGTCTTTCGTGGTGCGCCCGAAATGAGTGGGTAATGATGGGTGCAAGTCTCATGCACGATCAGGTTTACGTAGAACCCCTAGCTCAGGCAAGGGTGCCCGTGAGGATGCGGGATCCGAACGAAACCGTAGCCACAACCTATGTCCTGAGCAATGCGAATCTTGAACGAAGCGTAACCCGCTGGGCAAGTCTTTTACACCAGACGACGTCCATAGTGGGCGAAAGTCCTCTTTATCGATAGACGGGTGTGCGGGAAGATAGATTCCTTATCAGGGCGCTCGGTCGACTCCGTCAGCGAGAACTGAAAACCCGCACCGAGAGGTGTGTCGGAGGTGCCATCCACGAGAAGGTTGTCCCGGTCGCTTCCCCGATTTCTATTAAGAAACCCTAACCGGAGGAGCGCCGATAAGTGAGGGGGGAGATGATGTGTGGGTTTACAGGATGCTTCGAGACAGCAGAAAACGCCTGGCGGATCGACCATCAAAAGGCGCGGTCAATTCGCCCGGGCCCAGCGACGAGGCGCGCGCAACACCGGGACGATTTGAAGACCCATTCCGCCAATCGATCATGACGATATGATTTATCATCGACGAACATGAACCGCCAGGTGAAGATC
>SLMV01000078.1 GCA_007133365.1 Clostridia bacterium
TGGCCGACGTCCCCTCCGGCACGACCCTGATGGTGTACAAAATGATGGCCATGGCGCGCCTTGTCCTCCGCGACGTCCACATCCCGGTGACCAGCGCACTGACCGCTCTCGATCCGTTCGCACGACAAAAAGGCTGGCAACGCGGGGCCAACGTCGTCATGCCCAATGCCACGCCGACCGAGGTCCGGGCCCGCTACGAAATCTATCAACAAAAGGGGCACAATATTGAACCCCTCAGCGCCACACTCGCGCATTTAAACCATGAAATCGCCGCGATTGACCGTTTCGTAGGCACCGACCACGGCAGAGCCCTAAGAAGGAGGTACGTTTCATGAACAAAACGCCACACGCCCTCCGGCCGCATATTATCATTTTAGGTAAAGTCAACGTGGGAAAATCCACGCTCATCAACGCGCTCACCAATCAGACCATCGCCCTGGTTTCCAAAGAGCCCGGGACCACCACGGATCCCGTCCAAAAAGGCATGGAACTGTTGCCCTACGGACCGGTGGTGATGATCGACACCGCCGGATTAGATGATCCTAGTGTGTTGGGCCAAGCCCGCGGTGAAGTCACCGAACGCGCCCTGAGGCGGGCGGATCTGGCAATTCTTCTGATCACAAATTCGGCCCTGGATCCGATCGAAGCCAAAATGCATTCGGAATTAAGAAACCGAGACATCCCGACCGTCATCGTTCAAAATGTCAAAAACGGCGATGGGGTGCCCAACGCCCCCTACCTCCAGGTCGACGCCCTCAAGGGGACGCATATCGATCGGCTAAAAGATCAACTCGCCGAAAGGCTCGACACGGATTCCCTCGAACCCCCCTTAGTCGCCGATCTCCTGATGGATCAAAGACCGGTCATCCTGGTAACTCCAATTGACAGCGGTGCCCCGAAAGGTCGGCTCATTTTGCCCCAGGTCCAAACGTTACGCGACATCATTGACGCCGGGAAGACGGCCGTCATTTGTCGGGAAACCGAGCTGGAGCAGACCCTGAAATCACTGGTCCATGCCCCCCAGTTGGTCATCACGGACAGCCAGGTATTCGAACAGGTGGCACAGACGCTTCCCGAGACCATTCCCCTCACATCGTTTTCGATCCTGATGGCGCGCTATAAAGGGGAGATCGAAACCCTGCGCCGAGGCGCCGCAGCCGTGGAACACCTTCAACCGGGTGATCACGTCTTGATCGCCGAAGCCTGCACCCATCATCGGCAAAAAGATGACATCGGGACCGTGAAAATCCCCCGGTGGCTTGAGGCTCGGGTGGGGGGGCCTCTAAACTTTTCCTGGACGTCCGGTCGACATTTCCCCGATGATGTCGGAAATTACGATCTCATCGTCCATTGCGGCGCGTGCATGACCAATCGTCGCGATATGCTGTCTCGCATCGAAGAGGCAGAAAGGGGCGGGGTGTCCATCGTCAATTACGGAGTGCTCATCGCGCATCTAAACGGAATCCTCGAGCGAAGTCTTTCTCCCTTAAGCATGGAAGCGCCGGTTGGGAATTAGGGGGTTCCCGCCGGCGCCTCAATCGCGAGGATCAAATGATCCGAAACGCTCCCTTAGCGCGTTCGATGTTGTCGATGCAATTGGTTTTGTTGTTGTGTGTTTTTGAACGTTCGCGTATGCTGCGGGCCGTCACAACGGCCACGGAGCAATTCGAGTTCTTCCTCCGTTAATAATTCTCCTATCTCGGTTCGAAACTCCTCCTGAAGCGCAAAGAAGTCCGCTCTCATTTCGCGCGCTGCCTCCATCTGCCCTTCGGCCCGTAATGCCTGGCTTTGTTCGCGAAGGTCCGAGAGTTGTTGGTGGTAGTCCGCCAAATGCGCATCGACTTCCGCTTGACGCTCCGGGTCGAATTCGATGACATCAAGGGCCCGGCAGTCCTCATTACCACCCCCGAGACCGCCTCCCCAGGCACTCACCAATCCGTTTCCGGCAACGAGCAACAAGGCAACGAACGTTGCGATAAGAATCGTCTGTTTCATGGAATATCACCTCCTCCTCATTCATGCTAGCCCTCAAATATGGCAAAACGGTGACGCGTTTGAAAACGATTTGTGAACTCACCGGGGCAGTCTGACTTCAAATAGGGACCCCTCGCCCGGGCTTGACTCGACGCGCACTTGCCCACCATGCGCCGTCACAATATGCCGGACGATCGAGAGTCCAATCCCCGAACCGGGATGATCGCGACGGCGCGATCGATCCGCTTTAAAGAAGCGATCCCAAATGTGCGGCAATAAATCGGGGGCAATTCCCAAACCGTTGTCCCCGACCCAAAAGATCACATTATCAGCCTCACTTTGAACACCCAGTTCCACTCGCCCCCCTGCAGGCGTGTAGCGAATGGCATTCTCCACCAAATTACCAAGCACCTGCTCTAAACGGTCGCGATCGGCACGCAGTTTCGGCGGATCAGAAGGTCGTACAATTTCGAATTGAATGCCCTGGGCGTGTGCTAATGGCGTCATGCGGTCAAAAACCGATTGAAGCAGTCGGAGTGAATCAACATCGGCCCATTGCAACTCAAAATGGCCCGATTCATATCGGTTTAAATCGAGCAAACCCTGGACCAATCGGTTAAGCCGCTCCACTTCCTCACGGACAATGCGAATATAGCGAGGGTGGTCCGACCTTGAAACCGTGCCGTCTGACAGGGCTTCGAGGAATCCGGTGATAACGGTGAGAGGAGCTCGAAGTTCGTGGGACGCATCCGCTACGAAATTGCGGCGCATCCATTCAAGCCGCTCGGCATGGCTTATATCCTGAATCAAAATCACAACGCCACTGAAACCGGTCCGCTTTTCAAATTGAATGGGATCACCCCAGACGCGATAAATCCGAGTGGGCCCTAAATCGATGCGAACCTCACCGGGTACTTCCCCTGATCGAACACGGTCGATTAAGGCTACCAGCACCTCTGGAAGTCCACTCGTCCTAAACGACTCGCCGACTGCCGATGTGTCCAGCGAAAGCATTTGCCTCGCGGCATCATTGACCAAAAAGATTCGTCCCCCGCTCTCCACCCCGAGGACTCCTTCACGCATACTGGCCACGGTGGTTTCAAATTTTTGTTTTTCCTCCTTGAGTGAACCCAAAGTATCGGAAAGATTCCGGGATAGATCGTTCAGAGCCCGCGCTAACACGCCGAGTTCATCATCAGAGGTCACCGGGACACTCCGAACAAATCGGCCGATCGCCATCTCGCTTGCCACCTCCGCCATGGTCATCAGCGGACGGGCAACTTGGCGGGATAACAAAAAGCCCAGTCCAGCCGATGCCACGAGGGCCGCAAAGGCGGCCACCAAGATCAGCCGTGTCATCTCGGAGGCGGCCGCTTGGATGCTACCAACGGGTGCCGACACCAAAAGGGCACCGATCACCCGTCCGTCATCCGAAATGGGATGGGCGACACTGAGCATCCGTTCCTCCGATTGCGCATCCAACGGTTGGTAGGTGATGGTCTTCCCGGCGCCCACCTCGCCCAAGATGGCGGCTTCGGCCGCGTCCAAATGCCGCCCACGATGGGGACGATGCGAGCTCAGGGCAATCCGTCCGTCAAGATTGACCACCCGGAGACGGGCATCCCCCAGTCGATCCAATGCCCCCAGCAACGATTCGGCCATATCCGGCGGGTCATTCCCCGCCAAATAATCGGCCAATACGTCTTCCATTTCGCGGGCCAAACCCTTAAGTTCAAACTCGCGCGTGGAAAATAGATATCGATGAACCAGCTGCGATTGGACCGCTCCTAAAATTAAGAGGGCCGTGAGAATCACAAGCATATTCGCCATGACCAGACGCTTCCAGAGCCGGGACTTCATCGGTCGTCAACTTCAAACCGATACCCGACGCCCCAGACGGTCTCGATCCGCCAGCCGTTTTGATCGTTTTGTCGCAACTTTCTCCGGAGTCGCTTGATATGAGTATCCACGGTCCGGCTATCGCCCAAATACTCATATCCCCACACCCGATCGAGAATCTGTGATCGCGTGAAAACCCAACCCGGTTGCGATGCCAAAAACCAAAGAAGATCGAACTCCTTGGCGGTAGGGAAGGCCTCTCCCGCAAGCGTTTGAACCTGTCGGGTCATTTGATTAATGATGATCCCAGGGTATTCTAACACCCGTTCATCGTGTTCCAGCGGGCTTTCGGTGCGGCGAAGCACGGCTCGTACCCTCGCAATCAATTCCTTGGGATTGAAGGGTTTGGTGATATAATCATCGGCTCCGAGTTCTAATCCCAGGATCTTGTCGCTGTCTTCGTCCCGCGCACTTAGGATGATAATGGGAGTGGTTGCAACTTTTCGAAGGGAACGACAGATCTCCCAGCCATCACAGCCCGGCAACATCAGATCCAATAAGATCAGATCGGGTGACATCTGATCAAATATTGTCCGCACTTTAGCGCCATCATCGACGGTGATGACCTCAAAACCATCCGACGTTAAATAAAGCCGTATCAGTTCCAGGACGTTCGAGTCATCATCGACGACAAGGATTCGTTTAGCGCTCATGGGCATCCCCTCCGCCAAAATCATATCCACAATATGTGAAGAATGTGTTACTTCAACCAGGGTTGCCCCGGACGCGAGGAGGTGCGGTTTCCCGGGTCGCAAGAAATGGTGAAGCCGGATGCGACCCCGAATTTTGTCATCGGCGTAATTTCTTTCGCCCGACCCACCCCTCCATCTCCGCCATGGCGGACGTCGGATACGAAAACTCAAACCGGGAAGCAATCAATAGCAAACTCGAAATGGGCATCGACCTTCTCGGCGAGAAATCGGGGCGATCATCATCAAACCGGCGAAATCGCTTCCCGATCACGACCTTCGGCGCTTCGTGCAACCCTTGAGTTTGTCAGAGTCTTGCCCAAATCTCCCGATCCATTCCTTGGGCGATCGCTAAGAGATCCCAAAGTCCCCGCACTAAAACGCCGAGTTACCCCGGATCCGGATGGCAAATGCCATCTTCGATCTCCAAAACACTCCGTTTTCCAAAAGGGATTTCTCAAGGGCGGCCTCGCTGCCGACCTCGTTATTCGACAACGGCTCGGCATCGCTATGGATCTCATGTCTCATGATGACGTCTCACTTGGATCTGGGGTCCAACCAATCCCTAAGACCATCCCCCAAAAGATGAAGTGCCATGACGGTTACCATCAAGGCCAGCCCGGGGAACACCACTAGGTGGGGCGCGAGACGAAGAAAGACTCGAGCATCCGAGAGAATACTGCCCCAACTGGCCGCCGGCGCCACCACGCCTAACCCCAAGAAGCTAAGGGCCGCTTCCGCAAGGATCGCCGATGCCATCCCGAACGTCCCCAAGATCACGATGGAATTGGCGACGCCGGGCAACATATACCGAAGCACCAACTGCGCCTCGGTCATTCCGATCGAACGACCCGCCTCGACATAGGGTTCTTCCCGAAGCGCGAGCATCTCACCCCGGACCACCCGGGCGTAGTCGGTCCAGCTGAACACCACCAAAGCGATGATCAAGTTAGGCACACCAGGTCCACGGACGCCGACGATGGCCACCGCTAATAATAGCGGCGGAAAGGAGAGAATAATCTCGGTGATCCGCATGGCCACATGATCCACCCAACCGCCCATGGCTCCGGCAACAAGTCCCACGGTGACACCGAAGATGCCGGCGATCACCACCACCGACGCCCCCACCAAAAGCGAAACCCGGGCGCCATAAAGCATCCGGCTGAGAAGATCCCGACCTAGCGTGTCGGTGCCTAACAAAAACCCCGGCGTTCCCGGCGGTGCCATGATGAAGTCATCGTGAATGCGTTCGGGCGGGTGCGGAGCGAACGCCGAAGCGCCCAGCGCGCCGATGAGAAGAAGCGCCAAGATTCCGGCCCCAACGATAATGCGTGGATCGAGCCTCGAAAGTCTATTCATAGCGAATCCGGGGGTCTAACCACCCATAAGCCAAATCCAATAACAGGTGAATGACGATGAAGGCCACGGCCACCACCAACACCGCTCCCTGCAAAGTGGGGAAATCCCGTCGACCAATCGCATTGACCATCAACCGTCCGGCACCCGGCCAGGCAAAGACGGTTTCGATCACCACCGCACCTCCGAGCAAACGTCCGGCATAAAGGCCCAAAACGGTCACCATGGGGATGAGGGCATTCTTAAGGGCGTGCCGAAACAGGACACACCGCTCCGAAAGGCCCTTGGCACGCGCCGTCCGGATATAATCATTCCCGAGCGCCTGGAGCACCCCGTTTCGAACAAACCGCATGAGAAGCGCCGTCAAAGGTGCGGCTAAGGTGACCGCGGGCAGTATTAGATGGCGAAGACTCAATCCCAACGCACGGAATTCACCCCGGAGCAAAAGATCAACGACGCCACCCATTAATGAGCCGCCCCGTCCGGAGGCCGGCAACCACTGAAAAAACAAAGCAAACGTGAGGATCAACAACAAACCCAACCAAAAGCCGGGCAGGGAGAACCCCAACACGGTTCCCAAGCCGGCGACATAATCCCATCCCGAACGCTGAAATCGAGCCGCGAGCGTTCCCAAGGGCACCGCAATGACAAGGGAAAGGAGAAGGGCAGCCCCGGCCAACTCCAGCGTTGCGGGAAGGCGCTCGAAGATCAAAACGCTGACGGGCTGTTGAGCACGATAGGAATAACCCAAATCCCCACGCAGAAGGCCCTGAAGATAATCGGTAAACTGGATCCATAAGGGACGGTCAAGCCCTAGTTTCACCGTGAGATCGGCTAACCGCTCGGGATCCGCACTTTCAAGCCCCATGATGAGTAAGGCGGGATCGCCCGGCGCTATGTGGGCCAAAGCAAAGACCAAGAACAGCACCCCGAGAAGGACCGTCAATCCGCCCGTTATCCGACGCATCACGAAGCGGGTCACATCATCCCTCCGTACCGTCTATTGACGAAGCCATGTGTTAACGCCAAAGCCCGTCTTGAAATAAAAAGCACCGGTCAGATGCGGGCGAAACCCATTGACGCCTTTGCGATGCCCGACCACCTGATTTTCATGAAGCAGGTACACCATCGGTACATCTTCCAACACAATTTCTTGAAACTCGCGATACGATTCTGCCCGGGCACTGACATCCGCCTGGCGTCTTCCGCGATCGAGCAGCTCATCGGCCTGGGGATTTTGATAGCGGGTAAAGTTGAGCATTTCGGAGCCGGAATGGTGAAGCCCATAGAGAAGGGCATCCGGATCGGGATCGGTGGACCAAGCCACTCGCAACATGTCATAGTCGCGCCCCAACATGCGCTCCATAAAGGTTCCCCATTCCAATGCCGTCAAATCGATGTCCATGCCGATTTCCTCGAGCATGGACTTGAGCAGGACGCCACCGCGCTCCATCCGCTCGTCTTCCGAAATCATCAACTCCACCGACAAGTCCTGATCCACATCGGCTTCATCCATCAATCGACGTGCCGCTCCTAAGTCAAAACCGAGCCCTTCAAAGGAATCATCGTACGCCCAGGAGGTCGGGGGAATCGGGCCCTCTGCGGCAACTGCGGTGCCCGGATAGACCAATTCAACCAACCGCTGCGCATCGATCGCTTTCCCCACGGCTCGACGAACGCGCGGATCGTCAAAAGGTGAGCGTTCATTGTTAAATGCGAGGACGCTGTAATTGCTCCCCACCGTTGACGCAACCTCCACGCCATCGAGATCGGTTAAGCGTTCCATTTCCTCACCCGGTATGCCATCGGCAATGTGAATGCGACCGGTTTCCAGCTCCACCAATCGGGTGCTAGTCTCCGGAATGGGGCGAAAGACCAGTTCACTGAACATGGGGGCCCCGGCCCAATAGTCATTGAAGGCTTTTAAAACGATCCGTTCATCGGCCTGCCGTTCTTCAAAAACAAAGGGACCGCTTCCCACCGGCTGCTCATTTAGTCGATCGGCCGCATGTTCCGGCACCACATGCACGTTCAATAAGGCGGAAAGCAAAGCGCCATTGGGCTCTTCAAGTTCAATGCTCACTTGATGTGTCTCCTCCGCGCGCACCTCGCGGACGAAGCCTAAATCCCCTTTATGGGGCGATTCGAATTCCGGATCCAAAACACGGTTCAAAGAGAACACGACATCGTCCGCCGTCATGGGTTCCCCATCGTGAAACACCACATCATTACGAAGTTGGAAGCGCCAACGCATCCCGTCATCATGCACGGTCCAGGAGGTTGCCAAAGAAGGTTTAAATTCGCCTTGATGATTCAACATCACCAATTTATCAAACAATTGGTCGGATACTCGCACTGCGTATAAATCTTTGTGGCGATGGGGATCAAGAATCTCAACATCCGTCGATTGGCCCACCACTAAAGTACCACCCGTTTCGGGCGACTCACCTGCTGTACATCCTGACAATGAGAGTAAAATGAGTATGAAAAAAATAAGAAGATATTTTGTTCGCACCATGTCCTCGGTCCCCTTTGCATGAAGTATGTCATTCCCGTTGATTTTTTCGGCTTTCGTACGGCAGAATCCTGCACGAACCCTACAAATAAAAGGAAAGACCCGATCCTTACGTTAGACGCATTACGGGCGAAGAGCAGGAAGACCCTGGGCAAAAGCGAATGGGTTTGTGGATGAGGTCGAGAATCTCCCAAGGTAACCGCAACGAGACCAACGATGCATCACCTAAAGGCCCAACGTGATGCTTAGATGCGCGAAAACCCAATTAATGAACGGATTTAAACCCTCGAACATACCCGCGACCAGAGCCATCGGTAGGCCTTATAACCCTAACGGTTGAGACTGACGGGAGGACGTTAATGTCACACATATTCATCTACGATGCCAACTATCGCGATATTCAAACAACCGTTGACACGATCTTCACCCAACTCGAGGTTGACCTCCAGGGACGTCGCGTTTTCATCAAGCCCAACGCAGTGCATGAAATGGAACCGGAGTTGGCCGCAAACACCCATCCAAGTTTACTGGCTGCCGTCATCCGGGCAGTCGAAGATGCGGGGGCAGCTGACATCCGTGTGGGCGACAATCCAGGCATCCAAAATTATGGCCGCATTCCCCAGTTATTTAGGGCAAATGGGTTGGGCGCAGTCACCGGCGACTACCTGGAAAATATTGGGCGGGGACTGATCCCAAAACGCATCCCATCACTCGGTGCCACGGATCTCTATTTCCCAAAGATAATCTTTGAAGCAGACTATATCATCAACCTCCCGAAGTTAAAGACCCATCCCAACACCGGTATCACGTCAGCCATCAAGAACTGCTTTGGTTACTTGGCGGGCGGACAAAAAGCGTATTGCCACCAGATATCCAAAGACCGCCGGCACTTTGAACACATGTTGGCCGACATCTATCATCTTCGTCCCCCCGACCTAACCCTGGTGGATGCCATTTTAATTCCAGAAGGGGGCGGTCGATCCAGCAAAACGCTCCGGTATCTTGGAAAGGTATTAGCATCGCACTCCGGTGTGGCCGTCGATGTTCTCGGTTCCAGTATGCTCGGACTGGAGCCCTGCAGCATTTACCATCTTGTCGCCGCAGCGGCATCCGAGCCCGTTTCGGTGGATGTCCAAGCACTCGAGATCATTGGCCGTTGGGACGTTACTGAGGGATTTCACTTGCCGCGAGGTTTTAATCCGGGAGAATCCCCCGTCACCACGGTCAGTCGCCCTGGGCTCCTTGAGGCTGCGACCTCCAAGAAACTCATGGTTAACAACGACCGCTGTACAAAGTGCGGCGAATGCATCAGCGAATGCCCAACCGCTGCCCTTTATTTTGAGGACGAAATTCTTCATATGACCCAAGCCCAATGTGTGGCCTGCTTTGCCTGCATGGAGGCATGTTCCCAGGAGGCACTCCGTTTGGAATCCCTGTGCCCCGAAAACAAAGCGGCATCCTCAACACCAACCGCCAAGACCCGATGAAAGCACGCTGACGATCGACCGAATGACCAA